>DASYXA010000089.1:0-95590 GCA_035935465.1 Candidatus Limnocylindria bacterium | reverse complement strand
GGTGTCGACCAGCGGATGAGCAAGGCCTTCACCGTCAGCGGCGGGCTGATGGGCGCGACGCGTGCCACGACCTCCGACCTGGGCGTCGGTGGCACCGCGAGCACGATCGCGACCGACGGCACCGCCGGCACGCGCGAGGGCCTGATCGACCCGGCAGCGAGCGGCACCCGCGCGATCCACGACGACGCACCGGCGGACCTCCGCGCGGTGGCGAGCACCGGCGACCTCTCCGGCGTCCGCGCCGTCAACGACGTCGCGCCATTCGGCACGACCGGCACCTCCGCGGTCGAAGACCCGAACTCGCCCGAGTTCGGCCGAGGCCTCGTGAGCACCGGCGACTTCGCCGGCAACACCCGTGCGGTCAACGACGTCGCCCCGTTCGAGGGCAACGTCAACGCGGGCGCGACCGTCGACGACCCGTACTCCGGCCAGTACCAGGGCGTCTCGCCCGACTTCCAGGCCCGGCTCTCGGATCACCTGGTCGACGCCGGCGACGCCACGTCGATCCGTCCGATCAACGACGTCGCCCCGTTCGAGGGCAACGTGAACGCGGCTGCGGCCGACGGCGCGATGCTCGGCGACGCCCGGCTCGACCCGGGCATCGACTCCTCGCACGGCGACATCACGACCACGAACACCGGCGAGACCGGCAACGAGCACGGCTGGGGCTAGCCCCGGACCGGCACCCCGTACGTCCGCGAAGGCGGCCCCACCGGGGCCGCCTTCCGCATCTAGTAGCGGATCTCGCTCTGGAGGATCGCCCGGTCTTTGAGCTGGATGTTCCGGCGGCCGATCTTGATCGCCCCGCGCTTCTCGAGGTCGGCCAGCACGCGATTCACCGACACGCGCGTCGCGCCGACGAATCCGGCGAGGTCTTCCTGCGTGAGGTCGACCTTCTCGCCGTCCGACGCATCGGCAAGGTCCATGAGGCACTTCGCGACGCGTCCCGGCAGATCGAGGAACACGAGGTCCTCGACATGCCCGGTGCTGTGCCGGACGGTCTTCACGAGGAGCGAGAGCATCCGGCGCATCGCGTCCGGGTTGCGCTCGAGCGTCGTGATGAACTCCTGGCGCGCGAGCGCGAGCACATGGGTCTCGGTGAGTGCGGTGACCGTCGCCGACCGGGGGCCCTCGTCGAACAGCGCGAGCTCGCCGAACACATCGCCGCCCCGCTCGACCGCGACGACGACCTCCCGGCCCTGTTCGTCCGGCACGGACACCTTCACGGTGCCCGACGTGATGAGGAACACCTGCCCCGCAGGGTCGTCGCGATGGAAGACGACCTCGTCGCGCGCGAACTGGCGCGGGCGCATCTTCGCCGCGAGCGCGGTCCGGTCCTGGGCGCTCAGGCAGTCGAAGAGCGGGCTCTCCGACAGGAAATCGGCGACCGCCGCGGTATCCACGTCCGCTGAATAGTGCCGCCCGGAGTCAAGCGCATCGGCCGACACACTCGGGCCGTGACGCGAACGACCGGCCGGATGCGGCGCCGTTGGCGGTCGGGAAGGGCCGGCGGAGCGATGCTGCCGCGGAGCAAGAACGCGAACGGGGGTACCGAAATGCAGAAGCTTCTTTCCGATCTCGCCGCGGCGATCGAGTGGATCTGGATGACCCCGGAGCAGGCCCTCGCGGTGGTCCGCCAGCGGGACATCACCTTCGAGATCGCGGACGCTCGCGGCTCGTACGCGAAGGCGGCTTAGCGCTCGCCCGCGAGCTCCAGGAACCGCGGCTTCACCTCGCTCATCGTCCGCTCGATCGTCTCGGGGTCGTACGGCGGTGACATCCCGAACAGGAAGCCCCTGACCCCGACCTTGTGGTACTCGAGCAGCCGCTTCGCGATGTCGTCGGGCTTCCCGAGGACCGCCGGCCGATTGGGCGCCTCGACCTTGTTCCGTGCCGCGACCTCGCGCATCCGCTTGTCGACCGTGTTGAGGTCGTCGCGGACCAGGATGCCGCCGCCTGCGGTGGGCGAGATCTCGCCGTAGTCGCGGCCGACGTCCTCGCAGTGCCGCTTCAGGACGTCGAGCTTGTGCGCGATGATCTCCGGCGTCCCGAAGCCGTGCCACCAGTCGGCGTAGCGCGCGGTGATCTTCAGGGTCACCTGCTCGCCGCCGCCGCCCACGAGGATCGGGAGGCGCTTCTGGATCGGGCGCGTGCCGAGCGTCGCGTCCTTGAGCTCGTAGTACTTCCCCTCGTACGTGACGTTCCCCGTGTCGAGCAGGCCGCGGATGATGCGTGTCGCCTCGCGCAGCTTCGCGAGCCGGATGGCGGGCGTGTCGAAGTCGATCCCGTACATCCGGTGCTCGTGCTCGTTCCACGCGGCGCCGATCCCGAGGACCGCGCGGCCGTTCGTGATGTTGTCGAGGGTGGCGCCCATGTTGGCGAGGACCGCCGGGTGGCGGTACGTGTTCCCGGTGACGAGCATCCCGATCTGCGGCTTCTTGGTGATCGCGCCGAACGCGGCGAGCACCTGCCAGCCCTCCAGGTTCGGCCCGGTGACATCGCCCATGAGCGGCACGAAGTGGTCCCAGGTCATCAGGACGTCCCACCCGGCCTGTTCGGCGAGGAGCGCGGCGTCGCGCATCTCGTCCCAGGTCGTGTACTGCGGGTGAAGCTGCAGGCCGAAGAAGGTCATCGTTCCCTCCCGAGCGTATAGTCCGAGCTCCGATGGCGCTCACGGCAGATCGCACCGACATCGCCAAGGTCCTCGCGGACACGAAGAAGCACGTTCTCGTGAACTGGTCCGCGCAGGGAAATATTTCGCCGCTCGTCGTCACGGGCGCCGATGGCGTGTGGCTCCACTCGGGCGACCGCCGGATCCTCGATTTCTCCTCGGAGCTCGTGAACTCCAACCTCGGACACGGCCATCCGCGCGTCGTGCGCGCGATCCAGGAGCAGGCCGCGACGCTCAACTACGTGACGCCGGCGTTCACGACCGAGGCCCAGGCCACGCTCGCCCGCAAGCTCGCGGACGTCGCGCCCGGCGACCTGGCCAAGACGATCTTCACCACCGGCGGCACCGAGGCGAACGAGAACGCGATCAAGCTCGCGCGCCTCTACACCGGCCGCCACAAGATCCTCACCCAGTGGCGGAGCTTCCACGGCCAGACCCAGGGCGCGATGTCGCTCGGCGGCGACAACCGCCGCTGGGCCAACGAGCCCGGCATCACCGGGGTCGTCCACTTCCTCAACCCCGACCCGTACCGCTCGGTCTTCGGCGACGACGCGCAGAAGGCGCTCGCGCACGTCGAGGAGGTGATCTGGTACGAGGGGCCGCAGTACATCGCGGCGATCCTGCTCGAGCCCATTGTCGGCACCTCCGGCCTGCTCGTTCCGCCCGACGGGTTCCTGCAGGGCCTCCGCAGGCTCTGCGACCGGTACGGCATCGTGCTCGTGTTCGACGAGGTCATGACCGGCTTCGGCCGCACGGGTAGGTGGTTCGCCTCGGAGCACTGGGATGTCGTCCCCGACATCATGACCTTCGCCAAGGGCGTGAACTCGGGCTACGTGCCGCTCGGCGGCGCGATCGTGAACGAGAAGATCGCGAAGCATTTCGACGAGAACGTCTATTGGGGTGGCCTCACCTACAGCGGGCACGCGCTCGCCTGCGCCGCGGGCATCGCGACGCTCGAGGCGTACGAGAGCGAGGACCTCATCGCCAGATCGGCGCGCCTGGGCGAGCTCCTCGGCCGCGAGCTCCGCTCGCTCGCGCAGCGGCACCCGTCGATCGGCGACGTCCGCGGCCGCGGCCTGTTCTGGGGCATCGAGCTCGTGAAGGACCGCGGCACGAAGGAGATGCTCGAGCGGTGGAACGGTCCGTCGAGCGCCCTCGCGAACGCGCTCAAGGGTGAGCTCATGAAGCGCAACGTCTACGTCTTCTGCCGCTGGAACATGCTGTTCGTGGCGCCGCCGCTCATCGTGACCGAGGAGGAGCTCCGGATCGGCGTGAAGGCGATCGACGAGGCGCTCGAGGTGGCGGACCGCTTCGCCGCCACCGGGAAGCTCGGATAGCCGCAAGTCCGCGACCGCACTGGGGGGTCAACCTCCCGGCCCAGCACACCACGTGGGGGGAGCTGCGCGACACCGTCGCGCTCGTCGACCGGCTCGGTTTCGATTCGGTCTGGACCTGGGACCATTTCGTCCCGCTCGACGGCGACCCGACCGGTCCGATGTTCGAGGCCTGGGAGCTGCTCGCGGCATGGGGCGCGCTCACGACACGGGTGAAGATCGGGACGCTCGTGACCGGGAACACCTACCGGCACCCGCCGGTCCTCGCGAAGATGGTCGCGACGCTCGACCACATCACGAACGGCCGGGCGATGCTCGGCCTCGGCGCGGCGTGGCACGAGGGCGAGCACGCGATGTACGGGCTGCGCTACCCGTCGACGGCCGGCCGCCTTGCGCGGATGGACGAGGCCGCGCGGGTCCTCCGGCTCCTGCTGGACGAGCCTGGGGCCGCGAGCTTCGCGGGCAAGCACTACACGCTGACGAACGCGGTCGCCGAGCCGAAGCCGGTGCAGCGGCGGCTGCCGCTGCTGATCGGCGGCGGCGGTGAGCAGAAGACGCTCCGGACGGTCGCGCGGTACGCCGACTATTGGCACGGCCACGGCACGCCCGAGGTGCTCCGGCACAAGCTCGAGGTGCTCGCACGCCACTGCGAAGACGCGAAGCGCGACCTGCGCGAGATCACGCCGCTCACCTCCGTGCGGCCGGACGTCGTCATCCGGAAAGACGTTCGCGACGTCGAGGCGCAGCTCGAGCGCATCCGCGTGCGGTCCAGGGGGACGGAGCCGCGCCCGATGAACCCGATCCACACCGTCGACGCGCTCGTCGAGCGGTGCGCCGCGCTCTGGCAGGCCGGCGCGCGCGGCTTCATCCTGTACTTCATGGCCCCGTTCGACCACGAGACGATCGAGCGGATCGCGACCGACGTGCGGCCGAAGCTCGAGGAGGCGATCGCATGACCGTGGCCGTGCGCGCGAGCACGCTCATCGACGGCACCGGCGCCGATCCGGTCCGCGGCCGGTTCGTGGTCATCGAGGACGGCGTCATCCAGAGCATCGCGACGGACGAACCCCGGGGCGCCGAGGTCATCGACACCGGCGATCTCACCGTCCTGCCCGGGCTCATCGACTGCCACGTGCACCTCGCGGCCGGCCAGGAGAGCATCCAGCAGCGGCTCCTCCTGCCGCCGAGCTTCAACACCGCGAACGCTCTGGTCCACGCGCGCGAGACGCTCGACGCCGGGTTCACCACGGTGCGCGACGCCGGGTTCACGACCCGCGGCGTGAAGCTGGCCGTCGAGCTCGGTCTGTTCCCGGGGCCACGGATGCGCATCGCGGTCACGCCACTGTCGCAGACCGGCGGGCATGGCGACTCGCTCATGCCGTCGGGCGTGAACGTATCGGTCCCGGATCCGGAGCGGCCGGTCGGCGTCGTCGACGGCATCGACAACATCCGGCGCGTGACCCGCGAGGTCCTCCGGGCCGGCGCCGACCAGATCAAGATCATGACCTCGGGCGGCGTCCTCTCGCCGAACGACGAGCCCGGCGCGACGGGCTTCTCGCCGGAGGAGATCGCGGCGGTCGTGTACGAGGCGCATGCGGCGGGCAAGACGGTCATGTCCCACGCCCAGGCGACGCAGGGGATCAAGAACGCCGTCGTCGCCGGCGTGGAGTCGATCGAGCACGGCATCTACCTCACCGAGGAGATCTGCGCCGAGATGAAGAAGCGCGGCACGTTCCTCGTCGCGACGCTCGTCGCGCCGCAGTGGGTGATCCGCCGCGCGGAGAAGGATCCGTCGTCGCTGCCGCCCTATGCGGTCCGCAAGGCAAAGGAGGTCGTCGAGGCGCATCAGCGCTCCTTCCGCATGGCCGTCGAGATGGGCGTCAGGATCGCGATGGGCACCGACACCGGCGTCGGCCCGCACGGCACGAACGCCGAGGAGATCGCGCTGATGGTCGAGAACGGGATGACCCCGCTGCAAGCGCTGGTCGCGACGACGAAGACCGCGGCCGAGTGCGCCCGGGTCGACACGCTCGTCGGCACGATCGAGCCGGGGAAGCGTGCCGACCTCGTCGGCGTGCGCGGCGACCCGCTCGCGAACATCGCCCTGTTCAAGGACCGGAGCTCGGTGGCGTTCGTCATGAAGGACGGCATCGTTCATTTGAATGGGGCTCGCCCGGGTCGGGCATAGCCCGCCCCGGCGGACGAATGCGGAACTGGGCGCCACCGAAGGCCTGGCGGCGGATCACGACGCTCGAGTCGCACGCCGCCGGCGAGCCGCTCCGCATCGTCACCGGCGGCATTGATCCCATCCCCGGCGCCACGATCCTCGAGAAACGCCGCTACGCGCGCGAGCACCTCGACGGGCTGCGGCGCGCGATCGTGTTCGAGCCCCGCGGGCACGCGGACATGTACGGCGCGATCCCGACCGAGCCGGTCACGCCCGACGGGGACTTGGGCGTCCTGTTCCTGCACAACGAGGGCTGGAGCACGATGTGCGGCCACGGGATCGTCGCGCTCACCACCGCGCTGCTCGAGACCGGCGAGCGCAGCGGCGACGTCGTGCGGTACGACGCGCCGCCCGGCCGCGTCACCGCACGCGCGACCCGCGACGGCGCGCGGGTGCGCGAGGTCGTGTTCGAGAACGTGCCGTCGTTCGCCGTCGCGCTCGATGAGACCGTGCAGGTCGAGGGACTCGGCGAGGTCCGCTACGACCTGGCATTCGGCGGCGCGTTCTACGCGTTCGTCGACGCGGACGCGCTCGGCATCGCGCTCGATGCGAGCGGGTTCCGGCGGTGCATCGACGTCGGGATGCGGATCAAGCGCGCGGTCATGAGCGCGCGCGAGGTGCGGCATCCCGAGTCGCCTGATGCGGCGGATCTCTCCTTCCTGTACGGCACGATCCTGACCGGGAAGGCGCACGGCGTGGGCGCCGACTCGCGGAACGTCTGCGTGTTCGCGGAGGGCGAGGTCGATCGCTCGCCGACCGGGACCGGCGTCAGCGCGCGGGTCGCGATCGAGCGGGCCCGCGGGCGGCTCCGCGAGGGTGCCTGGTTCACGGTCGAGAGCATCATCGGCACGCGCTTCCGCGGTCGCGCGCTCCGCGCCACGACGGTCGGTCCATACGACGCGGTCGTGCCGGAGGTCGCCGGGTCCGCCTGGCTCACCGGCCGGTCGGAGCTCTGGATCGCGCCCGACGATCCGCTGCCCGAGGGTTTCGTTCTCCGCTAGCCGGTGGCGGCCGCGACCCCCCGCAGCTTCGGGATCACGTCCTTGCCGTATGCCTCCAGCTGCCGCTCCTCGTCGCCGCTCATGAGGTACAGGTTGAACTGCGACATCCCGGCGTCGGCGAGCGCGTGGAGCTTCTCGACCTGCTCGGTCACCTCGCCGGTCACGCAGAACCGGTCGACCGACTCGTCGTCGACGAACCCGGCGTTCGACGATCCCGACTCCGCGTGGTGCTTGTAGTCGTAGCCCGGCCGGTCGCGCACGTAGCTCGTGAGGTCGGCCGGCAGGCCCTGCTCGCCGTAGCGGCGGACCAGGTCGACGACGTGGTTGCTGACCAGGGCGGGGAACCAGCGCACGCGCTCGCGGACCTCGGCCTTGCGACCGACGTGCGCGGGCGCCGCGACCATGACCTTCACGTCGGAGGCGTCGCGCCGCGCGGCGCGCGTCCCTTCCCGCAGCAGCCCCACGCACCACCGCACCAGGCTCGGGTCGGCGAGCTGGATGACCGCGCCGTCGGCGATCCGGCCGGTCACAGCGAGCGCCTTCGGCCCGTAGCCCGCGATCCACACCGGCAGCTCGTAGCGCTCGGCCCAGTCGAGCTTCAGCTCGGTGCCGTCGTACCGGACCGCGCGGCCCTCGCAGAGGTCGCGGATCGCGTTCGTCGCGGCCTCGAGGTCGTCGAGCGTCGTCGGCTTCTTGCCGAGCACCCGGCGGGCGGAGTCGCCGCGGCCGATGCCGAGGTCCATCCGGCCCTTCGAGAGGATCTGGAGGACCGCGAGCGCGCTCGCGGTCACCGACGGCTCGCGCGTCGCCGGATTCGTGACGCACGTGCCGAGGCGCAGCGTCGCGCTGTTCTGGGCCATGAGCGTGAGGAGCACGTACGGCTCCTTCCACAGCACGTGACTGTCGAAGACCCAGCCGTGCGTGAAGCCGGCCTGCTCCGCGAGCTTCGTCAGCGAGACGATGCGCTCGAGCGAGTGATCGGGCTTGAGCGTGAAGCCGAACTCCATGAGGCCGCGAGTTTAGGCGTGCCACTCCACCGTGCGTTCGGCGGTGAGCTTGATCACGGGGTCGCCGTCGAGCGGCAGGTCGTCGTACTGCGGGTACTTCGCGGTGAGGAGGATGAGCGCCTCGTCGCGCTCGCGACCGCCCTCGAGCAAGACCGCCGGACCTTCGACGAGCACGTAGGCCAGCTGCTTCCAGTCCTCGCTCCACCGATCGACGACGAAGGCCGCGCGGCCGGTCTCGAGGATGTTGCGGACGCGCCGCAGGAGCGATGTGCGCTTCGGCTTGCCGTCGATCGCCGAGTAGATGATCGGCGGGAGCCAGGCGAAGCACACCGGGACGACGTGCGGCCGGCCGTCACGGCTCGCGGTCGCGAGGTGGCCGATCCGTGCCGCCGCGAGCAGGTCATCAGGCACCGGCCCACGCTATCAGCCAGACTTGCGGAGGTGCCCGACCTCACGCTCATCCCCATCGACGGCCTCCCGGAGATCAGGCCGGGCGATGACCTCGCCGCGATGCTCGTCGCGTGCGTGCGCGCGTCGGGCCGCGCGTTCCTGGCGGGCGATGTCCTCGCGGTCGCGCAGAAGGTCGTGTCGAAATCCGAGGGCCGCATCCGCAGGCTCGCCGACGTCGTACCCGGCGCGCAGGCCGAGCGTATGGCCGCCGAGTCGGGCAAGGATGCGAGAGGCTTGCAGATCGTGCTCGATGAGACCGCCCGGATCGTGCGCTGGCAGCGCGGGGTGCTGATCGTCGAGACGAAGCATGGCTTCGTGTGCGCGAACGCGGGCGTCGACCACTCCAACGCCGGCGCCCCGGAGACGGTCATCCTGCTGCCGGTCGACCCCGACGCCTCCGCGGCGCGGATCCGCGCGCGGATCGAGATCCAGACCGGCGTGGACGTCCCGGTCGTGATCACCGATACGTTCGGCCGCGCCTGGCGCGAGGGCCACCTGAACGTCGCGATCGGGATCAGCGGTCTGCCCGCGCTCCGCCGGTACATCGGCGAGTTCGACCCGGACGGCTACGAGATGCGGGTCACCGAGATCGCGATCGCGGATGAGATCGCCGCGGCGACCGAGCTGGTGATGGGGAAGCTCGACCGCCGGCCCGCGGCCATCGTGCGCGGCCTCGCGATGCCCGAGGGGAGCGAGACGGCACGCACGTACGTGCGCCCGCACGACAAGGACATGTTCCGATAGACGTCGTCGTGCTCGACGCGCCCGGCAAGGGCAGGGGCGTCTTCGCCGCACGACCGTTCGCCGCTCGGGAGCGGATCCTCGAGTTCGAACGCGGACCCATCGTGGACCGCGACCGGCTGCCCTCGCTCGGCCCGTGGGAGCGCGACCATCTCGCCGAGGTCGGCCTCGGCCTTTGGAGGGTCTTGCCGGAGCCTCGCTGCTACCTCAATCACGCGTGCGAGCCGAACGCGGTCAGCACGGACCAGACGGTGATGGCGCTTCGCGACATCGCGGCCGGCGAGGAGATCACGATCGATTACCGGCTGAACGCCTACGACGACGGCACGGGCGTCTGGGTCATGGACTGCGCCTGCGATCCCGCGCGCGGGCCGCACCCGGTCAGCGGTGACTTCTTCTCGCTGCCGCCCCAGGCGCAGGAGCGCTACCTCGAGTGGGCGCCCGCGTTCATCCGTGAGCTGTACGCCGGGCGTCACCGCTGAGCTACGGTGCCGCGCCGACCTCGCGAAGCGATGCCGCGGCCACCCAGGTGCCCGTCGCGTCGGGCTCGTCGCGAGGCCGCACGAGCACCATGACCGTTCCGTCGCGCTCCGCCGCGTCGAGGAAGGTGACCTGGCGGGGCGGCTGGAGCCCGACAGCGACATCGCGAAGGTAGAACGTGTTGATCCAGCCCTCCTGCGGATCGGTCCCGACGGATCGGATCCGGAGCCACTCGGCTCGCCGGTCGACGACCCGGGCGAACGTCCCGTCGGGCACGCTCCCGACGACGGTCGCGTCGTCGGAGGATCGCTGGAGCCCTACCGCCGCGCGATACACGAGACCGTGATCGTCGCGGCCGCTCACCAGTACGACCGCGCCGGGTGGGCTGCCGCCGCAGCCCCCGGCCACCAGGCCGAGGGCCGCGACGAGCAGCAGGACGCGGGTCAGGGGCACGTGGTCGGGTTCGCGGCGCCCTTCGTCACGTTGGACGAGATCGTGTTGCACCACGCCCCGCCGTCGCCCTTGCGGTGGAAGACCTTGTCGTACTGCGTGGAGCCGAGGCTGTAGTGGTAGGTGTCGTAGACGGTCTCGACCCCGCCCACGATCTTCAGGTAGCGCACATCCTCCGCGCCGGTGTTGTTCAGGAACCCGGACGCGAAGCTCATGACGTAATAGCCGCGCGGGGCGATGGTCGTGCCGGCCGGGATGACCTTGGGCGCGCCGCCGCCTGAGGCGACGTCGTCGATGTACAGACCGCCGAGGTCGCCTCCGACGCTCTGCGGGTTGTAGAGCTCCACGAATTCCTGGGTGTAGGTCACGTTCGGAGCCATGAGGAACTCGTTGACGACGACCTTCGAGGGATCGAACGCCGGCGTCGGGGTCGGCGTCGGGGTGGGTGTGTTCGCGCCGTACGCGGTGTACGTGCGCGCACCGGTGTCGTACGCGATCGTGTAGCCGGTGCCGCCGCCGGTCGTATGGACCCAGATGTCGCCGTTCTGGTTCAGCACGCCGCTGTAATTGGTCAGGGTCGTGCCGTCGGACTGGTAGACGTCGCACGGGTTGTTCGCGATGTACATGTCCGTGCCGACGCCCTTGTCGTTGACCAGGGTCCGGAACGCGTCCAGCATCCGGTTACCCGGGTGCCCGTAGCTGTTCGCGCCGCAGGAGAAGAACACGGTCTCGGGCTTCAGGGCGTTCAGATAGGTCTGTGACGACGAGTGGTCGCTGCCGTGGTGGTTCGCGCGAAGCGTGTCGACGTCGCCGAACAGGGTCGCGAGCTTCGCTTCGATGTTGTTGTAGGTGTAGCCGTTGACGCTGGTGTTGTATTCGCCGTCCGAGTCGCCGGCGGTGGCGTACAGCCACCTGCCGAACCCGAACTTCACCGCGATCGAGTAGTCGTTCTCCGACGGCGGGGTCGCGTCGGCGGTGTGGTCGCCGCTCACCGGCGTCACGCCGTCGGCCTGCATGGTGTCCTTGCCGTTGGCGTTGAGGATCGCCGCGCTCACACCGGTCCCGAGGTCGATCGCCGGCCACGTGCCGGTGTTCGCGAGCGTGACGACGTGGCCCTGGATGGTCGCCCGGTCGGCCTGGCCAGCCGGGCCGTAGAGCCAGCAGATCCAGCGCCGCGAGGTCTGCGAGGTCGTGCCCGCGTTGTGCCACGCGACCTCCGGCGCGGGCGACGCGGATGTGCCGACGTTGCATCGGCCGTCGCCGTTGGCGTCGGTCCAGGTCCCACCGTCGTGGTCGAGCAGCGTGCCGACCGTGAACCCGAGCCCGCTCGGCGTGAGGAGCTGATAGAGGCCGTTGATGTACGGCGTCGTGTCGTCGGGGTTCGCCGCGTAGCCCAGGTGATCGAGGTGGTGGTGCGACGCCATGACGTAGTCGAGTGCTACCGGGCTCGCGCCGGTCCCGCAGATCTGTCGGATGGCCGAGGCGACGCGATAGGCGTTCGTCGAGGTACCCGAGCTGTTCCACGAGGTCTCGCCGAGATCGATGAGCATCGTCTTCCCGGTCGGGCCGACGAGCAGCTGGCTGTCGCCCTGGTTCACGTCGAGCCAGTAGAGGTTCATCTCGCCCTGGGCCCAGGTGCCGCTCGTCGAGCAGGGGAGCGCGCCGGCGCCTCGCGCCGGCGCGGCGGTGACCGCGAACGTGACCGAGGTGGTGGCGATGAGCAGGATCGCGATGAGCGCGCGCGCGTATGCGGGGAGCATGCCGTGGCCCGCCTTTCCATTCGTCTTGCCGGAGGCGGCTCCCCAAACAGCGTCCAGCGGGCCAATGCTTGCCCGTCGAGCGGTCAGGCGCAAGTAAAGAATCCGATATGGGTCTGCCCGCTCGCCCGGGGCCGGGCAAACGAAAGACCCCCGGTCGTTCGGCCGGGGGTCTTCGCGCCTGGATCAGGTCAACGCTGGTCTAGTAGCGAGCGCCTCGCGACGCGGACGGCCGCACCTGCTCGAAGCAGGAGCTGCAGTAGACCGGCTTGTCGCCCCGCGGCTGGAACGGCACGCGCGCCTCGCCGCCGCAGTTGCTGCAGGTCGCGGTGAAGAACTCACGCGGGCCACCCATGCCCCGGCCTCCGCCGTACATGCCGCCACCCGCGCCGCCACCGGATGATCGGCGCGCCGCGCGGCACGAGGGACACCGGCCCGGCTCGTTCACGAGCCCGCGGGACTGGTAGAACTCCTGCTCGCCCGCGGTCCAGATGAATTCCTGACCGCAGTCCTTGCAGGTCAGGGTCTTGTCAGAGAAGCTCACGGTGAAGCTTCCTCCCTTTTGTTTGCTGGCTTCTCGAGCCTCGCTTGGTCTCGGGAGGACTGCCTCACTCGACGCCCGCGTTGCTAGCTCTTGTCGCCGCTACCCCCCTGTGGAGGGCGGCACGAATATAGCCGTGGATCAGGCCGGGGGGAAGACCTCGCCGAGCCAGTCGTCGTACCACTGACCGCTCCTGAATCCGTACCGTCCGAGGAGCCCCATCTTCCTGTATCCGGCCTTCTCGTTCGCGCGCCGGCTGCCCCGGTTGCGGAGCGAGATCCAGTTGTGCACGCGGTGCAGGTTCATTTCCCGCCAGGCGAACTCGGTCCGCAGGCGCACCGCCTCGGATGCGATGCCGCGCCCGTAGAGATCGCTGCGGCCGATGAAGATGCCGCTCTCGCAGTCGCGCGCGACCCAGTCGATGTCGAACAGCCCGGTGAAGCCGACGGTCTCGCCCTCGTACGCGATCGTCCAGCCGACGCTGTTCGGATCATCGGCGTTCTTCTGGTGGCGCTCTTCGAATTGCTCGTCCCGCACATCCATCATCCGTCCGCCCCAGAACCGCGACGTCTCCGGCTCCAGCATCGCGAGGGCCATCAGCTTCGTATCGGCCAGCGTCGGAACGCGCAGCGATACGCCGTTCAGGCCCGTCAGCACCGGCCCGAACATCTACTCGGCCTTCTCGTCGCCGAGCGGCGGATACTCGCGCTCGTCGGGCCACCGTTCGTTCCAGGTGTCGCGGTCCATCTGGTAGAGGTACTGGTCGACGTACCCGCCGTCGCGGTAGTAGACGGCGTGACCGTGGCCGAAGCGCACGTAGCCGAGCCGTTCGAGGATCCGCTGCCGCCCGGCGTCGTCGGCCGCGACCCGGTCGGTCGCGGTCAGGCGGAGGTTCATGAAGTCGTAGGCCCAGCGGTGCAGCGCGAGCGCGGCGTCGAAGCCGTAGCCCTTGCGCGCATGGTCGGGATCGATGACGAACTGGTCGATCGAGATCGCGTCGGCATGCGGAGCCCCGTCGAAGTGGATGCGCGCGTAGCCGACGAGCGTGTCACCGACCGCGATCGACCAGAGCACGCTCGTCTTCTCCTTCGCCTGCTCGGTCCAGCGCTCCTTCCACGTCGCCGTCGCGGCCGGCTCGTGCCACCGGCCGATGGGCCCGGCACGGCGGACGCGCATGTCCGCGGCCCAGCGAATGTGCGCCGCGAGGTCCGCGTCCGCGGGCACGCGCAGCGTGGTGGTCTTGCCCCGGACCGTCCCACCGAACATCCGCGGATTCTAGGCAGCGGCGGGCAGGTGGATGGCGAACTCGGCGCCCCCGCCGGGCGCGTTCCGCGCGTCGATCGAGCCGCCATGGGCCTGCGCGATGGCCTGCGCGATCGCGAGCCCGAGCCCCGCGCCCGCGCGCGCGGCGGCGTTGTCGCCGCGCCAGAAGCGTGCGAAGAGCTTGCGCTCGGTGCCGGCCGGCAACCCGGTGCCCTGATCGCGGACCCGGACCACCACTTCGCTCGCGGTGCGCTCGCCGTTCACCGTGACGGTCGCGCCGCGCGGCGAGTGCTTCACCGCGTTGTCGAGCACGTTGATGAACAGCTGCGAGAGGCGGTCGGGATCGCCCACGACCGGCAGCGCGTCGGCCATGACCGCGAACGACACACCGGCCTCGCGGGCCTGCACGTCGAGCGCGGCGACGGCGCCCCGGAGCAGATCCGCGGCGGCGATGCGCTCGTGCGCGAGGAGCTGGACGCCGGCCTCGAGCTTCGCGACCTGAAGGAGTCCCTCGACCATCCGCACGAGCCGGCGCGCCTCGCGCTGGATGATCTCGGCCGCTCGCGGCACGCCTTCCCCGCGCGCCTCGCCCTCGGCGATGGCCTGCGCGAACCCGTGGATCGACGTGAGCGGTGTGCGGAGCTCGTGCGAGATGTCCGCGAGGAACGATTGCTCGCTGGCCCGGGCGCGCTCGATCTCCGCGGCCATCTCGTTGAACGCGCTGCCGAGCTCGCGCACCTCGGTCGGGCCGCCGACCGGTACGCGTGCCCGCTGATCGGACGCGAACGTGCGCACGCCGCCGACGAGCCGGCGCAGCGGCTGGGTGATCGTCCGCGCGAGCAGACCCGCGACGACGAGCGCGAAGCCGGCGGCGATGATGCCGGCGATGACGAGCGACGGGAGGAGCGCGCGCGCGACGTCGGCGAACACCGCGCGCGGCCGCGCGACGACGATGAACCCCTGGCCGCCCGCGCCGAGCGCGGCGACGCGGAGCTGTTGCTGCACGAAGATCCAGACCGTCCTGTCGGGATCGGTGAACTGACCGATGCCCCGCGCGTCGGTCGGTGGCAGGCGCAGGCCCACGAGCGTGCCGCCGCTGTCGATCAGCACGCGGCGCTGCGCGTTGTTCGGCGTCGGGTTGTTCCCCGGGCTCACGATGAGCAGCCGCGCGTCCGCGGCCTGGACCTGCTCGGCGAGCGCGGCGATCGCGTCGCGCGGCTGCTGCCCGCTGCGGACCGCGGTCTGGACCGCGGTCTGGAACGGCGCCGCCAGCTCCTGCAGCCGGACGCGCGTGACGTCGTTCTCGTACGTGAACAGGAGTCCACCGATCGCGAGTCCCGCGACGACGAGCCCCACGACCACGACCGCGAGATACGAAAGGAAGAGCCGGCCGGCGACGCTGCGAAGGGGATCCATCACGTCGGCCGCACGAGCTTGTAGCCGACCCCCCACACGGTCTCGATCTTCGCGCTCGCCCCGCTCAGCTTGTCGCGGAGCTGCTTCACGTGGACGTCGACGGTCCGGGTCTCGCCCGGGTACGCGAAGCCCCACACGTTCTCGAGGAGCTTGTCGCGGGTGAGAACGATGCCGGGCTGGCGGCAGAAGGCCTCCAACAGCTCGAATTCCTTCGCCCGGAGCGAGACCGGCTGTCCGCCGACGGTCACCTCGTGCCGCGCCGGATCGAGCACCAGGTTGCCGACCTCGAGCGGCCGCGTGCCGCCGCTGCCGGTGGCGCGCCGGATCACGGCGTTCACGCGCGCCACGAGCTCGCGCGGGTTGAACGGCTTCGTGAGGTAGTCATCGAGCCCGGCGTCGAGGCCCGCGACCTTCTGGACGTCCTCCGCGCGCGCGGTGAGCGCGACGACCGGCGAATCGTGCATCCGGCGAAGCTCCACGAACAGGTCGAGCCCGTCCGCGTCCGGCAGCCCCAGGTCGAGGACGACGCAGGCCGGCGCGCCGCGCGCGAACGCCGCGCGCGCCTCGGCTGCCGTCGGGCAGTGCTCGACGACGAAGCCGGCGTTCCTCAGGTAGAGCGTCACCAGCTCGGCCACGGAGGGGTCGTCCTCGACGAGCACGATGCGGGTGCCGCTCATGACCGGAATGCTAGTGTCCGGCCGTTGTCCCAACGGCCGTTACGCCTCGCCACGATCATGTCGCATCCGGATGATGAAACGTTCGGTGTCGGCGGCACTCTCATCAGATACACGGAGGCGGGCGTCGAGTGTCACAGCCTCTCGCTCACGCGGGGGGAAGCCGGCACGAACGGCGATCCGCAGGAGCCGATCCCGCGCGAGCGGCTCGGCGAGGTGCGCGCGGAGGAGCTGGCGGAGGCGGGTCGCCGCATGGGTCTGGCGTCCACGACGTCCTTCACCTATCCGGATGGCCGCCTTCCCGCCGCGCGCGCTGACGACGTCGTGCGCGACATCGTCCGCTGGCTGCGCACGACGCGGCCCGACGTCGTGATCACCTGGGGGCCCGACGGTGGATACGGTCACCCCGATCACATCGCGACCGGCACGCTCGCCCTGCGGGCCATCGAGCTCGCCGGGATCCAGCGGCACGAGCCGGAGCTCGGCGAGCACGTGCACGTCCGGCGCTGCTATCGGATGGTCGCTCCGGCCGACGTATTCGAGCGGCTCCGCGAGCTCGATCCGGACTTCGCCGCCTACATGGACACGCTCGCCGTGAAGCCGGAGCGCTGGACGCACGATCGGATCGGGGCCCAGATCGACATCCGCGCGGTCGCGGATCGCAAGTGGCACGCGATGCAGGCCCACCGGTCGCAGCAGCCCGACCTCGACCGGCTCACGCGGCTGCGCGACAGGCTCACGTTCATCGGCGATACCGAGAGCTACATCCGGGCGTTCCCGATGCCGGGCGGGCCACCGCTCGACACGGATCTGTTCGCCGGGGTCGTGGCTAGACCGCGACCGCCAGCGGCCGGGTGAGCGCGTCGGCCACCGCCTGCACCTGACGCGCCGACGCCTCCGACCGCGATGCGCGAGAGCGGAGCCGGGCCGCGAGGGCATCGACGCCGCAGACCACGGGAACCGTCGAGCTCGCGCAGTCCTCGCCGCTACCGCGCTCGATGAGCACGTACGGCTCGACCTGCGTCCGGATGTGGCCCCCTCCCGAGATATCGCTGCGCACGCGCGACGCGTCCTCGCGCGCGCGGCGCGACGGCGAGACCGGGAGGTGGTGGAGGCTCTGGGCGTCGACGCGGTGCCAGCCGTCGTTGTAGCAGCCGTACTTCGCGTCTTCGCCGAGCGGCTCGATTGCGGAGATGCCGCCTGGTCCGACGACGATCACCGGCACGACCGGTCCGCCGCCGCGCGGCGCGTACTCGGTGAGCACGACGTACTCGGGCCCGAGGGCGGTGCTGAGCTGCTCGGCGACGCGCTCGGCGAGCTTGCCGCCGTCACGCGTCGCGATCGCGCGCACGCCTTCACGGATCGCAAGGGCCAGCGGCGGGATCGCGAGGAGGTAGAAGAGCGGCGCCGCCTCGTGCGCGATCGCCGACGTACCGAGCGCGAGAGCGAGCCAGAAGCACGCGGCGCGCAGATCGCGCCGCCAGCGAACCGGCCGGGAGGTCCTGGAAGCAAGGATCGCCACGGGTTCCCTTCCTTTTTCGCCGCCCCTGAGCGGTGAGAGGGCGATGCTCGTCCGTCGGGTCACGGCCGACAAGTAGGAGAGTCGTACTAGGGGCCGGCGGTTAGCCTCCAGCCGATGTCGCTCCGCTCCGAGATCGCCGAGCAGCCGAAGGTCGTCGCCCGCCTCCTCGAGGCCGGCTGGCCGGAAGCGCGGACCCTCGCCCGGCCCCTGGCGGCCGCCGAGCACCTGACCATCGCCGCCCGCGGCTCGTCGGACAACGCCGCCACCTACGGGAAATACCTGTTCGAGAGCCTCGCCGGCCTGGTCACGGCCCTCGCCGCCCCCTCGCTGGTGACCCGCTACCGGACCCCGCCGAGCTTCGCCCGGGGAGCGGTCATCGGCATCTCCCAGTCCGGCGCCGCCCCGGACGTGGCTGCCGTCCTGGCCGAGGCGCGCTCAGCGCGGGCACCGACGGTGGCGATCACGAATCGGGCCGGCTCGCTCCTCGCGCGGACCGCCGCCGAGACGTTCCTCCTGCGGTGCGGCCCCGAGCGTTCGATCGCGGCGACGAAGACGTACACCGCGACCTGCGTCGCGCTGGCCCTGCTCGCGGCCAACGCCGCCGAGTCCCGCGGCCGGAGCGCGCTGTCGCTCGCGGGGCTCGGCGAGAGCGTGATCGAGGCCGAAGCCGGGGAGCGCGACGCCGATCGCATCGCGCGGAAGATCGCGCGCACCCGCGCGATCGTCGTCCTCGGCCGCGGCTACGAGTACGCGACCGCGCTCGAGGCCGCGCTGAAGATCAAGGAGCTCGCGCAGGTCTGGGCCGAGCCGTACTCGAGCGCCGACTTCGCGCACGGGCCGATCTCGCTGCTCGAGGCGGGCGTCCCGGTGCTCCTGTTCAGCGCGCGCGGCGCGGCGCAGTCCGAGGCGCGGGCGCTGTCACGGACCCTTCGGGCCAGGGGCGCGAGGATCTACGCGGTGACGAATGACGTGCGGTTGGCCGAGCTCGCGGACGACGCCGTGCTGCTGCGCGCCCCGCTCTCGGAGGCGCTGACTCCGATCAGCTTCGCCGTGTCGGCGCAGCTCGTCGCGCTCTCGCTCGCGCGGCGGCGCGGCCGCGACGTGGAGCGCCCGCGCGGGCTTTCGAAGGTGACCCGGACCCGCTAGCGGGCCTTCGCGGCGCGGGCTTGACCCGAACTGCCGGATCCTTCGTGCGCGCGGCCGCGGCCTTCTTCAGGCCGGCGCCGCGCGAGCCCCTGTCGACCGGAGCGGCCACGCCTTTTTGGAAGAAGTCCACCTTCAGCTCGTAGCCGTAGACCGTCGCGAGCCGCGCGAGCGATCGGAGCGACGGCAGGTAGCGCGGATCTTCCATGCGCCGGAGCTGGGTCTGCGAGGTGCCGAGCTTGCGCGCCGCGGCGCGCTCCGACAGTCCGGCGGAGTGACGGAGATCGCTCACCGATCGCGCGACGGCGCTGGCGAGCGGATCGGGCGGCAGCTGCTGCGCCGCCCCGGTCAGGTCCTTCAGCGAGTCCCGCACCCGTAGATGGTATCGGGCGGAGCGTGGCGGTCGTACATAGGACGAACGTACTGTGGATAACGCCCGGGTCGCTACCGATCCGATCGCGAGCCGGCGCGCCCGCATTCCGCGGCGAACGCGTCGATGACGTCGCGCATCTGGGGGTCGTAGGCGAACACGATGGCGCCGTCGCATCCCGCGTCGCGCGCGGCCCGCACCTGATCGCGCATCCGTTCCCGTTCGTGCGCGTACGCCATCAGTCCACCCCACATCCGCGTCGCCGGCGCGGCCGCGCGCGCCGCGCGAAGGAGCCGCCCCACCTCGGCGGTATCGGTCCGGTACGCCATCGGGCAGACGAGATCGATCAGCTCCTCCGCGGCCCACTCCGGCCAGCGTTGGAGGACGCGCTCCCGCGCGACCGCTGGATCGGGGAACACCGCCGCCGAGATCACGATGCCCGGCCGTGCCGCGCGGACGCGCGCAGCCGTCTCGCGGACGATCGTCGTGATCGCGCCGTGGTCCTCCGGTGACCGCGCGTACGTCACCTGGGGGTAGCGGATGTAGTCGTGGTGGAAGCCCTCCACCGGGTAGCGCCGGACGATGTCCTCGAAGACGCCGACCGTGTGGGCGCGTGCCGCGGCGCTGGTCGGATCGATGTAGATACCCTCCCAGTCGCTCCCGCCGACCGGGTCGAGGTACGTCACGCCGTCCGGGCGGAGCAGCCACTCGGGATGGGCCTTCACGAGGTGGGCCGGCGACCGCGGCAGCCCGCCGCTCGGGCTCGACCAGACGAACGTCCCGTTCGCCCAGGCGTGGATCCGTACGCCGACGGCCGCCGCGCCGCGCGCGAGATGGGCGAGCGGGTCGAAGTCCATTTCAGCCGAGCCGCGGGCGCTCCCGTCCAGGGCCTCGGCGCGCGGCTCGAGCGTGCTCGCGTAGTACGCGTCACCGCGGCCGCGCACCTGGACCACGAGATCGCGCACGTTCCAGCCGACGCTGTCGGCGAGCAGGTCGTCGATCGCCGCCTTCGAGGTGATGCGGTCGCGGACGACCCAGAGGGCGCTCTGGAAGGGGCCGCCGGCGCCGTCGCCGGTCATCGGAGCACCGCGTAATTCGCCAGGGTGATGCCGTTGCGGTGGACCGCGGCTTTCGCGCGCGGGTCGGTGAGCGTCGCGAGCTCGTCCGAGCGCGGCGACGCGTAGGTGGAGGTCGCCGCGAGCTCCGGATCGGGCTCGCCGGGGTGGCACCCGAGCTCGGTGACGCCCTCGCCGATCTCCGCGAGGATCCACGCGAGCGTCGCGAGGTCGACGTGACCCTCGTGCTGGAAGTCCCGGCGGTACGCGTCCACGGTCGGGATCCCGGCGGCCCGCAGCCGGCCGCGCTGCGCGTCGTCGTGCGGCCGCACGGCGGCGCCGGTCTCGGTCGCCAGCGCCGCGATCGCCCATTCGAGCGCGGGCTCGTCGTGCAGCCAGTGATGCGAATCGAGGTGGGTGGGCTCGCGGCCGATGAGCTCGCGCGCCGTCGCGAGCTGGGCGCGGAACTCGCGCAGCGCGTCCTCGCGGTCGGCGCGTCCGGTGTGGAGGAACGCGCCGGGCACGCGCGGGAACGACCCATCGCGCTCGACCAGCGATCGGATCGTCGCGGGATCGGAGACCGGGCGCGCGTAGGTGAGCGTGAGGTGGACGCCGACGTCGAGCGACGGCACCTCGCGCGCGATGCGTCCGGCGTCAGCGGCCGCCGGCGCGCTCACCATGAGGGTCGTCGCGGTGACGATGCCGTCGCGGTGGGCGCGCAGGACGCCGAGATTCACACCGCGGGCGCGGCCGAAGTCGTCCGCGTTGACGATGAGCCGCTTCATCGCGCGTCGATGGCGCGCCGCACGCTCCAGCCGCTCGCCTCGAGCCGCGTCCTGGCCGCGTCCTCGTCGATCCCAAGCTCGTCGCGCACCATGCGGATCGCGCGGGACCTGAGCTTCGCGTTCGTCGGCTTGAGGTCGACCATGAGGTCGCCCTTCGTGCGCCCGCTCCGGATCATGGCGGCGGTGGACAGCATGTTGAGCACGAGCTTCGTCGCGCTGCCGGCCTTGAGGCGGCTCGAGCCAGCGAGGATCTCGGGACCGACATCGACGACGATCGGGAGCTCGACCGCGTCCGCGAGCGGCGAGCCGGGCACGCAGGTCACCCCGGCGGTGATCGCGCCGAGCGCCCGCGCGGCCTGGATCGCGGCGACCACATAGCGCGCGGATCCGCTCGCCGACAGGCCGACCACGACGTCGCCCGGCCGCGCGACGCGCACGATCTCGCGCTCGCCCGCGAGCGGGTCGTCCTCCGCGCCTTCGAGCGATGTCCGGAGCGCGCCATCGCCGCCGGCGATCACGCCGTGCACGAGATCGGGCTCGACGCCGAACGTCGGGGGCGCCTCGCTCGCGTCGAGGACGCCGAGCCGCCCGCTCGTTCCCGCGCCGACGTAGCGCAGCCGGCCGCCGCGGTCGAACGCCGCGGCGATCGCGTCCGCCGCGCGCGCGATGTCCGGCAGCGCGGCGCGCACGGCCGCCGTGACGGTGGCCTCCTCCGCGTTCATCAATGTCACGATGTCGAGCGTCGACATCGTCGCGAGACCGGCGGCCTTCGGGTTCCGGCGCTCGGTGCGGGGCAGCTCCGTCACCGGGCGCCCCAGGCGAGCGTCGCCGCGAGCCGCGCGGCGCCCATCGCCGGCTCCTCGCCGACGGGCTCGACCGCGGCGCGCGGGAGCGCGGAGAGGAGTTCCAGGCGCACGGCCTTCTCGAGCGGTCGCACGTTCTCGAACGCGCCGCCGGCGAGGTACACCGGGCCGCCGCCCAACCCGAGCTCCTGGGCGACGGTCTTCGCCATGTCCGCGAGCGATCGCGCGCCGCGCTGGACGACGTTCACCGCGATCGCGTCGTCCTCCGCGAACGCCCGCGCGACCGCGCGCGTCGCGGCGAGGATCGCCGGTGATGGGTGCGGCTTGCCGTACAACAGCGGCAGCAGGCCGTTGAAGTCGGCGACGCCGAGATCGTCGAACAGGTGCCGCGTGATCCGGGTCGGCGATCCGCGCCGGTCGTGGTCGTAGGACGCGGCGCGCAGGCCCTCCTGCCCGATCCACACGGCCGAGCCCTCGTCGCCGACGAGATAGCCCCAGCCGCCGCAGCGCGCCTCGGCGCCCTGATCGTTGCGGCCATACGCGATCGAGCCGGTGCCGCTGATGAGAACGACGCCGCAGCCCGCGGGGTTGCCCGCGTACAGCGCGGCCTTGGCGTCGTGCGTCACCTCGACCGAGACGTCCGGCCCGAGGAGGGCGGCCAGGATCGCCCGGCCCTTCGCGCGATCGGCCTCCCGCTCGCCGCCGGCGCACGAGAGCACGACCGCGTCGGGGATCCGTCCCGCGAGCGCTTCGCGGAGCGCCGCGGCGATGGAGCCCTGCGGGTCGGGGGACGAGAGCAGGTTCGCGCCGCCGCCGGCGCCGCGGCCGACGATCTCGCCGCCGCGGGTCAGCGCGAACGCGCGGGTCTTCGTCCCGCCGGCATCCATCCCGACGACGAGGTCGTTCACCACCGGGAGTATGGCGGCGTCACGGGTGATGGATGGCGCCTGCCGAGACCGCGCGCGCTGCGCCGGTGCACCGCGGCAGAGTGTTCGGCTCGCCGCGCAGGCGGTAGGCGCCGAGGATCGCGAATGCGACCGCCTCGCGCGCCTCGGCCGGGATCCCGAGCTCGTCGGTCGTCCGGATCGCGAGCTTCGTGCGCTCCCGCAGCCGCGCGACGAGCGTCGCGTTGCGGGCTCCGCCGCCGGCGACGATGAGCTCGCGCCACTCCCCACCGTCGAGCGCGCGTGCGACGCTCTCGACGCTGAGCGCGGTCGCGGTCGCGATCGCGTCGTCGAGGGATCCGCCGGCTGCCTGCACGTCCGAGAGGAGCTGCTTCGCGAACGGCGCACCGAACTCCTCGCGGCCGGTGGACTTCGGCGCACGTCGTGCGAAGTACGGATGCGCGAGCGCGTTCGTGAGTGCCGCGCCGTGCACGCGCCCGCGTGCGGCCGCCGCGCCGTCGCGATCGAGCTCGTTGCCGCCCCTGCGCGCGAGCTGGTCGATGATCATGTTCCCCGGCCCGGTGTCGAACGCGGTCACGTCCTCCGCGCGCTCGGTCGGGATGAGCGTGACGTTCGCGATGCCGCCGAGGTTGAGCACCGCGACCGGGGCGAGCGGCGCGAACAGCAGGTGGTCGGCGAACGGTACGAGCGGCGCGCCCTGGCCGCCGAGCGCGACGTCGGCACTGCGGAAGTCGTCGATGGCCGGTACGCCGAGTGCGAGCGCGGCGCGCGACGCGTCGCCGATCTGGAGGGTCGCGTGCTCGGCCGGGTAGTGGGCGATCGTCTGGCCGTGAACGGCGACGCAGGCCGGCCGCCGTCCGATCGCGGTCACGATCTCGCGCGCGATCGCCGCGTACGCGTCGCCGAGCTCGGCCCGCAGGACCGCGATGTCGTGCGCCGGCAGTGGGGCGCCGGACCCCGCGGCGAGGATCCGGTAGCGCAGGCTGTCGGGGTGGTCCCGCGCGGCGTGCGCGAGGAGCGTGACCGTCGGTCGCGCGCCCTCGCCGATCTCGACCGCGGCCGCGTCGATCCCGTCGGCCGAGGTGCCGGACATGATCCCGATCGCGATCACGAGGCCGCCGCCTCGTGCACCGCGATGCGGAAGCGGTACATCGCGTCGTCGTTCGCGCGGCCGAAGTACACGCGGTTCGTCAGGAGCACGACGGTGAGGTCGTTCACGGGATCGATCCAGAGCGATGTGCCGGTGAAGCCGGTGTGGCCGTAGCTCTCGCGACTCCAGCGCTCGCTCGTCAGCGGGCCGACCGGCGCGCGGAGCGCCAGGCCGAGGCCGCGACGGACGTTGTCGCCCTTCGCGTGCTCCGTGCGGGCGAGCGCCGCGAGGTCGTTGCCGATGACGGCGCCGTCGCGGAAGATCCGCGCGAGCGCCGCGACGTCCGCCGCCGTGCCGAACAGGCCGGCGTGGCCGGCGATGCCGCCCATGGCATGGGCATTCTCGTCGTGTACCGTGCCGCGGATCCGGCCGCGCCCGAGCGATGGGTCGAGCTCGGTCGCGGCACAGGCGGTCGGCGCCTCGGGCGGGAAGCGCAGCGTCGCTGCCTCGACCGGGCCGATCACACGCTCGGCGACGAGGGCGTCGAATCCGCCGCCGCCCACGGTCGCGAGGCCGCCGGTCAGCATGATGTACCCGAGGTCGCTGTAGACATACGTGCCGAGATCCTGCGCGAGCGGCTCCTGGGCCGCGCGCCAGACGGCCTCCTCGATCGAGTGGCTCTCCGCCCAGAGGGGCAGCCACCACGTGAGCCCCGCGGTGTGCAGGAGCACATGCCGCAGCGTGACCTCGTCCTTGCGGCCGCCGCGGAAGTCGGGCACGAGCGCTCGCAGCGGGGTCTCGAGCGAGAGCGCGCGCTCGCGGACGAACGAGAGGACCAGCGCGGTCGTCGCGAGCTTCGTCAGCGACGCGAGATCGAAGATCGCGCTCGCGGTGCACGGGGCGTCGGGTGGCGCGTCCGGATCCGGGCACAGCGTGCCGGCCGCATACGTCTCGGCGCCGCCGGCGCGCTCGATGCGCACGACGCACGCGGTGAACAGCGTGCCCGCCGCCGCGTCGACGACCGTCTTGACCCGCTCGAGGCTCAGAGCCGCTTCATCCCGTCGCCGATACGGTAGGCACCGGGGACGTCGACCGGCAGGGTGCCTGTCGGTGCCCGCGATCCGGACAGGACGCCGGCCAGCGCGCGGAGCGTCGGCTCGCGCCCGGTGTAGGCGCACACGTAGCCCGCGACCGACGGCGCGCTCAGGATGTCGTAGGGCGAGCGGAGCGACACCAGCACCGTCGGCTTCACGGCTTGCAGCGCCCTCGCGAGCGTCGCCTGCTGCGGATACGAGAACAGATCGGCCGCGCCCAGGACCACGACGTCCGCCGCGCGCGCGGACGCGACCGCGCGATCGATGTCCGACCGGCTGGGCGACAGGGTGATCGTCTGCGTCGTGACGTTCGGCAGGCGCTGCGCGAGCACCTGGCCGAGCGAGGGCTGATCCGCCACGAGCGCGATGTCGGGGTCGAGCGGCGAGACGGCGAAGATCCGTCCCCGCAGCGGGAGTCCGCCGGCGCGCAGGACGGTGATGCTCGCACGCGCGAGCTCGTCGGCCGTCGCGCGGTCCGCGTCGCTCCCGGCGGTCCCGCTCGGCGCCGAGGCATCGAGGATCCCGAACCGCTCCTTGACCGCGAGGATCCGTCCGACCGAATCGCCGGATCGCGTCAGGGCCGTCTGGTCCGTGGTGATGCTTCGCGTCAGCCGGTCGTGCGCGTCGGTCTGCGCGCTCTCGTCGAACCGGAACAGCAGGAGATCCGCACCGGCGAGGAACGCGTCGTAGCCGGCCTGTGACTCGGATCGGGTCTGCGTGAGCGCGCCCATCTCGAGGTCGTCGGTGACGAGCAGGCCGCCGAAGCCGAGCTCCGTGCGGATGAGGCCGGTCATGACCCGTCGGGAGAGCGTCACCGGGACGTCCGGCGTCGGGTCGAGCGCCGGGATCCGGATGTGCGCGCTCATGATCGCGGGGGTGCCCGCGGCGATCGCGGCCCTGAACGGCACGAGCTCGACCGCGTCGAGGCGTGCGCGGTCGACGTCCAGCAGCGGAAGGCCGGTGTGCGAATCGGTCGTCGTCGCGCCGTGGCCGGGGAAGTGCTTGACGCAGCACAAGAGCTTCGCGTCGGCGAACGCGTTCGTCGCGACCGTCACGAGCGAGGCGACGCGCTGCGGGTCGGAGCCGAACGAGCGGTTGAGGATGATCGGGTTGCGCGGCTCGTTGTTCACGTCGGCGTCCGGCGCGAGCTCGAAGTTCACGCCGAGGGCGCGCAGGTCGCGCGCGGTGATCGCGACGGCCTTGCGCACGCTGTCGGCCGGATCGGGCGTCGCGGCCAGGGCCATGTTCCCGGGCAGGATGGTCGCGCCGCGCCCGATGCGGACGACCGCGCCACCCTCCTGGTCGATCGAGAAGAACAGCGGCACGACCGTGGCCTCGGCCGCGATGCGCGACAGGTCGGCGATGAGCGCCTTCAGCCGCGCCGCGTCGCCGTCGAAGTTCTCCGCGTAGAGGATCACGCCGCCGACGCTCCGGCCGCGGATCATCGCCTCGAGGGCCGGCGTGATCTTCGTGCCGCGGAACGCGACGCTCATCAGCTGGCCGGCCCGCGCCGCCGGCGACATGCCGGCGAGCATCCGGTCCGCGCGGGATCCGCCGATCGTGCCGATCGGATGGCTCTGGAACGGGGTGCATGCCGCGAGCGCGGCGGCCGCCGCGGTCCGGGCGAGCAGACGTCGCCGGTTCACGGCAGGCGGACCGGCAGGATCCCGCGCAGCGGTGCGCGCCCGGCCAGCACGTCGGCGAGCGCGGCCAGCGACACGGGGACATCGCCGTAGGTGAGGAGCGCCGGCACTCCCGGGACGAGCGACGCGTCGTAGGGGCTGCGCAGCGCGCAGAGCATGCCGCCGCCCGCGAGGAGCGCCCGTGCGCGCTCGGCCTGCGCGGGATCGAAGCACGCGCTCGACGTGCACACGACGAGCGGCCCCTCGCCATCCGGCGCGCCGCCCTCCGCCGAGAACGCGACCTTCGATCCGAGGCGCTCGCGCAACGCGTTCTCGAAGTCCGCCTCGGGCTGCGCGAGCTCCTCCACCGGTGATCGCCGCCCGGACGGCAGCAGGACGACCCGGATCGGTCCGCCGAGCGGGGGCAGCGGGGGGCCGACGTGCGTGATCGAGGCGGCCGCGACCTCGAGCGCCAGCGCGCGTCCCGGCGCGTCGTCGAACGGCGCGTCGGGTACCTCGATCCCGAAGCGTTCGCGGAATGCCGCCGCGCGGACGAGCGCCTCGCGCAGGCGCGCGGGCGCTACACCGAGCGCGAGATGCTCGGACGTTTCGAGCTGCCGGTCCAGGCCGCTCGTCACCATCACCGCGTCGATCCCCGCGTTCACCGCACGCGCCGCCACGCGTTCGGGCGTCTCCACCTGGGTCAGGCCGGACATGTCGAGCGAATCCGTGACCGCGAGGCCGCCGAAGCCGAGCTCCCGGCGGAGCAGGTCGCCCAGGATCCGCGGCGAGAGCGTCGCGATATTCCCGTCGTCCAGCGCCGGGTAGCGGATGTGCGCGGTCATGACCGACGTCGCGCCCGCGGCGAACGCAGCGCGGAACGGGACGAGCTCGCGCGCCTCGAGGACCGCGCGGTCGGCCGGGACATCGACCGTCGTGTGGTGCGTGTCGTATCCCGTCGCGCCGTGACCCGGGAAGTGCTTCGGCGACGTGGCGACCCCCGCTGCCTCGGAGCCCCGCACCCACGCCGCGCAGTAGCGCGCGACATCGCTCGCTTCGTCCCCGAACGAGCGCGTGCCGATCACCGGGTTGCGCGGCTCGACGTTCACGTCGCACACCGGGGCGTGGTTCATCGCGATGCCGTCGGCGCGCAGGCCGCGGGCGACCGCGCCGGCCACCCGCTCCGCGTTCGCGGGATCGCCGGTCGCGGCGATGGCCAACGCGCTCGGGAACACCGCGCCGTACCCGATGCGCACGACGGCGCCACCTTCTTGATCGACGCCCACCGGGACCGGCGGCAGGCCGCCGCGCCGCGCCGCGTCCGCGGCCTCGCGGAGCATGCCGCGGACCGCGTCGCGCGAACGGAGGTTGCCGCGATACGCGAACAGGAGGAGGCCGCCGATCCGCCCGCGCGCGATGCCGTCGAGCAACGGCCCGGGAACGGCAGGTCCGTCGAATCCTGCCCAGACCAGCCCGCCCGCGGAAAGGCGCCTCACGCGACCGAGCCTACTGAGGTGGGGTGGTCATCGCCTCCGCGGTCGTCGCGATCCGCTCGCACGCCACACGGAGCGCGGCGAGATCGCGCTCGGTGAAGCCGTCGCCGAAGAGCGCGCCGATCGCCCGCACGACGTTGGGCGCCGCTCGCCGGAATGCGCGCCGTCCGTCCGCGGTCAACACGACGAGCTGCCCGCGGCGGTCGCTCGCGCACGTGCGGCGCTCGATGTATCCGCGCTCGACCAGCCGGTCGAGCAGGCGAGTCAGGCCGCTCTTCGTGATGAGCACGCGCTCGGCGAGGTCGGTAGGCCGCAGCCCATCCTTCGGCCCGGTGGCCACGTTGAGGAGCACGTCGTACTCGGAGTGGGACACCCGGGTCTCCGCGAGGGCGGACTCGAGTGCGAGGGCCGAGGCCGTGCCGGCGCGCAGGAAGGCGCGCCACGCGCTCAGCTCCGGTCCGGAGGCCCGCCGCGGCTTCGCGGAATAGGTTTCCTGCGCAACTTGTTCCTGTACAACAAGAAGGATAGCAGTCCGGCAGGACCGGGCACAGCACTTCCGCACCGGTCGACCCGGGGAGGACACAACACCCATGCAGTGGCAGATCGACTCGAGCCATTCCAGCGTCACGGCGGCGGTCAAGCACATGATGCTCACGACCGTGCGCGGCGCATTCAGCGGGGCAAGCGGGGTCATCGACTTCGACCCGGCCATGCCGGAGAGCGGGGCCGTCGAGCTGCGCATCCCGGCAGCGTCCGTGAACACCGGCGACGAGAAGCGTGACGGGCACCTCCGGTCCGCCGACTTCCTCGACGCCGCGAGCCACCCCGACATCATCTTCAAGAGCACGAAGATCACGCCGCAGGGTTCGAGCAAGAGCGAGTTCGTCGTCGACGGCGACCTCACGATCCGCGGCACCACGAAGCCGGTGGCGGTGAACGTGGAGCTGGTCGGCATCGCGGCCGACCCGCGGGCCGGTCAGCGGGCCGGATTCGACGCGAAGTTCAGCTTCGACCGCACCCAGTGGGGTCTGGTCTGGAACATGCCGATCCCGAGCGGCGTCCTCGTCGGCGAGAAGATCACGATCGAGGCGAACATCGCGGCAACTCCGGTCGCGAAGACCCAGCCGGTCGCCGCCTAGCCGGGACCCCGGCGGCGCGCGTGGAAGCGGGAGATCGCAAGCTCGCCGAGCGCGCGCCGCCTGATCCGGCGCGGCTCTTTCGACGCTCCCGGCGGGACCCGCTCGAGCACGATGCGCCGGATCTGATCCGCGGACGGCACGATCGGCGCGATGCGCCGGCGGCTCCGCGGTCCCGCGATGCGGCCCTCGAGCGCGTCGATCACGTCCTTGACCCGCTCGTCGATCTCATGGATGTCGAGCGGTCGGTCCCCCAGCGGTAGCGAGATCCGCACTTCGAGCCGATCGCTCTCGCGATAGCCCACTCCGCGGCGGGTCTGCACGTCGAGCACCGCGCCGTGCACGCGGCGGCGCCATTCGTTGCGCGGCCGCGCGTACGCGGGCAGCGCCACGGTGATCGAGAAGCGGCGCTTCGCCACGGGACGGGAGCCTAGCGCTCTCTCGCGTTCAACCGCGGACGACGATGACGTCGACGGTGTCCCAGCCGGTCGCCCCATCGGGGAACGGCTCGCGCCGGATCTCCGTCTCCCGCTCGCCGGTCTTGTCGGTCGAGCGCGCGACGATCGTGAACCTCCCGGTGCCGGGCGGCGTCCAGTCGAGCTTCCAGCGGACCCAGGTGAGCGGACCGAGCGCGGGCTCGAGCTCGGCGGCGACGAACGTGTGGCCACCGTCGGCGGAGACCTCCACCGTCTGGATCCCCCGCGCGCCGGCGAATGCGATGCCGGCGATCGGGATGGTCGTACTGCCGTCCCACCTCGCCGAGCGGTCCGGGGTGTCGATCCGCGTGTTCGTGTTCACGATCGCGGTGTCCGACCAGCCGCGCTGCATCCAGTAGCCGAGGTAGTCGAAGGTGACGCACTCGACCGACCGCAGCCACTTCACGTTCTTCATGCCGTAGATGTTCGGCACGAGGAGCCGCACCGGGTAGCCGTGGTCCTGCGGGAGCGTCACGCCGTTCATCAGGTACGCGACGATCGTGTCCGGCTCCATCGCCTTCTCGATGCGGATCGAATCCGTGTAGCCGTCGACCGAGGTGAGCTTCACGTCGTACGTCTCGGCAGCCGGCTTCGCGCGCGCGAGCAGGTCGCGCAATGGGACGCCGGTCCAGAGCGCGGTGGAGATGAGCTCGCCGCCGACCTCGTTGCTGATGCACTCGAGCGTCTTCAGCTGCTCGACGGCCTCGAGGTCGAGGAGGTCGTCGTACGTGAGCGAGAACGGGCTCTCGACGGAGCCGCCGATGTCGAGCGTCCACGTCGTGGCGTCGACCGACGGCTTGATGAGCGTCGTGTCGACCGTGTAGTGGTCGGCGTTGTCGGTGATGCGCGGGGTGAGCCCCGGCAGCGTCTCGAAGGTCTGGAGCGCGGGCGGCGGCGCGGCTTTCGTGCGCAGCCGCCGCGCGACGAACGGGATGCCCTCGGCGCGCTTCGCGAGCGCCCGCACCGCGGCTCCGCCGCCGAGGCTGCCGACCGCGATGAGCGCGGAGGCCGCCGCGGCGCCAAAGAGCACGCGACGCCGCGACGGCGACCGTTCGGCCGTGGACCGCACCGGCTGATAGGTGGCGACCCCGGCGAGCAGCTGCAGCGCGGCGAAGTAGGTGAGCGCGCCGACGGCGCTCGTGAGCAGGACCGACGAGAGATCGACGACGCCGGGCGCGAACACCTGGCCGAGGACGACCGAGCCGGCCCACGGAAGCGCGCCGACGATCAGGACCGTGCGGTCCCGCCGCCGTGGATCGACGGCGAAGACGCCGGCCAGCGCGCCGCAGGCGAGGAAGCCGACGAGCACGCCACCGACCAGGAGCCGCTTCGCCCAGAACTGCAGCAGGCCGATGAGCGGCACGACGATGAAGCCGGGCATGATCTCGATGAGCGCCTGGCCGAGCGCATCGGGAGCGAACGCGAATCCACCGAGGCTCACGAGGAACGCGAGGTCGAGCGCGAAGAACATCGCGAGACCGCCGACCAGCGATCCGGTGCGCGCACGGGGATCGAGCCGCGGCATCAGTGGGAGCGCACCGTCTCCATGTATGGGACGATACGCCGCCGTGTCCTCCGCAACGGCTCCACTCACCGCCGAGGACCTCGCCGCGTTCGCCTTCGTGAACGAGGCGGCCATCTCGCCCGCCGGCGACCGCGTCGCGTACGCGGTGCGCCGGATGGACCTCGACGCCGACCGCTACCGCGCCGCCATCTTCGTCAGCGCGGTCGACGGCTCCGGCAGCGCGCGCTGGACCGACGACCTGGCCGAGGATGCGACGCCGCGATGGTCTCCGGACGGCACGCGGATCGCGTTCGTGAGCGATCGCGGCGAGGTGCCGGAAGGGAAGAAACGCGCTCCCAAGAGCCTGTTCCTGATCGACGCGCCGGGCGCTGAGCCACGTCAGATCGCGCGTTTCCCCGACGACTGCGGCGACCTGACCTGGCTGCCGAGCGGATCGGGCCTCATCGTGACGCTGAAGGACGCGGCCACCGCGCAGCCCGACGACGCGCCGAAGGTCTACGACCGCCTCCGCTACAAGTCCGACGAGGGCGGGCTCCTCGACCTCCGCCGCAAGCACCTCTGGCTCGTGCCGCTCGACAGCGCGCCGCGAAAGCTGACCGACGGCGACTGGGACGACACCCAGCCGTCCGTATCGCCCGACGGCACGATGCTCGCGTTCACGTCGAATCGCTCGGCCGACCGCGACCGCAACACGGTGAGCGACATCTGGGTGACCCCGGTCGCGGGCGGGAGCGCTACGCGGATCACGACCGAACGCGGGCAATACGCGAACGCATCGTGGTCTCCCGATGGGGCGGCCATCACCTGTCTCGGGACCGCGGACGCGATCGGCGCCGGTGCGCGCAACACGCGCGTCTGGCGGTTCAGCAGCGGCGGCGGCGCGGGGACCGACCTGCTCGGCGGCTGGGATCGCACGACCGGCTCGCGCGTGATGAGCGACGTCCGCGGCGAGACCGCCCCGCTCGCGCCGGTGTGGACGAAGGACGGTCGCGTCCTGTTCATCGGCTCCGATCGGGGCACCGCGAACCTCTACTCGGTCAGCGCCCGCGGCGGGGACGTGCGTGCGGAAACGCTCGGCGCGCACCAGCTCGTCACGGCGACGCTCGACCGCGAGGCGCACTGCTTCGCCGGCGTGATCGCGACCCCCACGTCGCCGGGTGAGGTGGTCACCGGCCAGCCGGGTGGCGGGATGCGCACGATCACGAGCCTCAACGCGGAGCTGCTCGGCGCGCGGTACATCGCCGCGCCGGAGCAGGTGCGATTCGCCGGCGCCGACGGCTGGGCCGTCGAAGGCTGGCTGCTGAAGCCGCCGGGCTTCGATCCGGCGAAGCGCTGGCCGCTCGTGCTCGAGATCCACGGCGGGCCGCATGGCGCGTACGGCCACTCCTTCTTCCACGAGTTCCAGGTCCTCGCCGGGCGCGGCTACGCGGTCCTGTACACGAACCCGCGCGGCAGCCACGCGTACGGGGACACGTTCGTGCGCGCGTGCGTCGGCGACTGGGGCGGCAAGGACTACCTGGACCTCATGGCCGGCGTCGATCACGTGCTCGGGCTCGGCTGGGTCGATCCGCAGCGGCTGTACGTGACCGGCGGCAGCTATGGCGGCTTCATGACGAACTGGATCGTCGGACACACCGACCGGTTCAGGGCCGCGGTCACGCAGCGGAGCATCAGCAACAACATCAGCGCGTTCGGCACGAGCGACATCGGGTGGCACTTCTGGCAGTACGAGATGGGCGACGCGACGCCCTGGCGCGACGAGCAGAAGCTCGTTGCGCGGTCGCCGCTCACCTACGTCCAGGAGGTGCGGACCCCGCTCCTGATCCTGCACGCGGAGAAGGACTTCCGCTGCCCGATCGAGCAGGCCGAGCAGCTCTTCGTGGCCCTGAAGGTGCTCGGCAAGGAGGCGACACTCGTGCGCTACCAGGACGACACGCACGAGCTCACGCGTGGCGGCAAGCCGAAGAACCGGATCGATCACGCGCGGCGCATCGCCGACTGGTTCGATGCCCACCGCTGACCTGCTCATCAGGCGCGGAGTCGTCGACGACGCGACCGAGGCGTCCCGGATGCATGCCGACACCTGGCGCACGTCGTACCGCGGCCTCGTCCCCGATGCGCTGCTCGACGGGCTGCGCGACGACCGCTGGGAGGCCGGATGGCGACGCGGATTCGACCTGCTGGATCCGACCCGGGTCGTGCACGTCGCGGAGCTCGATGGCCGGATCGTCGGCTTCGCCGGCGGCGGCCGGGCCCGCGACGGCGCGCCGCCCGGATACCTCGGTGAGGTCTACGCGATCTACGTCCACCCGTCGAGGCAGCGGCGGGGGATCGGGCGTCGCCTGTTGCGGGCCGCGGCCGGCGGGCTGGTCGAACGCGGCCTCGTCCCGATCGTCATCTGGACGCTCTTCGACAACCCGCGTTCGCGCGGCTTCTACGAGTCACGCGGCGGGGCCGTGATCGGGGAGAAGCGCGAGCCGTTCGACGGGTATGTGCTGCACGAGGTCGCGTACGGCTGGCGCGACGCCGCGCCGCTGTTGACGGACTAGCCGGGACCGAGGTCCACGTCCTGCGGTGCCTCGTCCGGCAGCTTCCAGCGGATGTAGCCGTAGCCGGTCGCGACGTGCTGCCGGTTCGCGTCGTCGGTCGCCGCGGCGAACGCGCGGTCGAACGCGTCGCGGTCCTGACGCTCGATCGCGCTGAACACCGGACCGAGCATCGCGGCCTCGAACGTCGCCAGGCGGTCCGCGTGTTTCGGCCGGACGACGCCGAGTCGCCGCTGCAGCGATCGCACGCGGCGCGCGTAGAACGCCGCGAGCGGCCAGTTGCCGCCGCGTGCGGCGTACGCGCAGCGCCACCAGGCATTGCCGACGAGGACCATGAGGTCCGCGGTCCCAGGAAGCCCGGCGGCGATGTGCTCGGGCGAGAGCTCGTCGGTCACCCGACAATTCTCCGCGATGTCCCACCAGCACGGCGACCCCGGCACCGCGTGGCGGCTCTTCTGGACGAGCGACCTGCCGTTCCGCCGCCGGGTCGCGCTCGCGGCCGGCAACATCCTCCGGCGCGTCACGACCCCGCCGCACGATTGCTGCGGGCGACCCGGCGAGCCCGGCTGTTGACGTCCGGCACCGGCGGACGGTCGTTCGCCTGAGGCGCATCCCCGCTACCATCGACCCGAATGAGAGAGCTTCTCGAAGGCCGTCGATTCGGCTTCGCTCCCCGTCCGCAGCTCGGGCAGATCGCCCTCGGCCTCGCGATCGCGGTCACCCTCCTCGACCTCATGGCCTGGTTCGGCTGGGGTGCGCGTGACACGAATGGCTTCGTCATCGCGAACGCCTGGCTCACGGTCGCGACCGCGGTCGTGGCGATCCTCGCCACGTTCACCGCATTGGTCGAAGCCGGCGACGCCGCCGAGGTGGACCGCGCGCTCGCGCGGCTCGACGTGCTCGCCGCGTTCGTCGTGTTCCTGCTCTACGTAGCGTCGGCCGCGCTCCGGGTCACCGACCTCGGCGCCGCTGGCGCGTCACCGGGCGCCGTGGTGGCCGCGCTCGCCGGTCTGGTCGTGCTCGCGGTCGACGGGTTCGTCGCCGCGACGCTGTACGCGAGCCGCGAGTGGGCGGTCCTCGATGACGAGGAGTACGAGCCGCGTCGCCACCAGAAGCGCAGGCGCGCCTCCTAGCCGAGAGCGGGCGCGTGAGCGGCCGAGCCGCGGGGTCCGCCGAGCCGTAGCCGGATCCGGGGCGGGCCCGATCAGACGGCGGCCCCGGTCAGGAAGAACAGCACCCGCGCGCTCACCTCGCCCGCGAGCACGCAGCCCAGGCCCACGAACAGGAGGCCCGTCGAAGCCTGCGTGTTCAGGCGCGCGGTCCACCATGCCGCGAGCGCGACCGCGAGCGTCATGAAGAGACCCACTCCGACGCGCAGTCCCGCGGCCACGACGAACGCAAGCTCCATGTTCAGCGTGAGCTCACCGCGAGCGACGGAGATCGCGACGAGCACGATCTGGAGGACGACCGCGCCGACGAGCACGAGCGCCGCGCGCTGGAGCGGTCCCGCTGACAGCTTCGGCGTCACGAGGTACCAATGGCCGAGGAGCATCGCCGCGTCCGCGCCGCCGAGGGCGAGCGCGCCGAGCGGGAGCGCGAGCAGGGCGAACACGTCGAACGGGGAGCCGGACGGCCGCGCGACCGCCGCGAGCACGAGGTCGAACATGCCGGCCAGGATCGTGATGATGCCGACCGCCTCGCGCGCGGCCTTCCACGGCGTGAACGCTGCGGCGAGCTGCGCGACGACGAGCACGATCACGACGATCAAGACCTGCGCGAACGCGGCGAGGGCGGTCCCATCCAGGCCGGCGCGGGCGACGAGGTCGCCGCGCGGCAGCGCGGGTAGGAGCACGCCGGCGAACGCGATGGCGCCGGCGTCGACGAACGCGGTGAGCTTCAGGAATCCGCTGGGCGCCGTCTCGGTGCGGTCGATGTACCACATCAGGAACGCGCCGCCGATCGCGAGCTCGACCATGAGCACGCAGAGCACGAGTGGGAGCGTCGCGAGGGCCATCTAGGCCAGCAGGTCGTCGGAGCCCGTCGGCGCCCCGGTGCGGTCGATCGCGAGATGGAAATACTCCTTGCCTGCGCGGCGCTTCAGGAGGTCGTAGAAGAAGGCGCGGTCCTTGTGCTGCGTCTTATGGCACTCGAATGCGTCGGCCTTCCGCTTCTCGAATGCCGAAATGTCGATGACATGGGTCGGCGTCGTCGCGCCGAACGCGGCAGGTGCGCCGGCCGTGTATGGGGTCGCGCTGAAGTAGAGCCGCCGGGCGAGATGCGGCTCGCCGCGCTCGGGGTACTGGTCGGCGAGCGCCGCGCGCGCGAAGGCGCGCGCGGCGAAGTACGACGTGGACCGATGGTCGTCGTGCTCGCTGCCCGCGCCCTCGGGGCCGAAGGTGCAGACCACGTCGGGGCGGACCGCGCGGATCGCCTCGACGACGTCGGCGGTGATGACCTCGGCCGGCGCGTCCTTGAGGCCGCCGTCCGGATACCGCAGGAGCGTCGACCAGTGGTAGCCGATGACGGCCACGGCCGCGGCCCACTCGTTCGCGCGCTCCGCCCCGAGCTCCGGCTTCGACCACGAACCGAACGTCTTGCCGAGCCAGAGGCCCGCGTCGCCACGGGTGAGCGTGAGCAGCGCGATCCGGTGTCCCGCGGCGGCAAGCGTCATGGGCGTGCCGGACACGAACGATTCGTCGTCGGGATGGGCGTAGATGAACAGCGCGGTGCCGATGGCTGACAGGTTAGCGTTCGCGGCTGATGAACGACGCGCACGACCGCGAGATCGCGACGATGTTCGACCGCATCGCGGCGCGCTACGACGTCCTCAACCGGGTGCTCTCGTTCGGCACCGACGTCGGCTGGCGGCGGCGCGCGATCGCGCGCGCGGACATCCGGCCGGGCGCGACGGTCCTCGATGTCGGTGCCGGGACCGGCGATCTGTCGTTCGCGGCCGCGGCGCGCGGCGCGCGCGTCACGGCGGTCGATCTGTCGGCCGGGATGCTCGCGGTGCTCGCGCGCCGCGCCGCCGGGGCGCAGGCGTCTCGCATCGTCCCGCTCGTGGGTAGCGCCGAGCGGCTGCCGTTCCCCGACGCCAGCGTCGACCGGATCGTCACCGGCTTCACCGTCCGCAACGTCGGTGACCTCGCGCGCGCGTTCGGCGAGTTCAGGCGCGTCCTGCGGCCCGGGGGCCGAGCGGTCGTGCTCGAGCTGTCGCACCCGCCGAACCCCGCGTTCGGCCGGCTCTACTCCTTCTATCTCGAGCGCGTCCTTCCGGCGGCGGCGGCGCTGCTCGGTGGGGACCGCGACGCGTACCGCTACCTGCCGCGCTCGCTGCGCCGGTTCCCCGACGCCGACCGCCTCGCCGCGATGCTCGGCGAGGCCGGATTCGTCCGAGTGACCTACGAACGCGTGACCTTCGGCATCGCCGCCATCCACAGCGCCGAGGTCTAGGCTCCCGCGCGTGGACTTCGACCTCCCCGAGGAGCTCCTCCTGCTCAAGCGCACGGTGCGCGAGTTCGTGGAGGGCCGGCTCGTTCCGATCGCGGAGCAGGTCGAGGACGACGACCAGATCCCCGACGCGATCCTCCGGGAGATGGGCACGCTCGGGTTCTTCGGGCTCCCGTTCCCGGAGGAGTACGGGGGCGTCGGCGCGGGCGACCTCGGCTACTGCGTCGCGCTGGAGGAGTTCGGCCGCGCGTCCGCGGCGTTCTCGAACCTCATCGGCGCGCACACCTCGATCGGCTCGATGTCGATCTACCTGGGCGGGACCGAGGCCCAGAAGCGGCAGTACCTCCCCGACCTGACGGCGGGCCGGAAGATCGCGGCGTTCTCCCTGACGGAGCCCTCGAGCGGCTCCGACGCGGCGTCGATCCAGACGACCGCGGTGAAGAAGGGGGATCGTTGGATCCTCAACGGTACGAAGATCTGGGTGACGAACGGGCCGATCGCCGACGTCGTCGTGGTGTACGCGGCGAACGACCGGAGCCTCGGCCCGCGGGGCGGGATCACCGCGTACATCGTCGAGAAGGGCTTCAGTGGATTCCGGGTCGGCGCGGTCGACGACAAGATGGGCCTGCGCGGAAGCTACACCGGCGAGCTCGTGTTCGAGGACTGCGAGGTGCCCGAGGAGAACGTGCTGGGCGGGACGGTCGGCAGCGGCTTCCGGACCGCGCTCGGCGCGCTGGACATCGGCCGCGTCTCGCTCGCGGCCGGCGCGGTCGGCTCGAGCCAGCACCTGCTCGAGCTGGCGATCGCCCACAGCAAGCGACGCGTGCAGTTCGGCAAGCCGATCGCCGTGAACCAGGCGATCCAGTGGATGCTCGCCGACTCCGCCGTCGAGATCCACGCCGCGCGCCTGATGGTGTACGACGCCGCGTCCAAGCTCGACCGCGGCGTCCGGGCGTCGAACGAGGCGGCGATGGTGAAGGTGTTCGCGTCGGAGATGGCCGGGCGGGTCGTCGACCGGGTGCTCCAGATCCACGGCGGCATGGGCTACATGAAGGGGTCGCCGGTGGAGCGGGCCTATCGGGATGCCCGGATCCTGCGGATCTATGAAGGGACCAGCGAGGTCCAGCGGATGATCATCGCGGAAGAGCTGCTGAAGGCGTAGGCGCGGGAGGTCTGACGGAGATGGCACAGCGGATCGCGGTCACGCCCAGGGCGGGCACGCTCGCGCCGAAGTACGCGAAGAACTACGACACGGACGTCCCGTCGTCGCTCGACTACCCCGCGGTCTCGCTGCACGCGCTGCTCGACCAGTCGGCCCGGGTCTACCCCGACTCGACGGCGACGATCTTCTTCAACGCGAAGAAGTCCTATCGCGAGCTGTTCGACGACGCCAAGCGGTTCGCCGCCGGCCTGCGCGCGCTCGGGGTGCGCCAGGGCGACAGGGTCGCGGTCGACCTCCCGAACTGCCCGCAGTTCCTCATCGCGTTCTTCGGCGCGCTGCGCCTGGGCGCGGTCGTCGTGCCCTGCAATCCGCTGTACACGCCGCCCGAGCTTCGCCACCAGCTCGCGGACTCGGGCGCGGAGACGATCGTCGTGCTGTCGCGGGGGTATCCGGTCGTGAAGGCCGCGCGCGACGGAACGAAGATCCGCAACGTCATCGTGACGAACATCAAGGAGGAGATGCCGCCGGTCCTCCGCACGCTGTTCACCATCGCGAAGGAGAAGAAGGACGGGCACCGCGTGCCGTTCGACGGCGATCCGGGGGCGATCGCGTTCCGGAAGGTCCTCTCGCTCGGCGGCGACGACTCGGCCGCGCCGGTCAGCCCGAACGACATCGCGGTCCTCCAGTACACCGGCGGCACGACCGGCACGTCGAAGGGCGCGATGCTGTCGCACCGCGCGCTCGTCGCGAACACGCTGCAGTGCGCGGCGTGGTTCGGCAGGGCGATGCGCGACGGCAAGGATGCGGTGATGGGCGTGATGCCGCTGTTCCACGTCTACGGCCTCACCACGGTGATGAACTTCGCCGTGCTCTCCGGCGGCGCCATCATCCTCGAGCCGCAGCTCGACCTCGAGCACGTCATGAAGGACATCCAGCGGCACAAGCCGAAGCTGTTCCACGGCGCGCCGCGCATCTACAACGCGATCAACAACTCGCCGCTGGCCCAGAAGTACGACCTCCGCTCGATCACCGCTTGCATCTCGGGCTCCGCGCCGCTGCTCATGGAGACGGCACGCAGATTCCGCGAGCTCACCGGCGCGAATCTCGTCGAGGGCTACGGCCTCACCGAGGCCTCGCCGGTGACGCACTGCAATCCGGTCTTCGATACGGCGAGGAACAAGGTCGGCACGATCGGCCTCACGTTCCCCGACACGGAGACCCGGATCGTGGACCTCGAGACGGGTGGGCGGGACCTCGCGACCGGCGAGGCAGGGGAGCTGCTCATCCGCGGGCCGCAGCTCATGGACGGCTACTACAACAATCCCGAGGAGACGGCCCAGACGCTGAAGGATGGGTGGCTGCACACCGGCGACATCGCGACGATCGACGCCGACGGCTACGTGGCCATCGTCGATCGCAAGAAGGAGCTGATCATCGTTTCCGGGTTCAACGTGTATCCGCGCGAGGTCGAGGAGACCCTCGCGACGCACCCCGCGGTCCTCGAGGGCGCCGCGATCGGCGTCCCGCACCCGATCAAGGGCGAGGAGGTGAAGGCGTTCGTCGTCCTGAAGCCCGGCCGGACCGCGACGGCCGACGAGCTCATCGCGTTCTGCCGCGAGCAGCTCGCTCCGTTCAAGGTCCCGAGGGCCATCGAGTTCCGGGACGCGCTGCCGAAGACGCTCATCGGCAAGGTCCTTCGGCGCCAGCTCGCGGAGGATGACCGGGAGCAGCGCGCGTCCGCGCCGTGATCGGCGGCCGCGAGCGCGCGACCCTGGTGACCGTCTGCGGCACGTTCGTCCCGGAAGGCCAGCCGGGCGCGATCGCGGACGCGATCGTCGCGGAGCTCGCCGCCATCGGACGGCCGAAGCTGCTCGCGGACCTCCGGCTGTTCCTGCGGCTGATCGACTCGCGCCTTGCGAACCTCGCGCTGGTGCGGCGACCGATCCGGTTCGGCGATCTGCGCCCGGCGGAGCGCGAGGCCTACCTCCGCCGCTGGGCCGACTCGCGGATCCCGCTCCTGCGCAGCGGGTTCCACGCGGTGAAGCGGCTGTCGCTGTTCATCGCCTACTCGCGGCCCGAGGCCGGCGCGGCCGCGCTCCTCCCCGAGACCGGCTACGTCCGCCCCGATCCCCTGCCGCTCCCGGGCCGACCGCTCGCGATCGCGGGACTCGCGGTGCGCGACGGCGACACGCTCGAGTGCGACGTCTGTGTCGTCGGCTCGGGGGCCGGCGGCGCCGTTGCGGCTGCCGAGGCCGCGGCCGCGGGGCGGTCGGTGATCGTGCTCGAGCGCGGGCCGACGTGGAGCGAGCCGGACCTGGTGCCGCGGGAGGCCGAAGGGAGTGCGCGCCTGTTCTGGGACCGCGGCCTCGCTGCGACCGAGGATCTCGGCGTCGTCCTCTTCGCCGGTCGGGCGCTCGGCGGCGGGACCGCGGTGAACTGGATGACCTCGCTCCGCCTGCCCGCGGACATCCGCGCCGAATGGGAATCGCTTGGCGCCGACGGCATGGGCGCGGAGCTGGACGAGCACTACGCAGCGGTCGAGGCGCGCAGCGACGTGAATGTGCAGGAGAGCCGGCGCAACGCGCAGAACAGCGCTCTCGCGCGCGGCCTCGACGCGCTCGGTGTGCCCTGGTCGGTGATCCCGCGCAACGCCCGCGGCTGCGGCGACTGCGGGCACTGCGGCTACGGCTGCCGGGCCGGCGCGAAGCGGTCGAGCGCGCGGACCTTCCTGACCGACGCCGTCGCGCGCGGCGCGCGCGTCGTGACCGGCTGCGACGCGACGACGCTCGAGACGCGGAACGGGTCGGTCACGGGCGTGGCCGCGATCGCGGGCGATCGCCGGATCACCGTGCGCGCCGCGCGAGTCGTGCTCGCCGGCGGTGCGCTCGGCACGCCCGCGCTGCTCCTGCGCTCCGGCCTCGGCGGTCCGCTCGCCGGACGCCGCCTGTTCCTCCACCCGGTGCCCGCGGTGTTCGCGCGCTACGCCGAGCCGATCCGGATGTGGCATGGGGTGCCGCAGAGCGTCGTGTCGGACGCCTTCGCGCGGCTCGACGGGGCGTACGGCTTCCGCCTCGAGGTGCCGCCGGTCCTCCCGGGCGTCGCGGCCGCGGGCACGGTGTGGCGCTCGGCCGAGGACCATCGTGCGACGATGCGCGCGATCGACCACTACGCGGCGTTCATCCCGATCGTCCGCGACCGCGAGCCCGGTCGCGTGCGCGTCGACCGCGACGGCGCGGCGCTCGTCTCCTACGCCGTCAGCGGACCCGACGCGCGGATGTGCGTGCGCGCCATCGTCGAGACCGCGAACGTGCACCTCGCCGCGGGCGCGCGCGAGGTGCGCACGCTCCACACCCGGCCGCTGCTGCTCGAGCCGGGCGGTGACCTCGACGCGTTCGCGGACGCGGTCGCGCGCCGCGGCGTCGCGCCGAACGACGTCGGCATGTTCAGCGCGCATCAGATGGGTACCGCCGGCATGGGCGCCGCGCGTGACAGCGTGGCCGATCCCGACGGCGCGGTCCGCGGCGTCCGCGGGCTGATCGTCGCCGACGCGAGCGCGTTCCCGAACGCGTCCGGGGTGAACCCGATGCTGACCGTGATGGCGCTCGCCCGCCGGAACGCGCGCCGGATGCTCGCCGGCTAGCGACGCGATCCGCAGGCCATCCCACATGTGAGACGACGGCGAACGATCCGCGGAGTAGCGTTCCGCGCGATGCGGCTGCAGGACCGCGAGCGCGTCTCGAAGGCGATCCGGACGCTCCGTGGCGACCGCTCGCTCGATTCCCTGGTCGACCGGATCTACGAGATCACCGAAGGGTCGGTCTCGCTGGATCGCGCGACGCTCCAGCGGGTCGCGACCGGGCGGACGCGCGTCACGCGGGCCATCGACAGTCCGGAGGACTGCGTCCGCCTCTACTTCGCGCTGATGATCATCGGCTGCGAGGAGGAGCTGACCCTGGCCGAGGTCGTCGGCGAGGGCCGCACGATGCTCGCCGGATTCGTCGGCGAGCCGCTCGCGACACTGGTCTTCGCCGATCTCCGCAGGACGCTGCCGAAGCTGACCGATCTGCGAACGCTCCGCGAATACCTCGAGGAGGGTCTGCGCGTATGGCTGCCGACGTGACCCCCGTCGCCGTCCCCGCCGAGAGCAACACGGTGCGCGCGGAGGAGGAGCGGCTGCGCGGCATGCTCGAGGAGCGCCTCGGCATCCGCACGCGGGTCGCCTCGCTGCCCGGGACGCGCGCGCTCCTCGTCAGCCCGCTCGCGGGCGGCATGCCGAAGGGGCTCGTCGTGGATCGGTCGGTCAGCGCGGCAGAGCGGATCTCGCTGTACGTCCATCTCGCGGCGCACATCGCCCTCAAGCACGATCTGCCGCTCATCACGATCGTCGAGTCGCGCGGCGACGTGACCTCGGGCGACGAGCACAACCATCGCGATGCCGATCGGCTCGCGCGCGCGATGTGGTGGGGGACGAGCGCCCGGGCGGACGGGCGCGAGCTCTGGCCGGGCCGGCGATCGCGCATCCTGCGGCCGCTCCTCTCGAGCCGGCCGGGGCGCATCGGTCTGCGGGTGCTGCTGCTCGTCCTGCGCCGGCTCTACTACGCGGCGCGGGCGCGCCGCCTGCTCGAGGGGACCGCCGTCGCCCGATCGCTCCGCGACGCGCTCTGCGTGACGGCCGTCGTCTGCGCCGCTCCGGAGCTCGGAGCGATCCGCCGGTACTCGGGGTCGGGCTAGCCCGCGTTCTTCAGCATCGCGTCCATGCGGTCGTCGTACTCGCCGAAGTACCTCTTCATCATCCGCACGGCGACGATCGTGCCGACCTTCATCCGGATGCCTTTCGGCTCGTCCCAGTAGACGGCGGTGTCGACACGCGTGCCCGGGCCCTCGGGCACGACCCGATCGGTCCGGTAGATCCGGCCGACGAACGGGAACTCCACCGTGACCGTGAGCTCCGCGGGGCGCTCGGCGTTCACCACCCGGAACACGGTGGTGCGGTCGCCGCCGTGCTCGCAGTGGTACTCGGCTCCGACGAGCGTCCCGCGGGCGCCCTTCTCGAAATCGATCCGCGGCACGTTCATGATCGTCCGCCGCGCGACCGGATCCGTCATCAGGTGCCACACGTCCTCGGGCGCGGCCGCGTAGCGACGGGTCGCTCTGAGCTTGGCCTCCGCGTCGGTCACGACCGTGCGGTCCTCGCGCAACGCATCCGCGCGGACCGGGGAGAGGTCCAGATACGCCGCGGCGACGTCGCCAAGGTCGTAGCGCTGCGGGGCCTCGAGGTAGCCTGCGCGGGCGCTCGGGGGCCAGTCCCGCATCGCCGCGTCCGTGGCAAGGAGGTACTCGCGCAGCGGCACCGTGTTCTTCAGCAGGCGGTGGACGAGGTTCACGTCCGCGCCGTGGAGCTGCGTGACGCCGGCCACGACCTGGCGCGAATACGTCCCGCGGTGGACGATGAACTTGAGGCCGAGGCTGCCGATCATCCGGCAGGCGTGGCAGGGGCAGGTCGTCGCGGCCCGCATGTCCCGTAGGCGGCGATGGAAGGTGGCGAAGGTCTCGCGCAGCCAGTCCGCGACCTCGACGCCGGTCCGCTCCGTCGTGCAGCAGAGCGCGTCGCCCTCGACCTGGTCGATGCTCAGCTTGCCGCCGAAGCTCTTCGCGATGTTCTCGATGAGCTCGGCGAGGATCTCGCGCGAGTGCTCGTGCTCCGTGCCGGAGACGAACGCCGTGTAGCCCGAGATGTCCGCCATCACGAGGAGACCGTCGGCCGACGCCACGCCACGATCATCCCACGAAGCCCTACGGTACGGCCGTGCCTGCCACGAAGGTGATCCCGACGATCGTCGCGAGCGGGAACGGCCGTGGTGCGCTCGCCACCGGCGTCCGGATCCTCGCGACGGGCGGTACCGCGTTGGACGCCGTGGAGGCCTGCGCGCGCATCGTCGAGTCCGACCCGGCGGACGACACGGTCGGGTACGGCGGCCTCCCGAACGTGCTCGGCGTCGTCGAGCTCGACGCGTCGATCGTCGACGGCACGACCCACGCGGCCGGCTCGGTCGCGGCCCTCACCGGATTCCTGCACCCGATCACGGTCGCGCGGGCGGTGATGGAGCGGTTGCCGCACGTGATGCTCGTCGGAGCGGGCGCGGCGCGGTTCGCGAAGGAGATCGGTTCGGAGGAGGGCGAGCTCCTCACGGCCGGGTCGCGCGAGAAGTGGATCGCCCGCCTGCGCGAGGCCGGTCACACGCCGGCGTCCATCGCGAAGGCCCAGGCGCTCGCCCCGGTGGTGGTCGAGATGGTGAAGGAGCGCGGGACCGTGAACTTCGTCGCGATCGACGGACGCGGCAATGTCGCGTCGGCGGTCACGACGAGCGGCTGGGGGTTCAAGTACCCGGGCCGGATCGGCGACTCGCCGATCATCGGCGCGGGCCACTACTCGGACACGCGCTATGGCGGCGCGGCGTGCACCGGATTCGGCGAGCTCGCGATGCGCAACGTGACGACGAAGACGGCGGTGGACCGGCTCGCGCGCGGCGACTCCGCCATGGCCGTGGCCGAAGCGGCGATCGCCGACGCGAACGCCCTGGCCAGCCACGGCAGCCGGCTGAACATCGTCGTCCTCGCGGCCAATGGCGAACACGCGGCCGCGACGACCAAGCGCGGCGTGAGCTACGCCTACCAGACCGTCGGGATGGCGCGCGCGGCGCTGCGGCCGCGCACCATCGTCCGCCGCCGCTCGCGGTGAGCCTGCGCTGGGCCGCGTACGCGGCGTATGCGAACTCGCTCGCCGCGATCGCGCAGCTCCTCACGTCGGGGGGCGACCCGAAGGCGAACGGCCTCATCGGGCTGCTGAACAACGCCTCGGGCGTGCTCTGGGCCGCGAGCTTCGTCCCGCTCGCCTACCTCTTCTACCGCGCGTCGCGGACGCACGCGAACATCGTCAGCGCGGCGGTGTTCGCGTTCGGGCTCGTCTCGTTCGGCGCCGCGGCCTTCCTCGAGCTCGCGACGGCGAGCGGCCAGCTCACGTTCGACCAGGAGACGGTCGCCTACTACCCGGTGCTCGGCGGGATCGGCGTGTGGCTGCTCATGGCCGGCGGCATCGCGCTCATGGAGACCGGGCTGCCGCGCGCGCCGCTCATCTTCGGCGCGGTCATCGGCGGCCTGTGGTTCTTGGCGAATGTGCTGTTCGGCGCCGGCGGGCTCCCGACGCCGACGATCGACGGGTCGATCAACGACATCACCGACAGCGGCATCCTGCTGCTCGAGACCGGATTCCTGCTGCAGCCGTTCTGGGGCCTGTGGCTCGGACGATCGCTGCTCGCCCCGCCCGCGGCCCATCCCCCGGCGCGCCCTTAGGGGCCGAAGGTCCGCCACAGCAGGTTCGCGACGCTGAACACGAGGAGCGCCACGATCATCTGACGGAACCGCCCTTGGTCGAGCCTCGAACGGAAGTAGACCCCCGCCATCAACGCGAGCAGCGTGGGGACGAGGCTGATGAGACCGATCGCGACGATGTCCGGCGTGTAGAGGCCGAGGAGCCCGTAGCCGACGAGCTGGACGATCGCGTTCAGCTGGAACACCGATGCGACGGCGACGACGTAGTCGCGCGGCTCGAGCCGGCGGGCGTGCAGGTACGAGCCGATCAAGGGTGCCGCGATCGATGTCGTTCCCTGGAGCACTCCGCTGACGAAGCCCACCGCGGTGCCGGCGGCGCGCGCGCGCCGCGCGCCGGGGTCGCCCAGCAGGCGCTCTCCCCGGAACAGGAACACGGCGACCATGGCCGAGATGAGGATCGCGAACATCCGCTGATCGAGGAGCGCAAGCAGGTTCACGCCGATGGCGGTGCCGATGACGCTCGCCAGCAGGATCGGCCACAGGCCCCGGAGCACCTCGATGCGCCGCCAGCCCTGCAGCACGAGGAGCGTGTTCGCGACGAAGATCGGGATGGTCACGATGACGACGGCCGCGCGCGGCCCGAACACGCCCGCCAGGATCGGCGTCGCGATCAGCGGTAGGCCCAGCCCGGCCGTGCCCTTCGCGAATCCCGCGACGCCGAGCCCGAGGACGAGGATCAGGAAGTCGGCGGTGCCCATGCGCGCTCGCCGACGAGCGCCCTCCAGTCGACGTCCTGCAACAGCGGGTTGTCGCGGTAGCCGCGGCCGACCTTCGCGACGTCGCGGCCATCCAGGCGGACGATGTCGGCGGTGTGATCGAAGCCGCTGCCGTGCACGAGCGCCGAGCCAACGCCGTACACGTCGACCGGCACGCCGAGCTGCTCGAACCGCGCGATCTTCGCCGCATCGAAGCCGCCCGACGCGACGATGCGCACGTGCCCGTAGCCGGCCGCATCCAGCGCCCGCCGCAGGATCTGCACGAGCCGAGGGGTCACGCCGCGTAGATCCTCGCCGGCGACGCCGCCGCTCCGCTCGACCTCGCGCACGACGGACTTGTCGATGAGCGCTTCGCTCGTGTCCACGCGCACGCCCCAGAGCCGCTGCCCGAGCGCGTGGGCGACGCCGAGCGAGGTGTTCACGACGTCGTTCTGGAAGTCGACGAGGCTCGTCACGTTCACGTGGCCCTCGGGCGTCCCGGGTGCGGTGAGATGCCCGATCGCCTCGGTCGTCCGGTTGATGTACTCGTCGAACTTCAGCGTCGCGACGGTCGTGTCGCCGCCGTAGACCGCGATGAGCGCGTGCGGCACGGTCCCGAGGCCGGTCGAGCCCCACCACTCGCCCTGCTCGTCGGTCGAGACGCCGATCGCGCCGCCGACGTACGCCGCGTAGCCGGCGCCGGCCTGCGCCTCATGCGCCTGATGGCGCGCGCCGAACATGATCACCGGCTTGCCGTTCGCGGCAGCCACGACGTCGCGCGTGTTTGTCGCGACGCGGGACCCCTCGGCGAGCGCGCCGAGGTAGAGCGTCTCGAGGTGCGCGAACGACCCGTACTCGCCGTCGATATGCATGACCGACTCGCCCGGCTCCGCGCACTCGCCGTCGAACAGCGACCGCGCCCGGAGGTCCCGCCACCCCGGCTCCCAGAGCGTCGCGAGCTCGTGCGAGATCTCGAAGGCCTCGCGCGCGAGCGGCGCGTACGCCTCCCAGCCGCCTGATGCCGGCAGCCCCGCCCAATGCGCGTACGCGCGGCGCTCGGCCTCGAGGTAGCGCAGGAAGAGCGCGTCGCTCCGCCGCCGGTCGCGGTACCGACCCGCCCCGACCTGGAGGATCGCGAGCGTGTGATCGGTCCCGACGATGACGGTGTGGGGATGCTTCTGGAAAACCTGCATCGTCACGCGGTCGCGCCGACGATCCTGCTCGAGGATGAGCTTCGTCCGCGCGAAGTAGATGTCGCTCTTGTACCCCGCACGGATCTTCTCGACCGGGAGGCGGAACGTCTCCGGCCGCAGGCGGTCTCTGACGATCACCACATGCTCGTGAGCATGCCGCCGTCGACCTGCAGGCTCACGCCGGTGATGTAGGACGCGCGCGGCGACGCGAGGAACACCGCCGCCGCGGCGAACTCGTCGGGCCGGCCGTAGCGCCCGAGCGGGATCGCGCCCTTCTCGAAGCGTTCCCGGACCGTCTCGATCGGGATCCCCTCGCGCCTCGCGGTGTCGGCGTCGAGCTCCGCGATCCGCTCGGTGGAGATACGGCCGGGCTGGATCGCGTTCACCCGGATCCCATCCGCCGCGAGCTCCGTCGAGAGGGTCTTGAGGAGACCGTGCACCGCGGCCCGCAGGCCGTTCGAGAGCATGAGCGTCCCGTAGGCGGGCGAGCCTGGCTGCCGCACCGACGTCGAGGTCGAGAACACGATCGAGCCCTTCGTCTTCCGGAGCTCGGGCAGTGCGAGGCGGGTGAGTCGCACGGCCGAGAGGAGCGTCAGCTCGAACGCCTTCTGCCACGCCGCATCGTCGAGGTCCACGAACTTCCCGGGCTTCGGTCCGCCCGCGTTCACCACCAGCACGTCGATCCCGCCGAGCGCCTTCGTCCCCTCCGCGACGAACGTGCGGCAGCCGTCTTCCGTGCTGACATCGGCAGCGATGCCCTTGGCGGCACCGATGTCCTGCGCGACCTGCTCGATCCGCGCGGACTCGCGCGAGCAGATGACGACGCGCGCGCCTTCCTCCACGAACTCCGCGGCGATCGCGCGGCCGAGGCCCTTGCTCGCGGCGGCGACTAGGACGCGCTTCTCCCTGAGTCCGAGGTCCACGGTTAGACGCTAGCGCGATTGCCGATACTTCGCGGCGTGCCCGTCCGCGCGCTCATCGTCGATCTCGACAACACGCTCGTGCCGGAGTTCGCGAGCTACGAGCGGGCGTTCGACGATGGCTGCGGCGACATCGCGCAGGAGCTCGGCCTCGACGTGTCTGCGCTCCGCCGGTCGGTGTTCGAGGCGTCGCACGCGCTCTGGCGATCGTCACCGTGGGCCGCCGAATGCCTTCGCCTCGGCATCGGCTCACCGACGAGCCTCCTCACGGACCTGACCGCGGGACGGCCCGAGCACGCCCGGCTGCGCGCGTGGATGCCCGAGTACCGTCGCGAGGCGTGGCATCGCGGGCTCGCGGCGCACGGTGTCGAGCCCGCGTCGCGTGATGCCTTGGGCCGAACGCTCGACGCGGCATTCCGCGCGCGGCAGCGGGTCTTCTCGCCGCCGTATCCCGACGCGGTGCCCGCGCTGCGACCTGTTGCCGGCGAGTACGGGCTCGCGATGGCGACGAACGGACCCGGCGACGTCCAGCGCGCGAAGGTGCGCGCGTCCGGTCTCGAGCGCTACTTCCCGATCGTCGTCATCTCCGAGGAGATCGGATCCGGCAAGCCCGAAGCGGCGATGTTGCGGATCGCGCTCGAGCGGCTCGGCGTCAGCGCCGACGAGGCGGTCGTGGTCGGCGACAGTCGGGAGCGCGATATCGCCGGCGCGCGGAACGCGGGGGTCGCGTCGATCCTGGTGGATCGTGGCGCAGAGCGGTCAGAGGGATCGCCGTCGGCGGACGCGACCATCGCGAGCTTGGCCGGACTTTCGCCTGCGCTCGCGGCGATCAGCTCAGCGCGCCGACGGCCACCGCCGCGAGGATGACGACCGCGAGCGCGACGCGGTAGATGACGAAGACGCTCAGCGAATGCGTGCGCAGGTACCGGACCATGAACGCGACCGCCGCGAGGCCCGAGAGGAACGACACCGCGAAGCCGATGAGGACGATGTCCAGCTCCGCGGTGAGGCCGGAGAGCTTGCGCGCGTCGAGCAGCGTCTTCGCGCCCGCGCCGAGGATGATCGGTGTGGCCAGGAGGAACGAGAACCGCGTCGCGTCGCCGCGCTCGAGACCGCGGAACAGCCCGGCCGAGATCGTGATGCCCGATCGCGAGATGCCGGGAAGGAGCGCGAGGGCCTGGGCCGCGCCGATGACGACCGCGTCGACGAGCGACGCGCGCTCGAGCCGGCGCCGCCGCGCCCCGAGGCGCTCGGCGAGGACGAAGACCGCGGATCCGATGACCAGACCGACCGCGATGTACACGGCGCTCCGCAGCGTCGTGGACACCGCGGTCTCGAGGAGCACGCCGGCGACGGCCCCGGGGATCGTCCCGACGACGATGACGATCGGCAGCCGCCAGCGGCCGCGCAGCACGTCGCCGAGGAGGCCGATCCAGGCCGAGGCGAAGTAGACGAGGACCGCGAGCGCGGTCCCGAGGTGCAGCGCGACATCGAAGCTGAGTCCGAATTTCGCAGGGTCGAGCTTGAGGACGTCGGATACCAGGATGAGGTGGGCGGTCGAGCTCACCGGCAGGAACTCGGTGAGTCCCTGTACCAGGCCGAGGATGACGGCCGCGAGCTGGTCAGTCAGCTATCGATCTCCGCATGTCCTACCGGATGCTCGCACGAGCGGCCCGGAGCGCGTCGTGGGCCTCCTGCTCGTGGCCGAGGACGGCGTCCAGCGCCTTGGCGATGCCGCGGCGGTGGCCCGGGTCGAGGAACCGCATCGCCACCGACGCGTCGAACGGCTTCGTCCCGACCTTCTCGAGCGCCTCCACGACGTAACCGTACGATTCGGCCGCGCGAAGCAGATCTCCGCCCGGCGTCGTGAACAACGAGCGCAGCCCGCGCAGGAACCGGGCCGCGGCCCGCCGCTTGTCCGCGAGGACGACGCGCATCGCGTGATCGGCGAACGCCGCGGTGCCGGCGTGCTTCACATCGGCCCACCGTGCCTCGTCGCGCAGCGCCGTGGCCCAGCCCATGAGCGCCCCGAGGGAGCGCTCGGCGCGCGCAAGGCCGGCATCGAGGCCGCCCTTCGCGACCATCGCGCGCTCGGGGGGACCCGTCTCATCGAGGAAGATCGGGCCGCCGTGCTCCGCGTCGATGAAGTCGGGCCAGCCGATCTGGCTCGGCTTGTCGTCCTTGTCGAAGAACGTGCGCACCAGGAACCGGTCGTCGTCGGTGTATCCGACGATCAGCCCGTACTCGGGAGGACCGACGGCCCCGCGGATGAGCGGCGGCAGCCTTGCGTCGATCGCCTCGCGGATCCGCGCGGCCACGAGATCGCGAAGCTCGTCGTCGTACGGCGGCGGCACGTCGTCGAGCCTCACCCCGGCCGCGCGCGCCGCGAGCCTCTGCGTCTCGGGATCGCGCGGCGTCGCCGCGAGGGGATCGAAGCCCTCGACGTCGATCGTCGTGTCGAACGCCGCGCCTGACGCGCCCATGAGCCAGTCGTACTCGGTCTTCGTGGCCGCTGCGAGCGCTGCCGGGAACGTGCACTCCTGTCCCGCGCCGAAACGGAACGGTGCCTGGTCTTTCAGCAGCTTGGTCAGGCGGAGACGCCTCCGACGGACAGCTGGGAGATGACGACCGTCGGGCTCCCGAGCCCGGACGACCCGAACGTCAGGTCGTTCGCGACGCCGGTGATCGACGCGAGGAGCGTCGTGAGATTGCCCGCGATGGTGATGCCCTGGACCGGGTACCGGCGCTCGCCCTGCTCCAGGTAGTCGCCGGTCGCGCCGAGCGAGAACTCGCCGGAGATCGGATCGACCGTGTGCAGGTTGAGCAGCGAGGTGATCCGCAGCGACCGGTCGAGCCGCCTCACGAGCACCCGGGGGTCGGTCCCACCGGCCGCGAGATGGAAGTTCGCGGCACCGATCCGGCTGGGCGCCGCGTATGACGACCGCCGCGCATTGCCGGTGGGGGGCTGGTCCATCTTCTTCGCCGTCTTGAGCGACGAGAGGTAGCCGCGCAACACGCCTGTGTCGACGAGCGTGCGCGTGCTCGTCGCGACGCCCTCGCCGTCGAACGGCGCGCTGCGGAGGGCACCGGGCGTCCGCGCGTCGTCCACGATCGTCACCCGGTCGCTGGCCACCGCCTCGCCGAGCCTGCCCGCGAACAGGCTCTTGCCCTTGATCACCGAGTCCGCCGAGAAGAGCGGTACGAGCGCGCCGAGCAGCGAGATCCCCATGTACGGGTCGAGCACGATCGGCAGCGTCTGCGTCTTGAACGTCCGCGCGCCGAGCTTGCCGACCGCGAGCTCCGCCGCGCGGCGGCCCACCGCGTCGGGATCGATCGCGGCGAACTGCCGCTTCGCCTCGCCGTGATAGCCGACCTGCCGCTCCTCGCCGGCCGTCGCGACCGCGGACGTGCCGACGCTGAAGTACGTCTCGCGGTAGGTGCCGCGGACGTCGGCGGTCGTGGCGACGATCGTCGTCAGCGATCCGTCGCTGTACGTCGTCTTGCGGAACCCGGTGATGCGGGCGTCGACGCGCCTCGCCGCACGCTCGACCGCGAACGCGACCTCCGCGCGCTCCCGCACCGAGCGCTCGTCGATGCCCGGCTCGTACAGGCGCAGATCGGGTGGCTCGATCTTGTGCGTCGCGATGGACACGTCCGGATCCGGCTCGGTCACGGACGCGATGTCGCGCGACGCGTTGACGCAGTCCTCGATCCCCGCGGCCGACAGGTCGCTCGAGTAGGCGAATCCGACCCGGCCGCCGCGCAGCACGCGCACGCCGATGCCGCGTTCGCCGCGGGTGATCGCGTTCTCGATCTCGCCCTCGCGCACCTCGACCGTCGTCGACTGGCCGTCGCGGAGGAACACCTCGCCGCCATCGACCCGCACGCCCCTGATCGACGCGAGCGCGCGATCCACGGCCGCGTCGTTGGACAGCTTCTCGCTCATCGCTGCGCTTTCACCTTGCCGCCGACGACGACGCTCGGGATGCGCAGCGTCGGCTGGGCGTCGGCGACCGGGGCGCCCTGGCCCTCCTTGCCGCAGGTCCCGACCGAGTAGCCGAGGTCCCAGCCGACCATGTCGATCTCGCTCATGAGCTTCGGGCCCTGGCCGACGAGCGTCGCGCCGCGCAGCGGCTCGGCCTGCTTTCCGTCGCGGATCCGATAGCACTCGGTGATCTCGAACGCGAAGTTGCCGCTGACGACGTCGACCTGCCCGCCGCCCATGCCCTTCACGAAGACGCCGTCCTGCACCGACGCCAGGATCGCGGCCGGATCGGACGTGCCGGGCCGGATCATGGTCGTGGTCATCCGGCAGATCGGCAGGTGCCGGAACGACTCGCGCCGCCCGTTGCCGCTCTCCGGGATGCCGAGCTTCCGCGCGTGCTTCCGGTCGCTCAGGTACGTCTTCAGGATCCCGTTCTCGATCAGCACGGTGCGGCCGGTCTGGGTCCCCTCGTCGTCCATCGCCTGGGTGCCGCGCTTGCCCGGGTCGGTCCCGTCGTCGATGACCGTGATGAGCTCGCTCGCGACCTGCTGTCCGAGCCGGCCCGAGTACACCGACATCCCCTTGAGGTTGAGATCCGCCTCGAGCCCGTGCCCGACCGACTCGTGGATGAGGGTGCCGCCGGCGTCGCTCGCGAGCACGACCGTGTACGTGCCGGCCGGCGCGGGCTCGGCCTGGACGTTCTGCACGGCGAGCCGCGCGGCCGTCAGCGTGGTCTCGAGCACGGCCTCCTCGGTGAGCATCTCGAAACCCTCGGTGCCGGCCCTCGCCTTGTAGCCGGACTCGAGCACGTCGCCCTGCTTCGCCGTGACGAGCACGCCGAAGACGAGCCGCGTGCGCGAGTCGGTGCGGAAACGCCCGTCGCTGTTCGCGACGACGACGTCCTGGACGCTCTCGCGGTACAGCACGGTCACCTGGTGCACGCGCGGGTCCGCGGCCCGCGCGCGCTCGTTCGCGAGCTTCAGGAGGGCGACCTTGCGCTCGATCGGCACGGTCCGCGGGTCGATCTGCACGACGGATGGGCGGGGGAGCACGTCGGCCGAGATCGCGGTGACCTCACGCGTGCCGCCGTCGTCGGCGATCGCCGCGGCCGCGCGGCCGGCGATGGCGAGCAGGTCGTCGCCGTCGTTCACGTTCCCGTTCGCGTACACGCCGCGGTCGCGCGCGGTCACGCGGATCCCGGCACCCTGGTCCACGCCGGTGATCGCATCCTCGAGCTTGCCGTCATCGAGGGTGAGCGTGACCGTGTTGCTGCGCTCCCAGAACAGCTCGGCCCAGTCGCCGCCGCGCGACAGCGCGGTGCGCAATGCGCGCGATGCAGCCTTCTCGCTGACGCTCATGGTGCGCGGCAACGTGGCGGTAGCGATCGGTCAGGCCTCCCCTAGAGGTCGCGAGTTTAGCCCGCGCGCTCGCCGATGATCGTGACGGTCGCGCTCCGCGTCCGCGGTCCGTCGAACTCGGCGACGTAGATGCCCTGCCACCGGCCGAGATCGAGCGCTCCGTCCCTGATCGCGACCGTGACGTCACCGCCCACCAGCACCGACTTGATGTGCGCCGGGCCGTTGCCCTCCGCGTGCCGGTAGTCGCCCGCGTCCGGGACGAGCCGCGCGAGCGTCGCGAGCAGATCGCGCCGCACGTCGGGGTCGGCGTTCTCGTTGATGAACACCGCCGCGGTCGTGTGCGCGACCGTCACGACGCAGATGCCGTCGCGGATCCTGGCGTCCTTCACCTTCGCCGCGACGCGCTCGGTGATGTCGATGGTCTCGGCCTTCGTCGTGGTCTCGATCCGCAAGCCGAGGTGCGTGGTCGTCACGCAAGGGCCGCCTTGCCGCCGTGCTGGGCGAGGATCCGCGCGAGCACCGGCGCCGCGGCGTTGCCGCCGCTCACGACGAGCACCGTCTTGCCGCTCGGGCGCACGACGCCCGAGCGGACCGCGGCCAGCGCCGCCGCACCCGACGGCTCGACGAGCAGCGAGAGGCGCTCGAGGTAGTCGTAGGTCGCGGCCTCGAGGGCCGCGTCGGTGACGGTCACCAGGTCATCGACGTACGCGCGCGCGAGGTCCACGTTCAGCTGCTCGGTGCTCTTCGCGACCAGCTTGTCCGCGACGCTGTGCGGGTGCTCCAGGACGACCGGATGGCCGGCCGCGCGCGAACGCCGCACCGCGTCGGCGCCCTCCGGCTCGACCCCCACGACGCGCACCGCCGGCCGGCGCTCCTTCAACGCGAGCGCGGCGCCGCCGATGAGCCCGCCACCGCCGACCGGGATGATCACCAGATCCACGTCCGGGACGTCGTCGAGGATCTCGAGCCCCAGCGTGCCCTGCCCCGCGACGATGAGCGGATCCGCGTACGGGTGGACGAACGTCTTGCCCTGCGCGCGCTCGATCTCGTGCGCGAGCGCGAGGGTGTCGTCGTACATGTCCCCCTCGAGCAGGACCTCGGCCCCGTAGGCGCGGCAGACGCCGACGATCGTGTCCGAGACGCCGCGCGGCATGACCACGGTCGCCGGCGCGCCGAGCCGGTACGCCGCGTACGAGACGCCCTGCGCGTGGCTGCCGGCGGACGCCGCGACGACGCCGCGCGACCGGTGCGCGTCGTCGAGCGACGCGATCTTGGTGAGCGCGCCGCGCACCTTGAACGTCCGCGTCGGCTTGAACGTCTCGATCTTGAGCAGGATCTCTGCGCCGAGCAGCTGCGAGAGGTACGGGCTCCGCTCGATGGGCGCGCGCGGCAGGTACCGGTCGACGATGAGCCGCGCGGCCTCGATGTCGCGAAGGCTGAGCACCGCGCGCACGATACTTCCAACGTGCCCACTCGCGGCGAGGCCCGTGCGCGCGCGACCGAGACGCTGCGCCGCGCCGGCGCGCCCACACCGGCACTCGACGCCGACGTGCTCCTGGCGCACGCGCTCGGCGTGGAGAAGGAGGCGCTCGTCGCGCATCCCGAGGTCGAGCTGGGGCCGGAGGAGGCAGCCCGGTTCGACACGTTCGTCGCGAAACGCGCCGACGGCGTGCCGGTCGCGTACCTGCGCGGCTTCAAGGAGTTCTACGGGCTCCGCTTCGCGGTCGATCCGCGGGTGCTCGTGCCGCGACCGGAGACCGAGATCCTCGTCGATGCGGTCCGCGACCACGTGAGCGACCGCGGACTCACGGTCGTCGATGTCGGCACCGGGTCGGGCGCGATCGCGGTCGCGCTCGCCCTGAGCGCGCCGCGGCTGCGGGTGATCGCGACCGACGTCTCGGTCGCGGCGCTCGCCGTCGCGCGCGTGAACGCCGCGGCGAACGGCGCGCGGATCGAGTTCCGTCGGGGTGACCTGTTGACCACCGTGACGGAGCGGGTCGACGTCGTCGCCGCGAACCTTCCGTACCTGCGCGACGACGCGCTCGAGGAGCTCGCCGGCGAGCGGACGTCGCTCGCGTTCGAGCCGCGCGTCGCGACCGTCGCCGGACCGGACGGGCTCGCGCTCGTGCGCCACGCGATCGCCGATCTGCCCCGCGTCCTGGCGCCGGATGGCGCGGCGTTCTTCGAGTGCGATCCGCCGCAGGCCGAGCCGATCGCCGCGCTGCTGCGGCCGCTCGGGACCGTCGATGTGCTGAAGGATCTTGCCGGCCTCGATCGGGTCGTGCGCATGCGCCGGTGACGCCGCGCTGCGCACGCACGCGAACGTGTATCGGCCTCGGCAAGGCCGGCTGGATGTCTCTACGAACGAACACCGTCAGCGACTCGCTGCTCTCCGAATTGAAACGACTGGGTCCACGAGAGTTATCGCGTGGTCGCGCCGAAGACCATGGTGAAAGCGCTGGACGAGCGACGGGGCATCTGAAGTGACCACCGCAGACTACGTCTTGCTCGCCGCGAACCTGCTCATCGTGATCCCGCTGAGCGTCGTCACACTCGCGGTCTTGGACTCGAGCTCGCCATTCGGAATGAAGTTCGGTCTTCGAACGAGAGTGATCGTCAGCGGCGTGATCGCGGCCGCCGCGATCTGGACGTTCGTGATCGACGCATGGCCCGCGACGATCTTTCTCCTGTTGTGGCTCGCGCGGCGCCACCTGCTTGACCTTTGGTTCGGGCGTCGGCTTGGCTATCGATGGACCGCAGCGCTTTACGCCGGTGTCACATTCGGATGTTTCGCTCTCCCGCTCTTCTTGGAATCGCAACGTGCCGATCTAGCCGGTCGGATCGCGCTGATCATCCTTGCGGCGCTGGGACTGCTGCTCGCATACGGCGTCGCGATCTTTCTGCTTCGTTCGCTCGGAGGTGAATACGACCGAACCCCGGCAACAACGGACGTCCGTCCGCCGCGCTGAGGCCGCGTTTCCGGACGGGCCGGCCTCGTTATCATCGGTGGAGTGAAGACCCGCCTCCTTCCGGCGGACGCGCCAGGGGCGGTGGAAGAGGCCGCGACCGCGCTCGCGAACGGGGAGCTTGTCGCATTTCCCACCGACACCGTCTACGGCCTCGCCGCCGGCCATGACCATCTTCGCAAGCTCTACCTCGCGAAGGACCGCCCGAAGGACAAGCGCATCCCCATCCTGCTGTCCGACGCCATGAACCTCGAGGCGAGCGCGATGGTCACGCCGGCCGCGCGCGCGCTCGCCGCGCGGTTCTGGCCCGGTCCGCTGACGATCGTGCTGGTCGCGCCGCGCCGCGGGACGATCGCGTTCCGCGTCCCGGCGAACGACGTCGCGCGACGGATCATCGCCGCGAGCGGGGGCGGTCTGCCGGTCACGAGCGCCAACCGCTCGGGCAAGCCGGAGTCGAAGACCGCGCAGCAGGTCCAGGAGCAGCTCGACGGCCGCGTGTCGATCATCCTCGACGGCGGCCCGACGCCGATCGGGCAGAGCTCGACGATCGTGGACTGTACGACCGAGCCGCTCACCGTCCTGCGCGAGGGCGCGATCTCGAAGGCGCAGCTCGAGGAAGCGCTGCTCGGCGTGGAGTCGTACTCGTGAGGATCGGCATCGCGGCCGATCACGCGGGCGTGGACCTGAGAGACCAGGTCGCGCACCATCTCCGGCTCAACGGGCATCAGGTCGATGACCTCTCGCCCGAGAACGACCCCGATGACGACTACCCGCTCATCGTCGAGCCGCTCGCCCGCGCGATCGCGGGCGGCCGCTACCAGCGCGGCATCTTCTGCTGCGGCTCCGGGATCGGCCCGGCCGTCGCCGCCAACAAGATCGCGGGCGTGCGTGCCGCGGTCGTGGACAACGAGTGGTCCGCGCGCGACGCCGTCGAGCACGTGAACGTCAATCTGCTCACCCTCGGCGAGCGGGTGATCGGGATCGAGCTCGCGAAATCCGTTGTCGACGCCTACCTCGGCGCGACGGTCCAAGGCGAGCGGCACGAGCGCCGGCGCAAGCAGATCGAAGATCTGGAAAAGGTGAAAGGGACATGAGCGAGCTCGAACGGATCGATCCGGAGATCTACGCGGCGATCGAGAGCGAACGCAAGCGGCAGGTCGAGAAGATCGAGCTCATCGCGTCCGAGAACTACACGAGCCAGGCGGTCCTGGACGCGGTCGGCAGCGTGCTCACGAACAAGTATGCCGAGGGCTACCCGGGGCACCGCTACTACGGCGGCTGCGAGTGGGTCGACGTCGCCGAGTCATTGGCGATCGAGCGCGCGAAGGCGCTGTTCGGCGCGCAGCACGCGAACGTCCAGCCGCACGCCGGCGCGCAGGCGAACATGTCGGCCTACGCCGCGATCCTCAAGCCGGGCGACGTGGTGCTCGGCATGGCCCTCGATCAGGGCGGCCACCTGACCCACGGCTCCCCGGTGAACTTCTCGGCCCAGCTCTATACGTTCGTGCCGTACGGGGTGAAGCGCGACGACGAGACCATCGACTACGACGCGCTCGAAGCCCTCGCGACGGAGCACCACCCGAAGCTCATCGTGGCCGGCGCGACCGCGTATCCAAGGTTCTTCGACTTCGCGCGCCTTCGGGCGATCGCCGACGCTGTGGGCGCGCTCCTGATGGTCGACATGGCGCACTTCGCCGGTCTCGTCGCGGCGGGGGAGCATCCGAACCCGGTGCCACACGCGCAGATCGTGACCACCACGACGCACAAGACGCTCCGTGGCCCGCGCGGCGGGATGATCCTCTGCACCGAGGAGTACGCGAAGGCGGTCGACAAGGCGGTGTTCCCGTACGCGCAGGGCGGCCCGCTCATGCACGTCATCGCCGGCAAGGCCGTCGCGCTCAAGGAAGCGGCGACGCCGGAGTTCAGGACCTACGCGAAGCAGATCCGCGCGAACGCGACGACGCTCGCCGCGGCGCTCGCGGGCGCCGGGCTCCGCGTCGTATCGGGCGGCACCGACAACCATCTCATGCTCGTCGACGTCCGGCCGATGAGCCTCACCGGCAAGGCGGCGGAGAAGCTCCTCGATGCGGTCGGGATCACCGTGAACAAGAACACCATCCCGTACGACCCGCAGAAGCCGGGGACCGCGTCGGGCATCCGCATCGGCACGCCCGCGATCACGACGCGCGGGATGAAGGAAGCCGAGATGGAGCGTATCGGCGCGCTCATCGCCCGCGCCCTGCGCGAGGCGAAGGACGAGACGATCGCGAAGCAGATCGCCGACGAGGTGCTCGACCTGACGCGCCGGTTCCCGGTGCCCGGGATATCCCCGACCACCCGCGAGCCGGCCCGAGCCTGACCGACCAGCTCCACGTCTCGACCCACCCGCTCGTCAAGGAGAAGGTCACGCGCCTTCGTGACGAGCGGACGCCGCCTCCGGAGTTCCGGCGGCTGGTCCACGAGATCGCGCTGCTCGTCCTCTACGAGGCGACCGCCGACCTGTCGACCGTTCCGGCCGAGGTGCGGACGCCGCTCGCCCCATATACCGGGGCGCGCTTGAGCCAGACGATCGGTCTGGTGCCGGTCTTGCGAGCGGGCATCGGTATGGTCGAGGCGGCGCTGCAGCTCATCCCGGAGGCGCAGGTCTGGCACATCGGCCTGTTCCGCGACGAGCACACGCTCCGGCCGATCGAGTACTACAACAAGCTCCCGTCGGAGGCGACCGCGCAGGTCTGCCTGGTCCTCGACCCGATGCTCGCGACCGGCGGCTCGTCCGTCGCGACGATCGAGATCCTCAAGCGGTGGGGTGCGCGCCGGGTGAAGTACGTCGGCCTGATCGCGGCGCCCGAGGGCGTGCGGGCGTTGAGCGACGCGCATCCTGACGTCCCGGTCCACGTCGCGGCGCTCGACGAGCGCCTGAACGAGAAGGGCTACATCGTCCCCGGCCTCGGCGACGCCGGCGACCGCCAGTTCGGTACGAGCTGATGGATCCGTTCCTCTCCGTCACGGTCAGTGCGAGCACGCTCCTGCTGTTCGCCGGCTCGGCGCTGCTCGCGTTCCTCATCGCGCTCGCGGTGACGCCGATCGTCGGCGCGCTCGCCCGCCGGATCGGGCTCCTGGACACACCCGGTGGCCGGCGGACGCATCCCGAGCCGATCCCGCGGATCGGCGGCCTCGGGATCGCGATCGCGTTCGGGCTCGCGGTGTTCGCGTTCTGGCTCGTCGACCGGCTGAACGGTCACCCGTTCCTCATCCCCGAGGAGGTCCGCACGCCGCGCTTCACGCTCACCGCGATGGCCGCATTCCTCGGGCTCGCCGTCGGCGTGCTCGACGACGCCCTCGACCTGCGGGCTCGCTGGCAGCTGCTCGGCTACTTCGCGATCGCGGCGATCATCGTCGCGGCCGGCATCCGCGTCGACTTCATCAACGACCCGCGCGGGGACGGGCTCATCCAGCTCGCGCCGCCGATCGCGATCGGATTCACGGTCTTCTGGATCGTCGGCATGAACAACGCCCTGAACTTCATCGACGGGCTCGACGGCCTGGCCGCCGGCGTCGCGGCCATCGCGGCCGTCGCCCTCGGCGCCACCGCGCTCCTGCCGGCGGTGAACGAGCCGTTCGTGGCGTGGATGAACTTCACGCTCGCGGGCGCGATCGCGGGTTTCCTCGTCTTCAACGTCCATCCGGCGAAGGTGTTCCTCGGCACGACCGGCGTCGCGTTCGTCGGCACCATGCTCGCGGTGCTGTCGATCTTCGGCACCGCGAAGGTCGCGGCGGCGCTCCTCGTCCTCGGCGTGCCGATCATCGACACCTTCTACGTGATCGTCCGCCGCCTCGTCACGGGCCAAGCGCCGTTCGCGCCCGATCGCGGCCACTTCCACCACAAGCTGCTCGACGTCGGCCTGTCGCACCGCCAGGCCGTGCTGCTCATCTACGCGATCACCCTCGGTCTCGGCGCGCTCGCGTTCCTGTCGAGCGGCCGCGCGCAGACCTACGCCTTCGTCGGCGTGCTCGTGCTGTTCGGTGTCGTCGTGCTCGCCCTGTCGCAGCGCAGCGCGAAGGCCGAGGAGCTCGATCCGAGCCTCTATCCGGAGAAGGCCGAATAGCCAGGGCCGGGCCCCCGGGCGCGGAGCGCTCAGGTTCGGGACGGATCAAGGTCGGCACGTGCTCGTGGACCGATCCCACGCTCCTCGCGTCGGGCTGGTATCCCGAGCAGGTCGCGAAGAAGGCCGACGAGCGCCTCCGGTTCTACGCCGACCGGTTCCCGGTGGTCGAGAACGACGCGGCGTACTACGCGCTCCCGGACCCGAAGCAGGCGCAGCTTTGGACGGAGCGCACGCCAGCCGGCTTCACCATGGACTTCAAGGCCTTCGGCACGATCACGACGCACCCGATCGATCCGCAGCGGCTGCCGAAGAACATCCGCGAGTCGCTCCCGGCCGCGGCCCGGGACAAGCGGCGGCTCTATCCGAAGGATCTCCCGGCCGAGATCCGCGACGAGATCCACGCGCGCTTCTGGGTCGCCCTCGAGCCGCTGCGGACGGCCGGCAAGCTCGGCGCGATCCTCCTGCAGTACCCCGACTGGTTCGTGATCTCACACCGGAACAAGGACGAGATCCTGCACGCGCGCGAGCGCCTGCCCGACGACCGCCTCGCCGTCGAGTTCCGCAACGAGACCTGGATGAGCGAGCGCAACCGGGCCGAGACGTTGACGTTCCTGGCGGACAACGGCCTCACCTACGTCGCCGTGGACGAGCCGCAGGGCTTCCCGTCGAGCGTGCCGCCGGTCGCGGCCGCGACCTCGGAGCGGCTCGCGATCGTCCGGTTCCACGGACGCAACGCCGAGAACTGGAAGAAGAAGGGCCTCTCCGCGGCCGAGCGGTTCGACTACTCGTACTCGAACGAGGAGCTCGCCGAGTGGCTCGCCAAGATCAGACACCTCGCCGACGAGACCGAGGAGGTCCACGTCCTCATGAACAACTGCTACGGCGACAAGGCCGTGACGAACGCCGCCGACATGGCGAAGCTGCTGGCCGCGGACGCGGGCTAGGATGCCGCTCGTGGTCCGGCCGATGTCCGACTTCGAGCCTCGCGAGCGCATCGCGCCGATCCCGCACACGACCCGCCGGTTCTCGTGCCGCTCGGCGCTCGCGATCTCGCCCGACAACGGCACCCTCGCGTTCATCGCCGATCTCGGCCTCGGCACGTACTCCGCCTGGACGCTGCCGCTCGCGAAGCCAGGCAAGCCGTCGCCGGCGCTCGGCGTCGATGGCGCCGCGCTCCGCTCGCTCAGCTGGTCGAAGCGCGGCGACCTGATCGGCGCGGCGGATCGCGGCGGCACCGAGCTCCACCAGCTGTACGTCGCGCGCAGTGACGAGCGGGTCGAGAAGCTCTCGTGGAGCGACGGCGAGCGCGTGCAGCGGCTCCTGTCGTGGAACGCGACCTCGCCGGACGGGAAGCGCGTCGCATTCTCGTCGAACGCGCGCCAGCCCACCGACATGGACATCGTCGTCGAGGACGTCGAGACCGCGACCGAGCGGGTCCTCGTGGCCGGTCCGACCTGGTACGTCGCCGGCGGCTGGTCGCCCGACGGGCAGGCGCTCCTCGTGATGCGCGTGCAGGCCAACACGGATCAGGACCTGTTCATCGTCGACGCCGCGTCCGGCGCGCTGCGGCACCTGACCACGCACCGTCCTGAAGATGGGAGCGACGTCTCGAACGTGCCCGCGGGGTGGCTGGCCGACGGCCGGCCGCTCGGGATGACCGACGCCGGGCGCGAGCACCTCTACCTCGCGGCGTACGACGCGACGACCGGCGCGCGCGAGATCATCGACGCTCCGGAGTGGGACGTCGAGCTCGCCGCGTCGTCGGCCGATGGTCGGGCCCAGATCTGGTCGGTGAACGAGGACGGCTACTCGACGCTCCGCTGGCAACGGGACCGGAAGCGCGGGGGCGAGCGCGCGCTCGGGGGCGTGTGCGAGGACCTGATCCTCTCCGCCGACGGATCGCTCGCGGCGTACCACCGCACATCGGCGACCGACGCGCCGCAGCTCTGGGTGCTCGATCTGCGCACCGGCGAGGCCCGGAAGGTGTTCGAGACCGCGCGCACCGTGCGGGCCTCCGACCTGGTCGAGCCCGAGCTCATCCGGATCGCGGCCGCCGACGGGGACATCCCGTGCTTCGTCTTCCGCCCCAACGGCGCGGCCGGCCGCACCCCCGCGGTCCTCTACCCGCACGGCGGCCCTGAGGGCCAGTCGCGCCCCGGATTCCCGGACCGCATGGCGTACCTCCAGTCGCTCGTCGACCGCGGCATCACGCTCGTCGTGCCGAACATCCACGGCTCCACGGGCTACGGCCTGCGCTGGCAGAAGGCGATCCACCGCGACTGGGGTGGCATCGACGCGCGGGATCTCCGCGCGGTCGCCGACTGGATGGCGGCCGACCCGCGCATCGATCCGCAGCGCCTGGCGGTGTACGGCGGCTCGTACGGCGGGTTCGCGACGCTCGTGTGCGTCACGACGATGCCCGACCGCTGGAACTGCGCGGTCGACGTGTTCGGCGTCGCGAACCTCGTCACGATGATCGAGCATGCCCAGCCGAACTGGCGGCGGTTCCTGAAGCTCTGGATCGGCGACCTCGAGACCGATCGCGCGAAGCTCGTGGAGCGCTCGCCGATCAACCACATGGACAAGGTCCGCTGCCCGATGCTCGTGGTGCAGGGCACGAACGATCCGCGCGTCCCGAAGGAGGAGTCCGATCAGGTCGTCGAGCGGCTCCGCGCCCGCGGCGTGCCGGTCGAGTACATGGTCTTCGAGGACGAGGGCCATGGCTTCACGAAGCGCGCGAACCAGGATCGGGCCCACGCGCGGATCGTCGAGTTCCTCACGCAGCAGCTGGTGGGCTCATAGCACGGCCGTTCGGTTGCTCGGTAGGTCCGTCGTACTATCGCCGACGACCTCACCTTCCCGGCTATCCTGTTAGGCAATCTTCCCCGCCGTCCGCGAAAGCGAACTGGCGGGGTCTTTTTTTCCATGTGCCGGCTGACAAGACCGCGCCGTAGTGACACGGCGGCGAGGCCGCCGTACGTTCCCTCCATGCCACGGATCGTTGTCTTCATCGATGCGCAGAACCTGTATCAGGACGCGCGTCGAACGTTCTTCACGCCAGCGGACGATCGCACGCGAGGTCAGATCTCTCCTCGCCGATTCGGCGAGGTGCTCGTCCCGGTCCGTCCCGGTGCGGACCGCAAGCTGCATCAGGTCCGCATCTACACAGGTCGACCGAGTTCAAGCCGCGACCCGCAGACGTACGGCGCACACATGCGTCAGTGCGCTGCCTGGTCATCGCAGCCTGGTGTTGTCGTAGTGCCGAGGTCTCTCCGGTACCCCCGGAACTGGCCGACGGAGCGCGCGCAGGAGAAAGGGATCGACGTTCATCTCGCCGTCGACCTCGTTCGCGGCTACGTCGCCGATGAGTTTGACGTCGGGATCGTCGCATCGACCGATACCGACCTTGTGCCGGCCATCGAAGCACTCTTCGATCTCGACAAGAGGCGAGGCTTCGATCCAGTCGAGGTCTGTGCGTGGAAGTCCAAGAGCGAGTCGAAGCAGATCCGCCTGATCGGGCGCGAGCTTTGGTGCACCGACTTACTCGCTCATCACTACAACCGTGCTGCCGACCCAACCGACTACAACGTGCGGCGCCCATTACCGAAGCGCTAGCCGCTTCACGTACCGCGTCGCGTACACCTCGTCGCCGAAGCTCAGGATCTTGTTGTCCACCCATCCGGTCGGGAGCATCGCGGCCTGCACGTCGTCCCACGAGAGCAGGCCGGACCGCAGGAACGCCTTCTTCCACACCACGATCCAGATCGCGCCCTCGGTGCTCGTGATCCGCGCCAGCTCGGCCGCGAGCGCGTTCGCGCCGACCGGCTCGAGGGCGAAGCACAGGCACAGGCCGAACCGCGCGGCGCGATAGCGCAGCGGGAGCTCGAGCTCGGCCCGGTCGAGCTGCCCCGCGAGGTGCTCGATCGGCCGGTCGTACGTCGCGATGTCGCCGATCCGCACGGCCGGTTGGCCGCTTGGAACCCCGAGCCGCGGGATGATCTCGTCGGCGGACCGGAGACCCTTGGGCCGTGCCACGCGCCCAGTATCGGCGGGAATGCCGATTGCATGGCTGGTCGGCGTGGTACTCATCGAACGCCGGGCGCGGCCGATCCTCATCGTGGACGACGACAACGACATCCTGGCCGTCGAGCGCGCCGTCCTGACCGACGAGGGGTTCAGGGTGCGCGAGGCGCACAACGGCGCGGAGGCGCTCGTCGCGCTCGAGGCGGAGCCCCCGGCGATGATCGTCCTCGACGTGCAGATGCCCGGCATCGACGGCCCGACCTTCGCGCGCGAGCTGCGCACGCGCCTGCGTCACGTGCCGCTCGTCATCCTGACCGCTGCGGCCGACCCGAAGCGCGAGGCCGACCGCTGCAACGCCGAGGCGTTCCTCGCGAAGCCGTTCCGCGCGGACGAGCTCCTCAGGCTCGTGCGCCGGTTCTCCACCTGACTACCATCCCGGCGTGGACGAGACCGCCAGATTCAACCGTGAGCGCTGGCGTCAGCTCGCCGAGGCGAATGCGGTCTTCACGCGCCCGGCACTGGATCTCGACGCGGACACCGCACGTCGACGGCTCGATCCCGGCGCGCGTCTCGGTCCCCTCGCCGGGAGGATGGTCCTCGTGCTCGCGGGCGGCGGCGGCCAACAGTCGCTCGCATGCGCGCTGCTCGGGGCGAGTGTCGTCGTCCTGGACCTGTCCGCTGCGCAGCTCGCTCGCGATCGCGAAGCGGCGGCGTACCACGGGCTCGAGGTCCGAACGATCGAAGGCGACATGCGCGATCTCTCGGTGTTCGACGCGGCAGCCTTCGATGTCGTGTGGCAACCGTACTCGTTGAATTTCGTTCCGGACCGCCGGGCGGTGTTCCGCGAGGTTGCGCGGGTCATCCGACCGGGCGGCCTGTACCACGTCCAGCTCGCGAATCCGTACTTCGTGGGCGTGGACGAGCGCGACTTCGACGGGGAGGGCTACGTCGTCAAGCAGCCCTACCTGCAGGGCGCGCTCGTCGAGACGCCGACGGCCGCATGGGTCGCCGACGGGCGACCGGTCCCGCCGGCGCGCGAGTTCCGGCAGACGCTCGAGACCGTGATCAACGGGCTCGTCGAGAGTGGCTTCCGGATCACGCATCTGGACGAGGGAGCCGACACCCGACCTGATCCCCGCGCGACGCCGGGAAGCTGGGATCACTTCAACGCCGTCGTGCCGCCGTGGCTCTCGTTCTGGACGGTGCGCGAGCCATGACCGCGCGACTCCTGGTCAAGCGGGCCGACGGTGTCCGCGAGCTGCCGCCGTCGGAGCTCTCCGAGCTGCGTGGCACGCCGGCGTGGCTCGACATCGCGCATCCGGACGACGGGGAGCTCGCGCTCATCGCCGAGGAGCTCGGGCTCCACCCACTGGCCGTGGAGGACGCGCGCGACCGGCACGACCGCCCGAAGGCCGATGCGTACGACACCTACTACTTCATCGCGTTCGGCGCGCTCGACTCGCGGAGTCCCGGCGCGCTCCGGGCCGAGGTCTTCTCGATCTTCGCGTTCACCGACACGATCGTCACGGTCCGCGCCGGCGAATGGCCGGCGCGCGCGGAGGTGGAGAAGCGCTGGCGCGAGGGCCGGATCCCGTCCGCCGGGATGCTCCTCCACGCGCTCCTCGACACCACGGTCGACGGGTACTTCCCGATCATCGACGACTACGGCGAGCGCGCCGACGTGCTCGAGGGGCTCATCCTCCAGGACACGAACGGCGAGGCGCTCCGCACGTCGCTGGCGGAGCTGTTCCTCCTGAAGCGCGACCTGCTCCGCGTGCGCAAGCTCGTCGCGCCCGGCCGCGAGGTCCTGCAGGTGCTGAGCCGTGGCGACGTCACCTGCTACGGGCCCGAGGAGCGCCGCTACTTCCAGGACGTGTACGACCACGTCGTGCGCGTGACCGACGAGATCGACACGCTCCGCGACCTCGTGAGCAACGTGGTCGACGCGAACCTCGCGGCCGTCTCGAACCGGCTGAACGAGGTCATGAAGGTGCTCACCGCCATCGCGACGATCCTCCTGGTCATGACGGTCGTGACCAGCTTCTTCGGCCAGAACTTCGTCGCGTTCATCCCCTATGAGTCGGCGGCGGTCTTCTGGGGGTCGATCGCCTTCACCGTCGTCGCCGCCGTGGCGCTGGGGGTGTACTTCAGGCGCAAGGGCTGGCTCTGACGCCTCCCGGGACTCGCGCGGCGCCCGATTTCCCCATAGACTGACGTCGCCTTGGCCGCACTCCGCACCCCGGGTGGAGCGCGTTGAACGCGGCGATCCTGGGCCAGGTCGGACTCACAATCGCGGTCCCCATCGCGTTAGGTGCCTGGCTCGGTCTGAAGGTCGATGCCGCGCTGGGTACCTCTCCGTGGGGCCTCTTGGGTCTGATCTTCGTGGGGATGGCGGCCGCGGGGGGCGGCGTGGCGCTGCTGATCAAGCGATTCGCGGAGGAGAACCCGGTGACACCGTCGAGCGAGCGTGCGCGCGCGGCCGGACAGGCGTGGCAGGCCGAAGACGCTGAGGCGGAGCGCCGCGCGGAAGAAGAGCGGTAATGGACTTCCTGTTCCCGAACGGGTTCCGGTTCCCGGACATCCCGACCGCCTTCTCGCTCACCGGCGAGCCGATCTTCACGATCGGGCCGATCAGCTACACGAACGCACATTTCACGATGCTGCTCGTGATCGCGCTGCTCTCCGCGTTCGCGTTCCTTTCGACGCGGGATCTGCGCGAGCAGCCGACCGGCCTCCAGAACGTCGCCGAGATGCTCGTGCAGGGGCTCGGGGACTTCGTCGTGAGCATCGGCGGTCCGAAGGCGATCAAGTACCTGCCGCTCTTCGGCACCCTGTTCCTGTTCATCGTCACGTCGAACTGGCTGTCGGTCGTGCCGTTCGTCGGCCAGATCACGTGGCTCCACTCGCCGACCGCCGACTACCACATCACGTTCGCGATGGCGTTCACGGCGTGGATCGCGTATCAGACCGAAGGGTTCCGGCACCTCGGCGTCGGTTACGTGAAGCGGTGGTTCAACTTCAGTGGCTTCAAGGACGGCCCGTTCATCGGCGCGATCTTCATCCTGGTCGGGCTGATCGAGCTGTTCAGCGAGATCTTCCGCATGCTCACGCTGACCCTTCGGCTCTGGGGCAACGTGTTCGGCGGCGAGATCATGCTCACGGTCATGAGCGCGCTGCTCCTCGTGCCCGGACTCGCGCTCCCGTTCGTCGGCCTCGAGGTGTTCATCGGCCTCGTGCAGGGCCTCGTGTTCGCGCTGCTCGTGCTCATGTACTTCGTGCTCGCGATCGAGTCGCACGACGAATCTCACGAGGAGGGGAGTCACCGGGACACCGACCGCGTCGCCAACGAAGAGCAGCATCCCGAACCCATCGCCGCCTAAATAACAACAGGGGGACATCCAATGGACTTCCAGGGTCTCGCCGCCGGCCTCGCCGTCGGCCTCGGCGTCATCGGTCCCGGCCTCGGCATCGGCATCCTCACCGCGAAATCGTCCGAGGCGATCGGGCGCAACCCCGACGCGGCCGGCGCGATCCGGACGAACATGATCCTCGGTGCCGCGCTCGCCGAGGGGCTCGGCATCCTGTCGTTCGTGCTCGGCATCCTGCTCTGGACGAAGATCGTCTAGATGCAGCCAGGCATCCTCGCCGAAGGCGGATTGACGGTCCAGCCCTACTGGGTGCTGGTCGCGATCGTGCAATTCCTCGTGCTGTTCTTCCTGCTCCAGCGATTCCTCTGGGGTCCGATCCAGAAGACGCTTCAGTCCCGCGCGGACCGGATCCGTGAAGGGCTCGAGACGGCCGAGGCCGCGAAGCGCGACCGAGCGCAGATGCGGATCGAGGTCGAGGGGCTCCTGGGCGACGCGCGCCGCGAGGCCGCCGCGATCGCCGAGCGGGCGACGAAGGCCGCCGAAGCCGCGGCTGCGGACATCCGGGCCGAGGCGAAGGCCGAAGGCGACCGGCTCCGCGAGCGCGCGCGGGCCGATGCGGACCGGCTGCATCAGCAGGCGCTCAGCCAGCTGCGCGCGGAGGTCGCGTCGCTGGCGGTCCTCGCGGCCGGCAGGATCCTCGGCAGAGAGGTCGACGCGAAGACCCACCAGACGCTCATCGAGCGGTCGCTCGACGAGGCCGGCAGCGAGCTCGGGAAGATGGACAACTGATGTTGACGCGAACGCGGAGCGGCGCTGCCGCGACGAGTGAGCTCCTTCCGCCCGGGGCGTGTCTCCGGCGAAGCCGGAGATCGAGCTAGTGGCGCTCTCCGGGTCCGCCGCCCGGCGCTACGCCGAGGCGATCCTCGACCTCGCGACGGGGGAGAACGCCGTCGCTGCATTCCGCGCCTCGCTCGACAGCCTCAGCGCGGGCATTTCGCCGCGAGCCATCCGGTCCCTGCGCGACCCGGCGGTGCCGGTGAAGCAGCGGCTCGCGGCCATCGAGGCCGTCACGGCGGGGCAGCCGAGGGCGATCCGCTCGCTGCTGCTGCTCCTCGGTTCACGTGACCGCATCGCGCTCCTGCCCGACATCGCGCGCGCGTACGGTGACCTCGTCGACCGGCGCGCGGGCATCGTGACCGCCAAGATCACCACGGCGGTCCCGCTCGATGACCGGCAGCAGCGCAGCTTCATCGAGCGCCTCGAGAAGAGCTCAGGCCACACGCTGAAGGCGACCTTCGCCGTCGATACCTCGCTCATCGGCGGCGCGCAGATCCAGCTCGGGGATCACCTGGTCGATTCGAGCGTGCGTGCACAACTGAACGCGCTGCGCGTGCAGCTCGCTGGCAGCTAAGGAGTGTTGAAATGACATCGACCACGTCGGAGATCGCCGACATCATCAAGGCCCAGATCAAGGAGTTCGAGGGGCAGGCCGAATCCGCGGACGTCGGCACGGTCGTCGAGATCGGCGACGGCATCGCGCGCATCCACGGGCTCGCCGGCTGCATGGCCTCGGAGCTCCTGGACTTCGGCAACGAGGTCTTCGGGCTGGCGTTCAACCTCGAAGAGGACACCGTGAGCGCGATCATCCTCGGTGACTACACCGGCATCGAGGAGGGCGGCCTGGTCCGCACGACCGGCCGGATCGTCCAGACCGGCGTGGGGCCGCAGCTCGTCGGCCGGGTCGTCGACCCGCTCGGCCGCGCGCTCGACGGCAAAGGTGAGATCGTCTCGAAGGAGTTCCGTCCGGTCGACATCGTGGCGCCCGGGGTCATCACCCGCCAGAACGTCGACACGCCGGTCCAGACCGGCATCAAGGTGATCGACGCGATCACCCCGATCGGCCGCGGCCAGCGCGAGCTGATCATCGGCGACCGCCAGACCGGCAAGACCGCGGTCGCGATCGACACGATCATCAATCAGAAGGGCCAGGACCTGTTCTGCATCTACGTCGCGATCGGGCAGAAGGAGTCCTCGGTCGCGAAGATCGTCGCCACCCTCGAGGAGCACGGCGCGATGGACTACACGATCGTGGTCGTGGCAGGCGCGTCGGATCCGGCGACCCTCCAGTACCTGGCGCCGTTCGCCGGCTGCGCGATGGGCGAGTACTTCCGCGACAAGGGGCAGGACGCGCTCGTCGTGTACGACGACCTTTCGAAGCACGCCTGGGCGTACCGCCAGGTGTCGCTGCTCACGCGGCGGCCGCCGGGCCGCGAGGCCTACCCCGGCGACGTCTTCTACCTGCACTCCCGACTGCTCGAGCGCGCCGCGCGGCTCAACCAGGAGAACGGCGGCGGCTCGCTCACCGCCCTCCCGATCATCGAGACCCAGGCCAATGACATCGCGGCGTACATCCCGACGAACGTCATCTCGATCACCGACGGTCAGATCTTCCTCGAGACCGACCTGTTCAACCAGGGCATCCGGCCGCCGATGAACAGCGGCCTCTCGGTCTCCCGGGTCGGCGGCGACGCGCAGACCAAGGCGATGAAGGCCGTCGTCAAGGGCCTCAAGGCCGATCTCGCGCAGTACCGCGAGCTCGCCGCGTTCGCGCAGTTCGGCTCCGACCTGGATAAGGCGACGCAGCAGCAGCTCCGCCGGGGCGAGAAGACGGTCGAGATCATGAAACAGCCGCAGTACCAGCCGCTGTCCCTCGTGAAGGAGGTCGTGATCATCTACGCCGCGACGAACGGCTACCTCGACGACGTCCCGACGCCGAAGGTGCGCGACTTCGAGCGCGACCTCTTCCGGACCATGGAGACCCAGTACCGCGAGCTCGCCGACCGGATCTCCACGGACAAGAAGTTCGACAAGGAGATCGAAGCGCAGGTCAAGGCGATGATCGAGGAGTTCAAGAAGACGAATTCGTACGCCGACGCTCCGGCGCCGGAGGCGGCGAAGGCCTAGATGCCAAGCGAACGGGATCTGCGCCGGCGTGCCCGGTCGATCAAGAACATCCAGCAGCTCACGCGGGCGATGCAGCTCGTTGCCGCATCGAAGATGCGCCGCGCCCAGGAGTCGGTGCTCGCGTCGCGCCCGTTCGAGGAGAAGCTGCGGTCGATCCTCAACGAGCTCGCGCCGTACGCCGACCCCGAGCTGAGCCCGCTCCTCGCGCGGCGCGACGGCAAGACGGTCGCCATCGTGCTCATCACGACCGACCGGGGGCTGGTCGGCCCGATGAACGTGAACCTCGTTCGGACGACCGCGCGCTTCGCCGCCGACAGGCCGGCGCACCGCTACATCGCCGTCGGGCGCAAGGGCATCAACGCCCTCCGCCGGATGCGCGCGCCGGTCGCGGCCGAGTTCCCGAACATCCCGGACCGGCCGACGACGGCCGATACGAACGCGATCGCGCGTGCCGCGGTGGACGAGTTCACCAGTGGCAACGTCGACGAGGTCCATCTCGCGTTCACCAAGTTCATCAACACGCTCCGCCAGGAGCCGACGGTCCGCCGCCTCCTGCCGCTCGAGCCCGAGGCCGAGCGCGCGAAGCAAGCGACCCTGCAGTACCTCTTCGAGCCGGACCCGATCGAGGTCATGAACCAGATCGTGCCGCGGTTCATCGAGGTCGCGGTCTACCAGGCGATCCTCGAGTCCAAGGCCTCCCAGTTCTCGGCCCAGATGGTCGCGATGCGCAACGCGACCGACGCGGCGGGCGACCTCATCGACGACCTCACGCTCGCCGCGAACAAAGCGCGACAGACCAGGATCACCAAAGAGATGTTGGAGATCGCCAGCGGTGCTGAGGCGATGAAGGGATAGTGAGATGGCAGTAGGGACGCGAAAGGCCACGGGCGCTGGAAAGTCCGGCGAAGCCGGAAAGATGGGCGAGATCGTCCAGATCATCGGGCCCGTCCTGGACGTGAAGTTCGAGGAGGGCGAGCTGCCCGAGATCTACCACGCCCTGACGGTGAAACGCGACGATGGCGAGCTCATCGTGGCCGAGGTCCAGCAGCACCTCGGGAACAGCTGGGTCCGCGCGGTCTCGATGCAGAGCACCGACGGCCTGCGCCGCGGGATGCGGGCCGTCAACACGGGGGGCCCGATCAGCGTGCCGGTGGGCAAGGCGACCTTGGGCCGGGTGTTCAACGTCGTCGGCGAGCCGATCGACGGCAAGGGCCCCGTGACGGGCGAGCGCCGCGACCCGATCCATCGCCGGCCGCCGTCCTTCGCCGACCAGGCCACGACGGCCGAGATCTTCGAGACCGGGATGAAGGTCATCGACCTCATCTGCCCGTTCTTCAAGGGCGGCAAGTCCGCCATCTTCGGCGGCGCGGGCACCGGGAAGACGATCGTGATCCAGGAGCTCATCCGGAACGTCGGCGCCGAGCACGGCGGCTACTCCGTGTTCTGCGGCGTCGGCGAGCGCTCGCGCGAGGGCACCCAGCTCATCGGCGAGATGCGCGAGTCGGGCGTCATGGACAAGATGTCCATGGTGTTCGGGCAGATGAACGAGCCGCCCGGAGCCCGCCTCCGCGTCGCGCTCACCGGCCTCACGATCGCCGAATACTTCCGCGACGAGGAGGGGCGAGACCTCCTCATCTTCATCGACAACATCTTCCGCTTCACCCAGGCGGGCTCCGAGGTGTCCGCGCTGCTCGGCCGGATGCCGAGCGCCGTCGGCTATCAGCCCACGCTCGCGACGGAGATGGGTGAGCTGCAGGAGCGCATCACCTCGACGAAGAAGGGCTCGATCACATCGCTCCAAGCCGTCTTCGTCCCCGCGGACGACTACACCGACCCCGCCCCGGCCACGACGTTCGCCCACCTCGACGCATCGATCCGCCTGGAGCGGTATCTCACCGAGCTCGGCCTCTACCCGGCCGTCGACCCGCTCAGTTCGACCAGCCGCGCGCTCGACCCGCTCGTCGTCGGCCAGGAGCACTACGACGTCGCGCGCGAGGTCCAGCGCGTGCTCCAGCGGTACAAGGACCTCCAGGACATCATCGCCATCCTCGGCATCGACGAGCTCTCCGACGACGACAAGGTGCTCGTCGCCCGGGCCCGCAAGATCCAGCGGTTCCTGGCCCAGCCGATGTTCGTCGCCGAGCAGTTCACCGGCCTCTCGGGCCAGTACGTGAAGGTGTCGGACACCGTCCGCAGCTTCAAGGAGGTCCTCGAAGGCAAGCACGACGACCTGCCGGAGCAGGCGTTCTTCAACGTCGGCACGATCGAGCAGGCCCGCGAGAAGGGCGAGCAGATGGCGAAGGCCTCGGCCTGATGCCGATCCGCCTCGAGATCGTCACGCCCGAGCGCGCCGTCCTGACCGACGACGTCGACATGGTGATCGCGCCGGCGAGCGAGGGGTACGTCGGCATCCTGCCGCACCACGCGCCGCTCCTTTCGACCCTCGGGCCCGGCGAGCTCCGCATCAAGAAGGGCGGCGTCGAGACGTCGTTCGCCGTGTTCGGCGGGTTCATGGACGTCCGTCCCGAGCGCGTGGTGATCCTCACCGAAGCGGCCGAGCAGGCGGATGAGATCGACGAGGCCCGCGCCGAGGCCGCGCGCACCCGGGCTCGCGAGACGCTCCAGGCGGGTCCGGTCGGGCTCGATGAAGCGCGCGCCCGGGCATCGCTCGAGCGGTCGATGGTCCGGCTGCGGGTCGCCGAACGTCGTCGTCGTCGCGGCGGGTAGAACGTCCTTCGTGCGCCGCGCCGGGCTTCGCCCGGCAGCGGCGAGCCCCGTACGAGTGGTGTGGCTCGCCGTCGTGGCGATCGTCATGTCCGCCTGCGCGTCAGGCGCCGCCGGCCTGCCCGCGACGCCGATCCCCGCGGTCGGCCCGACCGATGTCGCGCTCGCGAGCGCGCCGCCCGCGGCGGACGTGGCAGCGCCGTCCGTGCCGAGCGATCCGCGGTACAGCAGGCTGCGCGTCTTCGTCGCCAGCGAGAACACCGAGCAGGTCTGGGTCCTCGAGGGCGCGCCGACGGAGAAGTTCGCGCTCGTCGCGAAGATCCCGGTCGGGAAGCTGCCGCATCAGATGGCCGTCTCGCCCGACGGCAGGTGGGTCGCGGTGAACGACCGGCTGTCCGACCAGACCTCGATCATCGATCCCTTCGCGATGAAGGAGGTCGTGCGGATCAAGGTCGGGAAGCAGCCGCACGGCATCACCTTCGCGCCGGACTCGAAGATCCTCTACGTCGCCCACGAGCGCGACACCTACATCGCGCGGATCGAGGTCGGCACGTGGAAGCTGCTCGCTCCGCTCATCGTGGGCGTGCCGCAGCACGTGCTCACGATCGGGACGAAGCGTCCCGACCTGCTCCTCTTCACCGTGACCAACAGCAACGAGGTCGACCACCTTCGGGCGTACGACCTCGCGACGGGCAGGATCACGAAGATCAAGGTCCAGGACGTCCACGACGCGTACTACACGCCCGATCAGAGCGAGATCTGGTCGTCCTCGTCAGGTTTCATCGGCAAGCCCTCGGACCGAATGGTGATCTACGACCCCGATACGTTGACGGTGAAGGAGGAGATCCGGCTCGGTGCGGATCACTACCCGTTCCACACCATGAAGGAGAACCAGGACGGTATGTACGTCATGCCCGACCGGTCGATCATGGTCCTCTCGGACCACAAGGGTCCGTCGCTCCTCTGGGTCGACTACCGGGCCAGGAAGATCGTGGCCGAGACCACGGGTCTGGCCAGCCAGCCCTTCCACACGACGTACGATCCGCTCGGCGGGCGGATCCTCCTCACCACGAACGTGGACGGCATGGTGAACGTCATCGACGTGAACACGAGGCAGGTCGTGCAGAAGATCGCGGTGCCGAGGTCCCACGGCATCGTGGCGGTGGGGATCCCTTAGCCCACGGCCTGCGGGAAGGCGAACAGCCGATCGGGGTCGTAGATCGCGCGCACGCGCTGCAGGCGCGCGTAGTTCGTGCCGTAGTAGGCCTCCTGCCAGTCGGCGAGGTCCGGATCGGCGTAGTTCACATATGCGCCTGACCCGATGAGCGGCCGCGCCGTCGCGTAGACGCTCCGCAGCCAGGCGAGCGACGCGTCGGCGATCGCCGCCGGCGCGCCCGCGTCCCAGCTGGCCACGAATTGGAGCGTCGCGAACGCGTTGCGGTGCGGGAACGCCGTCGCGTCCGGTGCGTGCCGCGCGATCGCGCCGCCCATCGCGTCGATCAGCACCGAGCCCGCGCCGGCGTTCGGCAACGCCTGCAGCCCCTCGAGCCCCGCGACGATCGCGTCGATCGCGGCGGTCGAGAGCGGCGTAGCCGCGATCGCCGATTTCGCGGCGTAGGTCTCGCGCCCCAGCCGGCCCTCCGGCGACGTGCCCTCGAGGTGGCACTGCGCGAGCGAGAGCTGCGCGCAACCGCCCTCGAGCAGCATCGCCTCGGCATAGGGGCGGGTGAACGCCGTGCGGCTGTCCGGTGCGCTGCCGGCGGCGCTGACGAGCCGGTCGAGCTGCGAACGCAGCGCCGCGGCGTCCTCGGTCGCGACGGCGTGGACGAGGAGCGTCGGCTCGGGCCCGGTCGCCGCGTCGAGGTGCACGTTCGACCAGACCCCGTCGGGCAGCGCGGCGATCCACGACTGCCAGGCCCGCAGGATGGCAGCGGCGCGGGCCCACGGCCAGGTCACGAACGCGATCGCGAGCGGAACGGACGGCCGCGTGCGCAGCGTGAATGACGTCACGACCCCGAAGTTCCCGCCGCCGCCGCCCCGGAGTGCCCAGAACAGCTCGGGATCGCGCAGCGCGTCGCACGTTCGCGCGGTCCCGTCCGCGGTCACGAGGTCGATGCTCGTGACGCTGTCGCAGGTCAGACCCCAGGCCCGCGAGAGGACGCCGAGCCCGCCGCCGAGGGACAGCCCGGCGAACCCGACGGTCGGGCAGCTGCCGGCGGCGATGCCGCGGCCCTGCGCGGCGACGGCCGCGTACGCGTCGGCGAGCCGCGCGCCCGCGCCGATGGCGGCGCGCTCGCCCTGGACGTCGATCGCCGAGAGCCCGCCGAGGTCGACGACCAGGCCCGGGCCGCTCGACCAGCCGCCGTAGCTGTGGCCGCCCGAGCGCGGCGTGATCGCGACCGCGCTGCGCCTCGCGAAGCGGACGCAAGCCTGCACGTCGGCGACCGACGCGCAGCGCGCGATCGCCTGCGGCCGCAGCCCGTCGAAGCGCGTGTTGTAGAGGAGACGCGCGGCGTCGTACGCGGCGTCGTTCGGCCGCACGAGCGTGCCGCGCAGCTCGTCGCCGAGCGCGCTCCAGTCGGGCGGTCCCGGTGCCGGCGACGTGGTGCGCACCGGCGGGGGCGTCGGCGTCGCGCCGGGCGGCGCCGGGCTCGGGCTCGGAGCGGGGAGGGCCGCGGGCGTCGCGCAGCCGATGATCGCCGCGCCCGCCGATGCGAGGAAGGCGCGGCGGGTGCGCATCGCGGCGATAGTCTCATGACGATGCTGATGCGACTCCTCGCGCCGGTCTTCAATGCGTTCCCGGTGCGCTGGCAGCGACGGTTCATGACCGCGGCGCACGAGCGGTTCCTCGTCGGTGTCACCGGGCTCGGCGTGGATGCGCGCGGGCGAGTCCTCCTCGCCCGTCATCGCTTCGGCGCTCCGCAGTGGCGGTTCCTCGGCGGCTTTCTCCATCGGCGCGAGCGGGTCGAGGACGCGCTCGCCCGCGAGATCCGGGAGGAGACCGGGCTCGTCATCGAGGTCGGTCCCGTCCTCGAGGTGATCACCGGCTTCCGGTGGGCACGGGTGGAGCTCGTCTTCGCGTTCCGCGTGGTCGCCGGGACCGAGGCGCTCACCGCCGAGGTGGCGGAGATCCGGTGGTTCCCGCTGGACGCGCTACCGGATGTGCGCGCGGATCAGCGCGGGCTCATCGAACGGCATCTGGATCGGGCGAAGGACTGGGCCGGCCTCGCTACTCAGGCGGCCGGTCGCCGCTCTGCGCGGCCATGATCTCCTTGATCTGACCGTAGTGCTCGTACTCGTGCTCGAGGAGCCGGCGCATCACGCGGCGCGTCGTCCAGCGGCGGCCCATGATCGTGTGGTCGACCCAATCGCCGGGCTCCATCACGCTGAACCGCTGGAACGCGAGCCGGTGCACCGCCTGGAGCGCGGCGAACGGATTCGCCGGCCACTTCTCCAGGCGCGCGAGGAGCGTGATGTCGGTCGTCAGCATGTGCTCGAGCGTCTCGCGCACGCTCCAGATCGTCTCGGTCGGCTTCTGCTCCAGCTGATCGGGCGAGAGCTCCTTCATCAGGCTGATGAGCGCGGCGCGCGATGCCTCGAACTGATGGAGGAAGTCGCGGAGCTCGTGCTCCTCGAGCGGCCTGTCGTCGCCGGGAAGCATGCCCGACGGCGGCGCGTTCTCGACCGTCAGCGTCGCCGGATCGATGTCCTTCACCTGCTCGGTCGAGACGCCGCGCGCTTCGAGGAGCTCGCGGTACGCCCGGAACGCCGTGCGGGTGTTGGCGATCGCTTCGTCGCGCGTCGTGCCTGACGCGTTGCAGCCGGGGAACGCGGGCACGTCGCCGAGCCAGTAGCCCTCGGAGCCCTGACGCACGAAGATGACCATCTCGCTCACGCCGCCAGCCACACTTTCTGACCGCAATCGGGTCGCAGGGATCTGATCGCGCCGTCGATCGAGACGCGGAGCAGCGCCGGGCCGCGCTCAACGAGCTCGATGACGACGCCCGGACGGACGCCCTGGGAGTCGAGGTACTCGAGGAACCCGGGCTCGTGCTCGAACTGGTCGGGGATGCGCATGACCGCGGCGCGCTCGCCGCGCGACAGCGTCTCGAGCGGCCGCGTCGGCGTCGGCGCGACGCCGGGCATCGGATTGCCGTGCGGGCAGGTCTGCGGATCGCCGAGCACGCGCACCATCCGCGCCTCCATCTCCGGCGACATCGCGTGCTCGAGGCGCTCGGCCTCTTCGTGGGTCTTCCACCACTCGAACCCGAGGACCTCGACCAGGAATCGTTCGGCCAGCCGGTGCCGCCTGACGATCGAATCCGCCTGGGTCTTCCCCGTCTTGGTCAGATGCACTTCTTTATGACCATCGAGCGACACCAGCCCGTCGCGCTCCATCCGGTGGATCATCTCGGACACCGCCGGCGCGGAAAAGCCAAGGAATTCGGCCAGCCGGGCCGAAACGACGTGGCCGCTTTCGTCGGCCAGCGTGTAGACGGCTTGGAGGTACTCCTCGACAGCATTCGACGCCATTCTTGACCTGCTGAGTCGGAATTTGTTAGGTTGCCCTAACGCACATTAGGGAAGCCTAAGTGACGCTCCGCGCTCGGGAGAACTATGGACCGCTCCGCTCTGACGCGCATCTCGGCCCTCGTCCTGGTCGCGATGCTGCTCCTTGCGGCCTGCGGCGGTGGCGCGTCGGTCGGCGGGTCGGCCACGACCGGCCCGGCGGCGCTGACGGCCCTGACCAGGGAGCTCGATGACGCGGTGGCGCGGCTCAAAGCGAACGACATTCCGGGCGCGCAGGCCGCGTTCCAGCGCTTCCAGGCCGGCTGGGCCGCGATCGAGGACGGCGTCAAGGCGAAGACCAAGGACGGGTACGCCAAGATCGAGAGCGGCATCACCGACGTGCAGGCGGTGCTGACCGTGCCCGCGACGCCCGACCCGAAGAAGGCGATCGACGCGCTCGAGCAGCTCGACTCCGTCGTCGATGACGTCGTCGCGACCCTGAAGTGACCGCCGCCCGGATCGTCTTCGGCGCCGCGGCGCTCGTCGCCGTGCTCGGGGGGCCGCTCGCCCGGCCGGCCGCCGCCGACACGACGCCGACGATGCGCGACGCGGTGGCCCATCTGGACCGGGCTCTGGAACGGCTCGCGGCGAATGACCTGCCTGCCGCCGCGGCGGCGGTCAAGGCGTTCCAGCACGACTGGGTCGATGTCGAAGGCCTGGTGAAGACACGCTCGCCGCAGGCCTATGTGGACGTCGAGAACGACATGGCCCTCGCGACCGCGCTCCTGACCGGCGCACCGCCGGATCCGGCGAAGGCGCGCGGGGTCATCGAGCGGATGAAGGCCGAGCTCGCGCCATTCCTCGACGCGACCAGCTACGGCGTGTTCGATGCCGCGGTCATCCTGCTCCGCGAGGGGCTCGAGGCGCTGCTCGTCGTGGCGGCGCTGCTGGCGTTCCTCGCCAAGACCGGCAACGCCGCCAAGGCGATCTGGGTGTGGGCCGGCGGCGCCGCGGGTGTCGGGCTCAGCGTCGTCGTCGCGGTGGTCGTCAATCTGGTATTCGCGCAGACCGGCGGCACGAACCGCGAGGTGGTCGAAGGGGTCGTCGGGCTCTTCGCCGCGGTGATGCTCCTGTACATGAGCTATTGGCTTCACTCGAAATCCAGCCTGGGCGCGTGGCAGCGCTACATCCGCGACAAGAGCTCGTCCGCGCTCGCGCGGAACAGCCTGGTGTCACTCGCGCTGATCTCGTTCCTCGCCGTCTTCCGCGAAGGAGCCGAGACGGTGCTCTTCTATCTCGGCATCGCGCCCTCGATCTCGTTGGGCGACCTCGCGCTCGGACTGGCCCTCGGTGCCGGCGGCCTGACCCTCATCGGTGTCGCGATGCTCGTGTTCGGGCTGCGCTTGCCGATCCGGCCGTTCTTCCTGGTCGCCGGAACGCTCGTCTACTACCTCGCGTTCAAATTCATCGGGACCGGGATCCACGCGCTCCAGGTCGCCGGCGTCGTACCGGTGACCCCGGGTCCGATCCCCGAGAGCACGTTCTTCGGTGTGTATCCGACGTGGCAGACGACCGCGCCGCAGCTCGCGCTGCTGCTGCTCGCGGCGGCGGTCATGCTTGGCGGTCGCGTGTCCGCCTCGAGCGGACCGAATGGCACCGGGCAGGCGCCGGCGTAGCCCGCTGCGCCCCGGACCCCGCGTAGACTGACGTTCCCGCACCTCGTTCCGGACGTGAAAGGGATAACGCTTGTTCGCTCGCCAGATCGGCATCGACCTCGGGACCGCCAACGTCATCGTGTACGTCCGCGGCAAGGGGATCGTGCTCACGGAGCCGTCCGTCGTGGCGATCGCGCACGACGACAACGGCAATCGCCCGCGCATCGTCGCCGTCGGCGAAGAGGCTCGGATGATGCTCGGCCGGACCCCCGGCAGCATCACGGCGCTTCGCCCGATGCGCGACGGCGTGATCGCCGATTACGTCATCACCGAGCGGATGCTCGAGTACTTCATCAACAAGGTGAGCGGGCGGATCCGCGTGTTCCATCCCGAGCTCATGATCTGCGTCCCGTCCGGCGTCACGAGCGTCGAGCGGCGCGCGGTGAAGGACGCGGCGTTGCGCGCCGGCGCGCGCGAGGCCTATCTCATCGAAGAGCCCCTCGCGGCGGCGATCGGCGCGAACCTGCCGATCTCGGGGCCGAGCGGCAACATGATCATCGACATCGGCGGCGGCACCGCCGAGATCGCGGTCATCTCGCTCGGCGGCATCGTCGTCAGCAAGAGCGTGCGCGCCGCCGGCAACCGGCTCGACGAAGCGATCGCGAACTTCGTGCGCAAGCGGTACAACCTCATGATCGGCGAGCGCACCGCCGAGGACGTGAAGATCCAGATCGGCTCCGCGCTGCCGATGGACCCCGAGCTCAGCATGGAGGTCCGCGGCCGCGATCTCATCGCCGGCCTGCCCCGGACGATCACCATCGGGAGCAACGAGATCACCGAGGCCATGGAGCCGGTGCTCCAGCAGATCGTGTCGTCGGTGAAGAACGTGCTCGAGGAGACGCCGCCGGAGCTCGCTTCCGACATCATCGACAAGGGCATGGTCCTCTCCGGCGGTGGCGCCCTGCTGCGCAACATGGACAAGCTCCTGACGCAGGTGACCGGCGTCGCGTGCTACGCCGCGGACAACCCGCTGTACTGCGTCGCCAAGGGCACGGGACTCGCCCTGGAGCACTTCGACTTCTTCAAGAAGAGCCTCGTCCCGGTCCACTAGGGCCTACCTCAGATGGACCGCCGCGTCGACATCCTCGGCGTCGGCTTCGATCGGGTCGCGCTCGTCGACGCCGTGGCCCGGATCGAGGCCTGCCTCGACCGTGGCGAGCGGGTCTTCATCGTCACCGCGAATCCCGAGTTCGTGATGCTCTGCCGAGCGGATCCCGAGCTCGCGGCCATCGCCCGGCGCGCCGACCTCGTCGTGCCGGACGGCACCGGCGCGGTCGTGGCGGCCCGGCTGCTGCGCGATCCGCTCCCCGGCCGCGCCCCGGGCCGGCTGCTGGTCGACCGCCTCGCGGCGGTCGCGACCGAGCGCGGCCTCTCGGTGTTCCTGCTCGGCGCCGCGCCCGGCGTCGCCGAGCGCGCCGCCACGACGCTGCGCGGCCGCCATCCGGCGCTGCGCATCGCCGGAACGTACGGGGGCTCGGCGGACGACGACGCGGACGTCCTGCCGCGCGTCGCAGCCGCGGCGCCCGACATCCTGCTGGTCGCATTCGGGATGCCCAGGCAGGAGCGGTGGATCGCGCGCGGCCTCGAGCGCCTCCCAAGCGTGCGCATCGCGGTCGGCGTCGGTGGCAGCCTCGACTATCTCGCCGGCGCCGCGAAGGCGCCGCCCGGCGTCGTCCACGCGATCGGGCTCGAGTGGCTCTGGCGGCTCATCCGCGAGCCGCGGCGCTGGCGCCGGCAGCGCGTCCTCCCGATGTTCGTGCTCCTCGTCCTGCTGCAGCGGCTGCGCGGGGCATGACGGTCGCGCTCGCCCACGAGTACTTCTCGCAGCACGGCGGCGCGGAGCGCGTCGTCGAGGTGTTCCACCGCATGCATCCGGACGCGCCGGTCTACACGTTCTTCCACGACAGGCGCGCGTACGGGCCGCTGCCGGGATACGAGCTGCGGACCTCGTTCCTGCAGAGCATCCCGCTCGGTGGTGGTCTCCATCGCGCGCTCCTCCCGCTGTACCCGCGCGCCGCCGCCGGCCTGCGCGTCGCGAGCGGGACCGGGCTGCTGCTGTCGTCGACGAGCGCGTTCATCAAGTGCCTCGCCCTGCCGGAGGACACGATCCACGTCGCGTACTGCCACTCACCGACGCGCTACCTCTGGGATTGGAGCGAGGAGTACCTCGCCGAGGAGGTGCCCGGCGCGCTCCGCGGGACGATCCGGTCGCTGCTCCCAGGCCTGCGCGACGCCGATCTGCGCGGTGCGCAGCGGGTCGATCACTGGATCGCGAACTCCGACGTCGTCCGCGCGCGGATCAAGCGCTACTACGGACGCGACAGCGAGGTCATCCATCCGCCGGTCGACGTCGACGCCTTCAGGCCCGCGCGCGAGCGCGGCGACTTCTGGGTGATCGTCTCGCGGCTCTCGGCGTACAAGCGCGTCGACGTCGCGGTGCAGGCGTTCAACGAGGTCGGGATGCGGCTCATCGTCGTCGGCGAGGGACGCGAGCGCTCGTCGCTCGAGCGGCTTGCCCGGGACAACGTGACGTTCACCGGCCGCGTCGACGACGCGACCGTGAAGGAGCTGCTCGGCGCCGCGCGCGGGTTCATCTTCCCGGCCGAGGACGACTTCGGGATCGTGTGCGCGGAGGCGCTCGCTTCGGGCGCGCCCGTCGTCGCGCTCGGTCTCGGCGGCGCGACCGACATCGTCCGCGATGGCGCCGACGGTGCGCTCGTCGCGACGCCGGACCCGGAGCTCTTCGCCGCGGCCGTCCGCCGAGTGGAGCAGGCCGGCTTCGACCCGCAGGATCTGCGTCGCTCCGCCCGCCGGTTCGATGTGTCACGATTCGAGTCCCGGATCCGCGCAAGCCTCGACCACGCGCGCGCCGAAGGGAGAGCGAGCTGACCGACGCCCCGAAGCAGATCAAGCTCGACATGCACACGCACTGCGAGTACTCGCCGGACAGCCGCACGCCGATCTCGGTGCAGGCGATCGCGATCAAGGCCGCCGGCCTCGACGTCGTGTGCGCGACCGACCACAACACGATCGAGGGCGCGCTCCGGCTCCGCGAGCAGGCCGACGGCTTCCGGGTCGTGATCGGCGAAGAGGTCTCGTCGCGCGACGGCGAGATCATCGGGCTGTTCCTCGAGCAGGCGGTCCCGCGGGGCCTCTCCGCCGAGGAGACGATCGCGCGCATCCACGAGCAGGGCGGCCTCGTCTCGATCCCGCACCCGTACAGCCACAACCGGCTCTACCGGATCAAGCGCGAGGCCCTCGAGCGCGTCTGGCCGACGATCGATGCGATCGAGGTGTTCAACGCGCGCGAGGCGATCGCGAACGACAACCGCCGCGCGCTCGCGTTCTCCGTGCTCCACGGGATCCCCGGCGCGGTCGGGAGCGACGCGCATCGGCCGTGGGAGATCGGCCGCGCGTACGTCGAGATCCCGGACTTCACGGGACCGGCCGACTTCATCGCCTCGCTCAAGAACGGCGAAGTGACCGGCCGCCTCGCCGGGCCCTCCATCCATTTCTACACGCGGTACGACACGTTCCGGAAGTGGCTCGGCCGGCGCGGGAGCAGGACCTCCTGACGCGGCTCCCGACGCACGTCGAAGACCCGTCGATCGAGCGGCTCGCCGAGGAAGCGGGCCTGGCCGACGAGCGCGCGATCGGGCGCCGGCTGTTCGGCTGGCGCGAGGCGCTCTCGATCCTCGTCCCGCTCGTCCTCCTGTTGATCGTCGCGCGCAACGTCGACTGGGGGACCGCGCTCGCCACCATCCGCGGCTCGAACCCGCTCCTGGTGCTGGGGGCGCTGGTCGTCTACTACGCCACGTTCCCCGTGCGTGCGCGCCGATGGGCGCGGCTGCTGCGCGAGGGCGGGCTCATGCTCCGCGGCCGCGATCTGCTCGAGATCCTGCTGCTCGGCTGGTTCGTGAACTGCCTCGCGCCCGCGAAGCTCGGGGATCTCTATCGCAGCTACCTGGTGAAGCAGCGGTTCAACGTCTCGCTGTCGCGCACCGTCGGCGTGGTCGTCGCGGAGCGGCTTCTCGACATCTTCGTCGTCTTCGCGCTGCTCCTCGTGGGCGGGTACATCGCGTTCGGCCGCACCGTGCTCCCGGATCTCCGGCTCGTCTACCTCTCGGCCGCGGTCCTCGCTGCCCTCATCGTCGTCGCGTTCGTCGCCGTGTACTACGTCGCGCCGCGCGTGGCGCGCTTCTTCCCGGGCGAGGTGCGGCGGATCGGCCGCCTGTTCCGCGAGGGGGTGCTCCACTCGTTCCGCGCCCTCCCGGAGGCGGGTCCCGAGACCGTCGTCATCTGGCTCGCGGAGGCCGCGCGGCTCGCGTTCGTCCTCGCCGCGCTCCGGCTCGAGCTTCCGATCTCCGGCGTGATCTTCGTCGCGGTCGCGTCGTCGCTCCTTACGACCGTCCCGCTCACGCCGGCGGGCTTCGGGTTCGTCGAGCTTGCCGTGGTGTACGTGCTCACCACGGGCTTCGGGCTCGCGACGCACGACGCCATCGCGGTCGCGGTGCTGGACCGCCTGGTGAGCGTCTTCTCGGTCATCGTCATCGGCGGCGCCCTGTACGCGCGCCATCGCCGGCAGGAGTCGCTCCGCTCGTAGACTCGCGAGGTTGAGCGCCGCTCGCCGGCTCGTCCTGCTCGTCGGAGCGCTCCTGGTATTCCGCGTTCTGTCCGCCGCGTTCGTCGTCTTCCAGCCCGGCTACACGGACGCCTACTACTACGCCGACGTCGCCAAGCGCCTCGCAGGTGGCCAGGGCCTGACCGCCGACTTCATCTGGAACTTCATCGAGGCGACCGGGACGCTTCCGGTGCCGAGCCATCGGTTCTGGATGCCGCTCGCCACCGTGCTGCAGGCCGTCGGCATCAAGGGGCTCCCGTTCCTCGACGCGTTCCACGGCGCGCAGGCCGTCGAGATCCTCATCGCCTGCGCGATCCCCGTCGTCGCCTACCGGGCGGCGCGCTCGCTCGGCGCGTCGGCGAACGGCGCGCTCGTCGCGGCCGCGCTCGCCGGCCTCGGTGGTGCGTTCGCGCCGGGATGGGTGAGCCTGGATGCGTTCGCTCCCGCGGCCGTCATCGGGACGGTGTTCTTCCTCACGTACCGCCGCGCGGCTGCCGGCGACGTCCGCGCCGGGATCGGCGCCGGTCTCGCCGTCGGGCTGCTGTTCCTCGCGCGCGCGGAGGGCGCGCTGTTCGGGCTCGCGCTCCTCGCGCTCCTCCGTTCGCCGGCCTCGCGGCGCGCGGGGCTCATCGCGTCGGGGATCGCGCTCCTGATCGGCCTCGGCTGGCTCGCTCGCGATCTCGCCCTCGGATCGTCGCCGGACCTGTTCGCGCGCTCCGCGCTCCTCGTGCGCTACGAGGACTTCTTCGCCGTGCGGGCGCCGGTCGCGCCGTCGGTCGATCAGCTGCTCGCGTCGAGGCCCGCGGCGCTCGTCACCAACCTGGTGACGTTCGCCTTCGCGTTCGGGCTGCTGCTCGTGCCCGGTCTGGCGCGTGCGCTGTGGACGCGCCGCGATCGCGCCGGCGTAGGCGTCTTCGCCGGCCTGCTCGTCCTCGTGTACCTCGCCGAGAGCCTCGTCTTCACGCTGCACTCGACCCGCGGCTCGTATTTCCATTCGCTCGCCGCGTTCCTGCCCTTCGGCGTCGCCCTCGGGGTCGTCGGGACCACCGAGCTCCTGGGGACCGTCGAGCGGAGCCGCGTGGCCGCCATCGGCGGCCTGACCGCGGCGCTCATCGTCTCGGTCTTCGCGCTCGCGCAGTGGGATGCGTCGTTCAACCCCCCGTACCGCGATCGCGTCGCCGCGCTGGCGAGCATCCCCGCGGGTCCGTTCGCCGCGATCGACGCGGCCGCATGGCGGTGGATCGCCGACCGGCCGGTGATCGTCACGCCGTCCGACGCCGGCGGATCGTGCACGGTGCTGGCGTACGGCGCGGGCACGCTCGTCCTCGAGCCGGTCCATTTCTCGATCTACACGCCGTTGTACGAGACCTCGCGGCCCGCCGCAGCAGTGGGTGGCATCCGGATGTTCACGGTCCGCCTGCCCCCGAGCGCGATGATCGACTGTCTGCGGCGATGAGCTGGCTGTCGCGCAACGCGATGCCGATCGGGCTCGCGGCCGCGGGCTTCACGCTCGCGGTCGGCTTTCCGACCGGTGACCCGGACACGTATTGGCATCTCGCGAGCGGGCAGTGGATGCTCGACCACCGCGAGATCCTGCGGACCGACATCTTCAGCTCGACGGTGAGCGGCCAGCCGTACAGCGTCGGCGAGTGGCTCGGCGAGGTCGTCCTGACCGTCGTGTTCAACGCCGGGAGCTGGGCCGGTCTCGCGATCTTCCGTGCGCTCCTCGTGGGCGTCGGAGCGTTCTTCCTCGCCCGGCTGTCGCGGCGGGGCGGCGCGCCGCTCGTCGCGGCGCTGCTCGTCGTCGTGTGGGCGCTGGTCTTCTCGAAGACGCGCTGGACCGATCGTCCGGCCATCTTCACGTTCATGCTGTTCCCGGTCGTCCTCGACCTCCTCTACAGCGCGCGCGCCGGTTCGCGCCGCGCGCTCGTGTTCATTCCGCCGCTCATCCTGCTGTGGGCGAACCTCCATGGCGGCTACCTCATCGGCATCGCGCTCGTGCTCGCGTTCCTGGTCGAGGCGGTCCTCCTGCGGCGACCGGACGCACGGCCGCTCGCCCTCACGCTCGCGGCGAGCATCGGGCTCTCGTTCATCGATCCGGAGACGTTCGGCGCCGCCGGTGCCGCGGGCCACGCGTTCGCGCCGCCCCGCTTCATCAGCGAGGAGGCGCCGCCGGATGTCCTCGAGCCGTCCGGCTTCATCTTCGCGGCGTTCGTGCTCGCGACGATCGGCGTCGCGCTCCTCGACGGCGGCGGCCTGCTCGACGCGATCCTCCTCGTCCCGCTGCTCTGGCTCGCGCTCTCCGCGCAGCGCCAGCTCGCGTTCTTCGTGTTCGCCGCGACACCGTTCCTCGCCACCGGCGCCGCGCGCCTGCACGCGCGGCTGCGGCCGCGCGCGACCCCGCTTCGACCGATGCCTCCGGCCGCGGCCACGGCGCTGGCGCTCCTGCTCCTCGCGGGCGCGCTCGCGAGCGCGATCGGCGCGCCGACCTCGCCGGACGAGCACGCGTATCCGGTGGGTGCGGTCGCGGCGTTGAAGACGGGAACCGGCACGCTGCTCAACGAGTACGACTGGGGCGGCTACCTCATCTACCGCGTTCCCGAGCGCAAGGTGTTCGTCGATGGCCGGCTCTTCCCGTTCTACCCGGTCGTCCTGCGCGACTACCGCGACGCCGTGGAGCTCCGGCCGAGCTGGAAGGCCGTGCTCGCGAAATACGACGTGCGCGAGGTGCTGCTGATGCCGGCGAAGCCGCTGGCGGTCGCGCTGCGCGAGGATGGCTGGACGGTCAGAGCCGAAGGCCCGACCTTCGTGCTGCTGGCGAAGCCGTGAGGACACCGCTCGTCGTTCCGATCGCGGTGGGCACGTTCTTCGGTGCGGTCTCGACGCGCCTCCCGGTCGGCGACAGCGACGTGTTCTGGCATCTCGTCCTCGGCAAGGCGCTCCTGGCGCGGGGACTGGGGCAGGTGGACACCTACTCGTGGACGGCTGCGGGACGGCCGGAGTCCGTCGACCAGTGGCTCGGGCAGGTCATCTGGGCGGTGGCCGGCGCGGGCGCGCCGTTCGGCGACTGGACCGGCATCTCCTGGGTCCGCGGGCTGGCGGTCGCGCTGCTGGTCGGGCTCATCGTGTACGCGGCACTTCGCGAACGGCCGGCCAGGCCGCTCGGCGCGGTGCTCGCCGCGCTGCCGGCGATCGCGCTCTCGCGTTTCGTGTGGACGGAACGTCCGGAGCTGTTCGGCTTCGTCTGCCTGGCCGCGCTCGTCCCGATCCTGCGCGCGGCTCGTGCCGGAAGCGACCGCGCGCTCTTCTGGATCCCGCCGCTCGTCGTCCTGTGGGCGAATCTCCACGGCTCGTTCGCGCTCGGTGCCGTGCTCGTCGTCCTCGTCGCGGTCGAAGGCGCCGTCGCGCAGCCGACGCGGCGGCGGCGCTACGCCGCGGCCGCGATCGGCACGGTTATCGCGACGCTCGTCACGCCGGCCGGCCTGGGGGCATGGACCGCGCCGGGTTTCCATCTGCTGCACCCGCCGCGGGAGATCCAGGAGTGGAGCGTGCCGGACGTGACGACACTCCCCGGCGCGGTCTTCGCCGTCGCGATCTTCGCGACGGCGTTGACCGGGCTCTTCTCGCGCCGGCACGCGCTGAGCGACGCGGTCGTCCTGCTCCCGGTGCTGTTCGTCTCGCTCATCGCCACGCGGCAGATGCCGCTCTTCGCGATCGCCGCGGTGCCGTACCTGGCCGCGCACGGCGGCGAGGCCGTGACCGCGCTCGCCTCGCAGGTCGGCCTCCGCGGGCCCGCGGTCGCGGCCGCGATGCGGCTGCCCAGCCGTACCGTCGACCTCGCCGCGCTGGCCGTCGCGCTCCTCGTCCTCACCGTCGCCGGCGTGACCGGCACGCACGAGCCCGATCTCCGCGGCTACCCGCCGCCGGAGATCCGCTCGCAGCTGCGGGCGGGCCCCGGTCTGCTGAACGAGTACGACTGGGGCGGCTTCCTGATCGCCGCTGCGCCCGCGACGCCGGTGTTCGTCGACGGCCGGCTCATCCCGTACCTCGGCGCGGTCATGGACGACTACACGACGGTCGTCGGCGTCCACCCCGGGTGGCGCGACGTAATCGCGCGCCGCGGCATCCACGAGATCCTCGTCCGGCCGAGCGATCCCGTCGCCGTGCGCGCGCGCGACCTCGGGTGGCCGATCCGCGCCTCGTCTGACACCTTTGTACTGATCGATGTGCCGTAGCGGCGCCCGCCAGCCGGTACGATGCGACCACGAACGAGCGCACACCCGCGAAGGTCCCCCGCGACGACGACCTTGACGGTCAGTTCGACCTCATCGTCGACGGGTTGCGACGCGACGTGCGGCGCCTGCGCCAGCAGGTCGAGAAGTTCGCGAAGTCGTACCAGAAGCGGGCCGAGGGCCAGTCTCGCGCGTCGGGCTCGCCGGACGAGATGTCCCAGCGCGCCTTCCGGCGCCTGAAGCAGCTGCAGCTCGCGATCAGCCACGTCGAGTCGAGCGCCGCGTACCTCGGTGGTGCGGGCATCGAGCCGTCGCGCGACGGTGCGCAGGAGCAGATCGGCACGGTCGCGCAGCGCGTGCTCGAGAGCCTCGAGGCCGAGCGCGAGCGCCTCTATCGCGACGTGCACGACGGTCCGGCGCAGGTGCTCGCGAACGCGATGTTCGAGGTCGAGTACCTCGAGCGGATCGCCGACCGCGCGAGCGGCGAGGCCCGCACGGCCCTGAAGGCCGAGCTCGGGAATCTGAAGAGCCAGTTCCGCACGTCGCTCGACTCGGTGCGCGGGATGATCTACGACCTTCGGCCGCCGGTCCTCTCCGAGCTCGGGCTCACCGGCGCGATACGCGACTACGCGAGCGAGTTCCAGGCGCGCTATGGGCTCCGCGTGGACTGCCATCTCGATGCCGGCGACACCGGCCTCGATCCAGCGAAGGAGCTCGCGATCTACCGGATCATGCAGGAGGCGCTGCAGAACGTGCACAAGCACGCCCAGGCCGCGACCGTCGGCATCGTGTGGCAGAAGGCGAGTGTTCAGTGGGTCATGCACTGCACCGACGATGGCGTCGGGTTCGACCTCGTGAAGGTCGCGCGCCGCCAGCGCTCCGTCGGACTGCTCGCGATGCGCGAGCGCGCCGAGCTGATCGGCGGCACGCTGCAGGTGCAGTCGACGCCCGGACAGGGCACCGCCGTTACACTCCTGCTTCCACTAGGCAAGGAAGGGGACCCGCTTGGCCGATAAGCCCATGACCGTCAAGCCGGAGAAGGCCATTCGGATCGTCCTGGCCGACGCGAGCCGCCTCACGACCCTCGGCATCAGTCAGGTCCTCGAGAAGGAACCGGATATGGAGATCCTCGCCGTCGTCACCGACGGAGAGGAAGCGGTGGCGAAGACGATCGAGCTCGAGCCCGACGTCCTCATCATCGAGGTCGAGCTGCCGCTGCTCTCCGGCATCAAGGCCACCCAGCGCGTGCGCCGCGAGCTGCCGCACGTCGCCGTCGTGATCCTCACGGCGCTCGAGGAGGAGCAGACGCTCTTCGACGCCATCCGCGCCGGCGCCGCCGCATACCTGCACAAGGACTGCGAGCCGAAGGAGCTCGTCGACTCGATCCGCAAGGTCCGCAACGGGCAATTCATCATCAACGAGAAGATCTTCGCGAAGCCCGCCGTCGCGACGAAGGTCCTCGCCGAGTTCCGCGAGCTCTCGGTGTACGGTCCGGGCAGCTCGCACGTCTTCGCGCCGCTCTCGCCGCGCGAGGTCCAGATCCTCGACAACATCGCGCAGGGCATGACGAACAAGGAGGTCGCGTACACGCTCGCGATCTCCGAGCAGACCGTGAAGAACCACATGTCGAGCATCCTGCGGAAGCTGTCGGTGAACGACCGCACCCAGGCCGTCGTGTACGCCATCCGCCAGGGCTGGATCAAGGGCCCGGAGATGGGGAACTAGGCGTGGCTGCCAGCGCGCCGACGGGGATCGTCCAGAGCTTCACCACGGAGCAGGCGAAGATCACCGCCGAGATGCGCGAGCTCGACCTGCTCATCGAGTCGACGCAGACCGAGGTGAACCGCCTGAAGTCGCGCGAGGACCAGGCGAAGGCGAAGCTCGACGAGATCCGCGGCAATCCGGCGAACTTCCAGCGCGACGAGGGCCTCGCAGCGGGCGACGAGTTCGCCTCCGCGCAGGGCCGCCGGCTCACGATGGAAGGACAGCTGAGCTCGCTCCAGGCGAAGCGCAAGCTGCTCGATCGCGTGCAGACGCTCGTCGGCAGCGCGCGCGACCAGCTCGCCGATTTCAGCCTTCCGCCGATGCCGGTCGGCGCGCCGCCGGTGATCGACGAGAACAAGCTCCTCCAGGCGGTCGTCGATACGCAGGAGGAGGAGCGCCGCCGGATCGCGCGCCAGGTGCACGACGGTCCCGCCCAGGCGATGGCGAACGTCGTCCTCCAGTCGGAGATCAGCGAGCGTCTGTACAGCGTGGACCAGGAGCGCTCGCGCAAGGAGCTCGCCGCGCTGCGCCAGATGGTGAACAAGACGCTCCAGGAGCTGCGCGGCTTCATCTTCGAGCTGCGCCCGATGATCCTCGACGATCTCGGCCTGGTGCCGACGCTCCGCCGCTACATCCAGACGCTCATGGACAAGCACGGCATCCGCATCGACTTCTCGAGCACCGGGCGCGATCGCCGGCTCCCGTCCGACGACGAGGTCGCGATCTTCCGGCTCATCCAGGACTCGCTCGTCGAGCGCATCGAGCGCGGCGACGCGAAGGACATCGTCCTCGGGATGACCTGGAAGGACGAGCAGCTCGAGATCCTCCTCCAGAGCGACGGCAAGGACCTCCCGTCCGACGGCGAGCTCGCTTCCGGCCTCCGCCGCAGCGAGCGGCTCGAGCTCCTCAAGGGCGAGTCGACGCACGAGACGCGGCCCGACGGCACGGTCGTCCTCCAGGTGAAGGTCCCGATCCGCGCGGCCTCCGCGATGATCACCTAGCGACCACCCTTACTTCACCGGCAGGCTCGCCAGCGCGCTGATCGTCCCGCCGGGCAGCGAGGCGAACGCCCCGTCGCTCAGGCGGTACGCGCGCACGGTCAGGCTGGGTGCCCCGGCGTACTCGAAGCCGAGGATCCAGTCGCTCGTCGCGCGCACGATCTGGAACGGCGTGAACGCGCCGCGGTCCATCCGCTCGACGCGCCCGCCGGCCGCGCTGTAGATGACCATGGTGCCGTTCGGCCCCTCCGCGTCGGGACGGAAGGCCACGCTGCGCCCATCCTCGAGCATCGTCACCGCCCGCTCGTTCTCGACGTTCGCCGGCGTGAGCCGCGTCGCGGTCTGAACGAGCTGGATCACGTGGGTGCAGCACCCGCTGTTGAACGACTGCGTCTCCTCCGACTCGAGCAGCCAGCGGCCGCCGGAGCCCGCGACGAGACGGTCGGCCGAGAATCGGACGAGGCGCGTGTCCCGGAGCAGGTACGTGCCGGCCTCGGCATCCGGACGGACGAACGTCACGCTGTGCTTCGCGCGCCAGATCGTCGGACCTTCGTCGGTGAAGCGGAAGTCGGTCACGACGCCGATCCGCTCGTCGATCGTCGTTGAGGCACCGGTCCGGGTGTCGCGCTGCACGAGCTTCGTCGCGCAATCCGCTGCCGCGGGCGCGCAGGAGCCGCGGGTCACGTAGAGGATCCCGTCGCCGGGGAGCGTCCAGATCGCGGGCCCGTCCACGCCCGGCACGCGGGCGACCGCGTTCGTCCGGTGGTCGTAGGTGTAGACCGCGAACGCCGAGCCCTGGAGGCACGACACCAGATCGAGCGGGCCGGTCGGCTCGATCCGCACGATGTAGCCGTCGCACACGTGGGTCTTCGCGCCCGCGGGCCCGCCGGACGCGACCTTCGGGTAGACGTCGCCGTCGGCGGTCCCGACGAGGACGTCCAGGTCCGGGAACGCGACGGTCCGGCCGGCCGGCGACGGGCTCCCGGCCGGCGACGGCGTCGCGACCGTCGACGGGACGGCGGTCGCCCGCGGCGATGCCGTGGGCGAGCCGTCCGTCACCCCCGGTCCGCACGCCGCGCCGGCGAGCGCGGCCGCCACGATGATCCCGAGGAGCCTCAATCGCCGCCGACCGCGGTGAGCGCCGTGCCGACGTAGTAGTGGGCGAGGATCTGCTGGTACGTCGCGCCGTCGAGGGCCATGCCCTGCGCGCCCCACTGCGAAAGCCCGACGCCGTGACCGAAGCCGCGGCCGCTGAACACGAATGTGGCCGGCAGCTCGTACCGGTACGCGGTCACGCGCAGGCCGAGCTCGTTCCCGTTGCCGTCGCGGACGACGTCGAAGCTCGCCTGCGTGACGTGCGCCCCGAGCAGCTCGAGCGCGGCGATCCGGTCGGCGTTCGCCGCGTCGACGCGTTCGCTCGCGCCGGTCGGGAGGACCGTGACCGTGAACAGCGAGCTCCTGAGCCCGAAGTAGTAGCGCGACCGGTCCTTGCCGATGGCCTGCGTCCCGGCGGTCCCGGTGACGCTCGCCGTGATCACCCGGCCGGTCGGCGAGACGCGCGTGAGCCGGATGCTCGTCGGCGTGCCGACCGAGAGGCCACGCTGCCGCATGAAGTCGCCCAGCTGGGTCGCGCTGATCTCCTTCGTCCACTCGTAGCTCGTCCTGCCCCACGCGCTGTCCAGGGCGACCCGGTCGCCGGGCGACGGCACGCTGCGCAGGTACGGCAGGGCGTTCGCGAAGACGGTCTCGGAGTCCTCGGTGATCCCGCCCGCGTTCGCGGAGTAGAGGGCCTCGATCGGTGCGCCGTCGTACGTCACGACGAGCCCGGCCGTGCGCTCGACCGCGCGCAGCGTTCGCGCGTCCTCATTGACCGTGCCGTCGTACTCCTGGTCGCGGGTATCGCCCTCGAGGTCGTAGCTCGTGTGCTTCCCGAGGTGCGTGTAGAGGTACGTGCGCGCGGCGATGGCCTGTGCCGCGAGCGCCTCCCCTTCCCAGGACGACGGCTCCTCCGAGCCGACGACCGAGGCAAGGTAGTCGTGCGGCGACACGATGTTCACGACGATCATGTCGCCCTCGTCGTCGGGTGCGAGCTCGAAGGTGCCGCGGTACGCCTGGCCGTTCACCGTGAGGAGCCCATTGCTCGCCCGGAAGGTGATCCCTGGGATCCGGTCGGACCGCAGGATGGTCTTCCCGAGGTCGTCGTCCGCGCTCTGGAGCAGCGACAGCTGGAACGGCGTGGTGACCAGCGCGCGCGGGCCGCCGTCGGCGATGGCCTGCCGGGCCTCACGGATGAGCGACGTGCGGTCCGCGCGGGCCTCGCGCGATAGCGCGCCCGCGGACTCGCGCGGCGGCAGTTCGATGCCGAGCGCGGCCACGGTGCGGACATTCGTGCGCGCGAGGGTCTTCCCCTCGCCGCGGTACAGGAGCGTGCCATCGGGGGCGATGGCCGAGATCGTTCCGGTGGACGAGATGACCGCGTACGCGAGCCCGAGCCCCGTGACGTTCACCCGGACCGTCGCAGGCATCGCCGCGAGCCTCGACGCCGCCGCGGCGTTCGTGGCCACGAGCACGCTCGCGATGACGATCGCGGCGGCGCAGACCAGCCTCATCCGGGCCCCGCGTACACCTCGGGCTTCAGCACGCCGATGAACGGAAGGTTGCGGTACCGCTCGGCGAAGTCGAGGCCGTAGCCGACGACGAACTTGTCCGGGATCTCGAACCCCCTGTAGTCCACGGTGATCGGGACCACCCGCCGGGCTGGCTTGTCGAGCAGCGCGCACAAGCCGAGCGACGAGGGATGCTGGCCGCGCAGGTGCTCGATGACGTAGCTCAGCGTGTGGCCGGTGTCGAGGATGTCCTCCACGACGAGCACGTCGCGCCCCTCGATCGGCTTCGCGAGGTCCTTCAGGATGCGCACGACGCCGCTCGAGGTCGTGCCCGCGCCGTACGACGAGACCTCGAGGAAGTCGAGCGAGCAGTAGATCGGGACCTCGCGCATGAGATCGGCGAGGAACGGGAGCGCGCCCTTGAGGATGCTGACGAGGACGAGGTCGCGGCCGGCGTAGTCGTCGGCGATCCGGGCGCCGAGCTCGCGGACGCGCTCCTTGATGGTCGGGGCGTCGAGGAGGATCTCGGCGATGTCATCGGCCGGGGTCTTCACGGCGGTCGTCATCAGACCGCCATTGTCGCACCTAGCGGCGGGGCACCGGCTCGAAGAGACCCTGCACGTCGCCGACGTAGTCGCGCAGGAGCTCGTGGGCCTCGAGCACGTCGTCCACGCGGATGAGCTCCTGGTCGACGTCGAGTGGCGACGGCAGCGTCTGCGTGACCGGAGGCGCGTCGGCCACCCGCTTCACGATGACCACGCCGAGACCCTGCGTGCCGCAGGTGCGGCATGCGCACCGCACGAACCAGTATTCGTCGCGGTTCCCGACGATGGCGATCGAGTCGCGGCCGTAGACGGCGCCGCAGTTCGCGCACCGGACCGTCCCGAAGACCCCGTCGAGCCACTCGTTCATGGCGGCCGTGAATGCATAGCCGCTGCCACCGCGCGGGCCGGCCGCCGTTACCGATCCGTCATCTGCGGCGGTAGAGGTAGAGGGCGAGGCCCGCGAGCCCCGCGGCGAGGGCCACGCCGGCTGCGGCGATGAGCGGGCCCGGTCCGCCGGCGCTCTCCGGGCCCGGCGCGGCCGCGGGGCTCGGGCTCGCCGCCGCGGGGCTCGTCGGGACCGCGATCGGCGTGCCGGTGCTCGAGGGCGTCGGCGGGGGCGTCGCGGACGGCGATGCGTTCGGGCTCGGGCTCGGCGGTGCGCTGGGTGACGGCGGCGCGCTCGGCGCCGCTGTCGGCGGCGCGGTCGGAGCCGCCGTCGGC
>DASYXA010000088.1:0-3055 GCA_035935465.1 Candidatus Limnocylindria bacterium | reverse complement strand
CGCGCTGCGCACCTCTTCCCGCGATGCGCCGGCGCGCAGCGGCGCCTTGCGGTGCGTCAGCGCGACGGTCCGCTCGACGCGCGTGGCGAGTGCCTCGAACCCATCGCGCGACACGGCCGCATCGCCCAGGCTCACAGCCCGCCCGTCGGCGACCAGCGCCGCGAGCGCCGCGTCGCGCGTCGCGTCATCGAGGCCGCTCCGCTCACCGGCCTCGGCCGGCGTGCGCGGCAGGTCGAACGACGCAAGCAGACGATCGGCCGGCGACGGCGCGCTGCGCCGCTCGAGCGACGCGACCGCGTCCGCGCGCGAGCGCGAGCGCTCGCCGCTCGTGTCCGCGACCGCGCCACCGCCGAGCGTCTCCGAGGGCGACGGCCGGCGGACCACGAGGCGGTCACCGACCGCGACGGCGAGCGGCGACGCGAGGCGCAGCTGCACCCAGCCGCGGCCGCCGGGCTCGATCGCGCCGCGCTCGAGCACCGAGGCGCGGGCGATGGCCTCGGCGCTCCCGACGTGCACGCGGACCACGTCGTCGTGCTCGAGCGGGCCGCTCACGCCGTGCAGGAGCTCGAGGCGCGTGCCGACGACCGCGGTCGGCGCGATCGTGCCGGGGTGCGCGAGGACCATCCCGCGGTCGATCGCTTCCTTGTCGATGCCGGTGAGATTCGCGGCGACGCGCGAGCCCGGCCGCGCGACGTCGATCGCCCGTCGGTGCGTCTGGAGGCCGCGGATGCGGCCCCACGATCCGCCCGGCACGAGCTCGATCTCGTCCCCCACCCGCAGCGTCCCGTCGACGAGCGTCCCGGTGACGACCGTGCCGAAGCCGGTCATCGTGAACGCGCGATCGATCGGCAGGCGCGGCCGCCCGAGATCGCGGCGGAGCGGTGCCGCGCCGAGCGCACCTTCGAGGGACGCCAGCAGCTCATCCAAGCCCTGCCGGGTGTTGGCCGAGACGTCGACGATGGGCGCGTCCGCCAGGGGCGTGCCGGCGAGCGCGGCGCGCACCTCGGTCCGGACGAGCCCGGCCCACTCGTCGTCGACGAGATCGCGCTTGCTCAGCGCAGCGACGCCGCGCTCGACCCCGAGGAGCCGCAGGATCGCGAGGTGCTCGCGGGTCTGCGGCATGACGCCCTCGTCCGCGGCGATGACCAGGATGACCGCGTCGATGCCGCCGACGCCGGCGAGCATGTTGCGGATGAAGTCCTGATGGCCGGGCACGTCGACGATACCGACGTCCGCGCCGCCGGGGAGCGTGAGCCACGCGAAGCCGAGGTCGATGGTCATGCCCCGTTCGCGCTCCTCGCGGAGCCGGTCGGGATCGATCCCGGTGAGCGCGCGGATGAGCGTGGACTTGCCGTGATCGACGTGTCCGGCCGTTCCGACGACCCGGATCGGCGTGTCGCCGGTCACGGGCTCGCTGGCGGCGTGCAGGTCGAGAACAGGAGCGGGAGCACGACGAACGCGATGAGGACCAGGCCGACGACCCAGACCGACAGCACGATCGCCGTCGCCCGCAGCGGCAGTGGCTGCTCCGGCGCGGCTACGCGACGCGGATCGCGACGCATTCGATCTCCACGCGCAGGCCCTTGGGCAGCGCCGACACGCCGACGGTCGCACGTGCCGGGCGATGGTCGCCGAAGCGTTCCGCGTAGGCCTCGTTCATCGCGGCGAAGTCGTTCAAGTCGGTGAGGTAGACGGTCGTCTTCACGACGTGATGCAGGTCGGAGCCCGCCGCGGCGAGCACGGCGCTCAAGTTGTCCAGCACGCGCTCGGTCTGCGCACGCACGCCGGCGGTCACGCTGTCGCCGGTCGCGGGATCGAGCGCGACCTGGCCCGCGCAGAAGATGAGCTCACCCGCCGCGATCGCCTGGCTGTACGGGCCGATGGCCTTCGGGGCGCCGTCCGTGGCGATGGTCCGCAGCTCTGTCGGCATGCGTGTCTCCTTCAGCCTGATCTCGCGAGCGCGCCCTCGACGGCGCGGGTCAGGACAGCATCGTCCTCCGGCAGCACGCTCCGCAGGTCGAGCACGACGCGATCATCGATGATGCGGGCGATCACCGGCGGGTCGGCCCGGCGGAGCGCCTCCCCGGCACGAGCGGCCGACGCCGCGGACAGCGCGACGCCGCGCGACGGCTGGGTCTCCTCGGGAAGCGAGCCGCCACCGACCGTCGACGTCGTCTCGATCACCGTGGCGCCGATCCCGGCGGCCTCGAGTCGAGCGGCGATCGCCTTCGCCCGCCGGGCGAGCTTCGCCGGCGTCTGGGCGATCAGCCGCCAGACCGGGAGCGTCTCGAGCGCCGTGCCGTCGCGATACGCGGCGACCGTCGCGACCAGCGCCGCGATCGTGAGCTTGTCCGGACGGAGCGCTCGCATCAGCGGGTGCCCGCGGAGCTTCGCGATCGCCTCGGCGCGGCCGGCCGCGATCCCGGCCTGCGGGCCGCCGAGCAGCTTGTCCCCACTGAACGTCACGACGTCGGCGCCATCGCGCACCGCCTCCTGGACCGTCTCCTCGCGCCCGAGGCCGAAGCGTGCCGTGTCGAGGAGCGTGCCGCTTCCGAGATCGTGGATGAACGCGACGCCGCGCTCCCGCGCCAGCGATGCGAGGTCCGGCGACGCGGCCCTCGCGACGAACCCGCGGAGGGCGAAGTTGCTTGCGTGCACCCGGAGGATCGCGCCGGTCTTCTCCGTGACCGCGCTCGCGTAGTCGCGCACGTACGTCCGGTTCGTCGTCCCGACTTCCACCAGCTTCGCGCCCGAGCGCGCGAGCACGTCGGGGATGCGGAACCCGCCACCGATCTCGACCAGCTCGCCGCGGGACACGATCACCTCGCGCTTGCCGGCGAGCGCCGCGAGCGCGAGGAGCACGGCCGCGGCGCCGTTGTTCGCGACGACCGCGTCCTCGGCGCCGGTGACCTCGGCGAGGAGCCGCGCGGCGTGACCGTGGCGCTCGCCGCGCGCGCCGCGCTCGAGGTCGTATTCGACCGACACGGTGCCGCCCGCGTCGGCGATCGCCGCGAGGGCGGCGGCGGAGAGCGGCGCGCGGCCGAGGTTGGTGTGC
>DASYXA010000087.1:0-32498 GCA_035935465.1 Candidatus Limnocylindria bacterium | reverse complement strand
CGGTGCGTCCGCGCGCGAGCTCTTCGCGGAAGCGATTGACGATGAACAGCGAGTAGTCGATCGCGACGCCGAGGCCGATGAGCGTGACGATGTTGAGCGCGTACTGCGAGACGTCGGTCGCGCGGCTGAGGGTGAACGTCGCGGCGATCCCGCCGACGACCGCGAGCATCCCGACGCCCAGCGGCAGCATCGCGGCGAGCACGGTCCCGAAGACGAGGAGCAGCAGGATGAGCGCGAGCGGGAGCGAGACGTACTCCGCGCGCTGAAGGTCGCTCTCGAGGATCGTGTTGAAGTCATGGTTGATGGCGAGATAGCCGGTCGCCTGCGCGGTGAGGACGTCGGAACGGATCTTCGCGCGCAGGTCCGGGTAGTACTTGCCCGCGGTGACCGAGTCGTCCTTCACGCTCACGACCGCGACGAGGGAGTGCTGGTCCTTCGAGATGAGCGACGACGCCTGCGGGCCCGGGTCGTACGCGGTGAGCACGGACTGCACGCGCGGATCGGCGCGCACGCCGGCGAGGGCCGACGTGACGGCCGCCTTGTAGCCGGGGTCGGTCACGGTCAGGGCCGGGCTGCTGAAGACGACGGTGAACGAGGTGCCGCTCGAGCGCGGCAGCTCGTTCTCGATGAGCTTCGCGGCGCGGCCCGACTCGGAGGTCTGGATGATCCCGCCGCTCTTCAGATCGCCACCCGAGGCGCTCACGGCGACGGAGAGGGCCATCAGGGCCGCTGAGACGAGGAGGAACGCCCAACGGAACCGGTAGACGAGGTGACCCCAGGCCGCGAACATGACCACTTCCCCTTTGCCGTGCTCGGTGTTTACGCTGTAAACTACGAGGCCGATGCCGGCCCTGTCAACCAACTCCCGCGCGCCGCTCACCCAGACCCGCATCGCCGAAGCCGCTCTCGCGGTGGTCGATCGCGACGGCCTCGAGGCGCTGTCCATGCGCCGGCTCGGCGCGGAGCTCGGGGTCGAGGGGATGGCGGTCTACCGGCACTTCCCGAACAAGGCCGCGGTGCTTGCGGGCGTCGTCGAGGCGCTGCTCGGCGAGCTCGTGATCCCGCCGCCCTCGGGTGTCCCGTGGCAGGTCGTGTTCCGCGAGGTCGCGCGGGCGTACCGCGCGCTGCTGCTCCGACACCCGCACGCGATCCCGCTGCTCGCCGCGCTGCCGCTCAGCGATCCCGCGGCCGCGCGCGCGGCCGGCGCGGTGATGGCGCTGCTGCGCGCCGCCGGCTTCGACGCGCAGACCGCCATCAAGACCCTCGCGACGATCACGTCGTACGTCGTGGGCATCGCGCAGTGGGAGGTGGGGACGGCGCCGCTGCGCGCCGAGGGTCATGACCTCGCGCTGCCGGCGGATGCGGACCCGTATCTCGTCGAGCTGCTGCCGGAGCTCGCGAAGGACGATTGCGATGAGACGTTCGAGTTCGGTCTCGATGTGATCGTCAGAGGGCTCGACGCGCGGGCATAATCAACTGAGCATCGGGGTGTGGCGCAGTTGGCAGCGCGCGTGATCTGGGATCACGAGGTTCGCGGGTTCGAGCCCCGCCACCCCGACAGGAACTACGCGGTCGAGACGACGCTGTACTGATAACCCGCAGGCTCTTCTGCGATCGTTCGGCGTGCGCGCCTGACCGTACGAATCACGTGGCAGTTCGCGCAGACGAGCTCGCACTTCGCGAGTTCTTCGATCACGACGTCACGCCGACGGTTCCCCACCATCGCGCTGACCTCGGCGACCTTGAGGTGCCCAGGTAGGTGATCCCAATGCATGACGAATGGGGCGAAGACTCCGCCACAGTCCGCGCACGCTCGACCCTCTTTCAGCGCGGCCATCCATGCGCGAGCCTCGCCGCGCCATACCTTCACGCGCGCTAAGCGCGCTTCCTTCCCACGCTCGGCGTAATAGCGCCGGTCGTATGCGCGTCGGCAGTCGCCGCAGTAGGAGAACCGACCGGTGCGGGAGCGGTGGAAGTCGCTCCCGGCCTTGCGCTTTCCGCACTTCGCGCAGGATCGGAATACGTCGAGGTTGTCCGGTGCTATGCCGCGATCGATGCCCATGTTCCGTAACGAGCGCCGGCCTCGTGGACCGCCCACGGGCCCCAACCGTTGCGCCGGAACGTACGGACGGTGTGGCAATTGGTACACACGAGCTCGCATTTCGCGATCTCGTTGAGGATCTCTTCCTCGGTTCGACCCGTCCACGATCCACTGATGTCGCCGACCTTCTCGAACCCGGGCAAGTGATCCCACTGCATCACCTGCGGATCGAATAGGCGCCCACAGTCAGTGCAGGGTCGTCCAGCCTTCAGGCCGCGGAGCCAGGCGCCGCGCGCGACCACGTACGTCGGCCGAGAATGCCGAGGAACCTGTCGCCCGACCTTCAACTCATATCGCGCATGACTGACTTCGGCGGAGCAATCTCTGCAGTACACCTGAAGCGCATCTGCGTTCCTACTGCTCCGGTTGAAGTCCAGCCAGGACCGGACAGCCCCACAACGCGAGCATCGCTTGAACTTCGACACCTTTGGAGTGCGATAGTACAGATGTTCTAACTGAGATTCAAGGGCTTGGGGTAAGAAAATCGCGCGAGATCCATCGGGAGTCCGCGGTCTCCAGCACACTGACGTCGTCCCCCACCCGCACCGGTCCGCTCGCGCTCACGACGTTGCACACCAGCCCGCGCCGGCCCTCCAGCATCGACTGGAACGCATCCGGGTCCGCGATCCCGTTCATCTCGCCGATGTGCGTGCACGGGTCGCAGGGCCCATTCACCCGCAGCGTGATCGCGCCGATCCGCAGCAGCGTCCCTTCGGGGATCGATCCGAGCGAGGGCAACCCCTCGACGGTGATCTGCTCGCGCAGGTCGCCGGGCTGCACGCCGACGGCATCGTGCGTGGAGCGGTCGACGACCGTCACCGCGCGCTTCGCGCGGTGGACGTGCGAGTCGCCTTCGATCCCACCGCCGGCACGGACGGCCGCATCGGTCACCGGGCGCATCGGCTTGCCGTGACCCTCGTGGAGCTGGAGCGAAACGACGCGCGCCATCAGAGCAATCTTCGCACGACCGTGAAATCCGCGATCTCGCGCACCGGCTCGAACCCGGCACGCAGGTACATCGCCGTCGGGCCGACGTACAGGGCGTAGGGCGTGGCGCCGGCATCGGACGTCGTCGGATAGGCCTCGGCCGCGCGCATGCCGCGAGCGCGGAGGTGACCGACCGCCGCATCCAGCAGCGCCGTCGCGATGCCCTGGCGCCGGGCATCCGGCGCCACGACGAAGCAGACGATCGCGCCGACGTCGCGCTCCGGCCCGGTCGGCAGGTTGAGCAGCTCCGACTTCGGCGCGGCGTGACACCAGCCCACCACGCGGCCGAGGCGATACGCGACGAGGCCGTTCGCTCTCGCCGAGCGGATGATCTCGCTGCGCGAGGCGCGATTCTGGTCCTTCGTCCGGTCGGGGTAGTCCGGCGCGAGACGCTCCATGCAGTAGCACTTCGCCCAGGCCGGGTGATCGGCGTACGCGACCAGGTCGAAGTACCGGAGCACGGCGTCGTGCTGGTCCGGCGACACCGGCCGGATGTCCAGGTCCACACTTTTCACGATGGCCACGGTCTACAGCATCGGCCACGGGACGGCGACGGCCGAGGACTTCGTCCGGGCGCTGACCGACGCGGGCGTGCGACTCGTCGCCGATATCCGCAGCGCCCCCGGCTCGCGCCGCAACCCGCAGTTCGGCCAGAGCGCGCTGCGCGACTCGCTCGCGGCGGCAGGGATCGAGTACGGGCACCTGGCGGGCCTCGGCGGCCGCCGGGCGGCGCGGCCGGACTCTCCGCACACCGGTCTCCGCGTCGCCGCGTTCCGCGGCTACGCCGATCACATGTCGACCGACGAGTTCCGCGCCGACCTGGCGCGCCTCGAGGAGCTCGCCCGGCTCACGCCGACGGCATTCCTATGCGCCGAGACGCTGTGGTGGAAGTGCCATCGCCGCCTGCTCGCCGACCGGATGACCGCCGGCGGCTGGACCGTCGTGCAGCTGAGCGTCGGCGTGCCGGCGGGGCCACACCGGCTCACGGATGCGGCGCGGGTCGAGCAGGGCACGCTCTCGTATGACTGATACTCCCCGCGTGCCGAGGACCTGGCCCGCGGACTGGGAGCAGCGCTACCGCGGCGAAGGGTGCCTCATGTGCGCGCAGGGCCGGCCGGACGAGAACGAGTTCGGCATCCGGGTCTACCGCAGCGACACGTCGGACGGCTACCTGCAGAAGGCCGACGTCGGCCAGCGTGGCTACTGCCTCGTGATCTGGCGCGGCCGCCACGTCGCCGACGTGACGCAGCTCAGCGACACCGAGGCAGGCTCATATTGGGAGGACGTGCTCCGCGTCGCCCGGGCCGTGGAGCTCCACTACACGCCGGCGAAGCTCAATCTCATGACGCTCGGGAACGAGCTCCCGCACCTGCACACGCACGTCGTGCCGCGGTACGTCGACGACAGCGAGCCCGGGCGACCGCCGCGGTTCATGCGCGCGAGCATCGAGTCGCCTCCGCTGCCCGATGCGGCTATCCGCCGGGACGCGGCGAAGCTCCGCGAGCTCGTGGACGGGCAGATCGCCGAGTAGCTACGCGCCCGCGAGCGCGGCGCGCAGCTTCGCCGCGGCGAGCCCCCGGTGGGAGATCGCGTTCTTCTCCGCACCGGTCAGCTCGGCCATCGTGCGCCCGTCCTGCGCGATGATGAACACCGGGTCGTAGCCGAAGCCGTCCTGGCCGCGCGGTGACTCTGCGATCTCGCCGCGTAGCTCGCCGTGGAACGTCTCGACCCGGCCATCCGGCTGCGCGAGCGCGATGACCGCGACGAAGCGAGCCGTGCGATCGGTCACGCCGTCGAGCAGCCCGAGCAGCATGCGATTGCGTTCCCCGGGGCTCGCGGCCTCGCCGAAGAACCGGCGGCTGCGGACGCCGGGTGCCCCGCCGAGCGCATCGACCTCGAGGCCGGAGTCGTCCGCGATCGTCGGGATGCCGGTGGCCCGGGCGTAGGCGCGCGCCTTCGCGCTCGCGTTCTCCTCGTAGGTCGGGGCGTCCTCGGCCGGCTCGGCGGGCGGCTCCGCAAGCTCGTCGACGCTCTGCAGCTCCAGGTCCAGCCCCCTCAGCAGGTCGCGCAGCTCCGCGACCTTGCCCCGGTTGCGGGTGCCGAGCAGGAGCCTGCCGGTCACCGCAGCGCGCGGCGCTGGGCGTCCATGAGCTGCTCGATGCCGCGCATCGCGAGGGTCAGCACGCGGTCGAAGTCGGCCCGCGAGAACGGCTTGCGCTCCGCGGTGCCCTGCACCTCGACGAGCTCGCCCTTCGCGGTCGCGACGACGTTCACGTCGGCGTCGGCGATCGAGTCCTCGGCGTACGCGAGATCGAGCATGAGCTCGCCCCCCACGAAGCCCGCGGACACCGCGGCGACCTGGTCGACCAGCGGGCTCGGTGACAGCTTGCGCAGCGCGTGCGCGAGCGCCACGTACCCACCGGTGACGGCCGCGGTGCGCGTCCCGCCGTCGGCCTGGATGACCTCGCAGTCCACGGTCACGCTGCGCGGCCCCAGGGCCTTGAGGTCGATCGTCGTGCGGAGCGCGCGGCCGATGAGCCGCTGGATCTCGAAGGTGCGACCGCCGGGGCGTCCGGCGATGCTCTCGCGCTGGCTGCGCTCGGGCGTGCTCCGCGGCAGCATCGCGTACTCGGCCGTGATCCAGCCGGTGCCCTTGCCGTCGAGGAACCGCGGCACGCTGTCGGTCAATGTCGCGAGGCAGAGCACGACCGTGTCGCCGAACGCGATGCGTGCCGAGCCCTCGGCGAACTTCGACACGCCGACCTCGATCGTCACCGGGCGCAGCTGATCGGCCGTGCGGCCATCAGGCCGCTTGAACGTCGCCACTGGTGGCCTCCCACATCGCTCGTAGCTCGGTATCGGTGTACGACTCGAGCTCGCGGCCCTCCGTCTGCGCCCGCCGCTCGACGCGGCCGACGTGCGCCGCGAAGCGCCCGTTCGCCTCGCGCAGCGCGGTCTCCGCGTCGAAGCCCTTCTCGCGAGCTTCCGCGACCAGATCGAACAGCAGCTCGCCCAGGAACTCGGGGTCGTCGACGTCGAGCGGGAGCTCGATGCGCGGCGGCCGCAGCTTCACGCGCGCCACGCGCTCCTGCAACCGCTCCGCGGCGAAGAGCGCGGGGAGCGAGCGCGGCACGCCGTCGAGGATCGACTCGCGCCGTTTCTCGTCGCGCTTGATCTGCTCCCACTGGACGAGCAGGTCCGTGCCGTCGAGGCTCGCGCCCGCGAAGACATGCGGGTGCCGGCGGACGAACTTCTCGCCGATCGATCGCGAGACGTCGGCCATGTCGAACGCGCCGGCCTCGCTCGCGAGCTGCGCGTGGATCGCGATCTGGAACAGCAGGTCACCGAGCTCGTCGCGGAGCGTGTCGAGATCGCCGCGATCGAGCGCCTCGAGGGCCTCGTAGGCCTCCTCGAGCAGATGCGGCCGCAGGCTCGCGTGGGTCTGTTCCCGGTCCCATGGGCACCCGTCGGTCGCGCGCAGGCGCTCGGCGATCCGGCTCACCGCACCCGGCGCGGCGAGGTCGCCGTACGGGGCGCGGGGCGGGAGCACGAGGAAGCCATCGGGCGAGCCCGGCGCATCGATGGCCGCTGCTGGGTAGTGCCGCAGGAGGAGCGCGCGATCGAGCGGCGCGTCGAGCACGATCACGACGGCGCGGACGGTCTGGAAGGAGTGCCGGTCGAGCGCCGACGCAGGGACGATGTCGACGCCACCCGGCCAGCGACCCAGGACCGTCCGGAGCGCGTCGCTAGGGCTGGAACTCATAGCCCGGCACGAGCTTCTGCACGTCGTGCGCGCGGCGAGCCTTGTCGAACCAGTACGCGTAGGCGTTGTCGTGGATCTTGGTCTTTTGGGCATCGGTGAGCGTGCGCGCCGGGTCCTTCTCGACGACCTTGTAGAACTCGGCCTGGCCGACGGTCGAGAACTGGCGGCTCACCGTGCCGGGCGCGAGCGCGAAGAGCTCGTTCTCCTTCGTCACGCTGTCGAGCTGGCCGCGCGCGAACCAGCCGGCGTCGCCGCCGTTCGCGGCCTCCGTCGTGTCCTCGCTGTACTTCTTCGCGACCGCGGCGAAGTCGGTGCCCTTGTCGAGCTCCGCCTTCGCGTCGCCGATCTTCTTCAGCGCCGCGGTGAAATCGGTCGGCACCTGGCTCGTCGGCGACGGCAGGCTGATCAGGATGTGCAGCAGGTGGATCTGCTCGGTGGGCGAGGTCACCGACTGGGCCTGCGCCTCCGCGGTGAAGTGCTCGCGGAGCATGTCGTACCTCGTGTGCAGAAGGATCTCGTCCATCCCGAAGCCGCTGGCGAGCCACCGCTGGACCACCGGGTTCGCGACGGCGTCACGCCGCTCCGTCACCTGGATGACGTGGTAGCCGAAGTCCGATTTCACCGGGTCGGAGATCTCGCCGATCGCGAGCTTCTGCGCGGCCGTGTCGTACGCCGCGACCAGCTGTCCCGCGCCGACCCAGCCGACCACGCCGCCGGCGTCCTTCGACCCAGGGTCGTCGGAGGTCTTCGCGAGCGTGTTCCAAAGGTTCTGGTCGTTCGGGTTCGCCCGCAGCTGCTTCGCGATGTCCTGCGCCTTCGCGAGTGCCGCGGCGTCGGCGGCCGCCTTGTCGGTCGCGGTGGAGTCGATCTTCACGAGGATGTGCCGCGAGTTGTACTGGCTGAACGACTGCTCGTACGTCTTCCGCAGGTCCGCGTCCGAGATCGTGTAGCCCTCCTGGCGGGCCATCGCCTCGAGGAGCGCCTGCTCGACCAGGGAGTTCACCGCGATGCCGTCGTAGTCGGCCTTCCGGGTCGTGAGCTGCGGGTCGTTCTCGTAGCCGGGCGGGACGTTGTTGTCGGCGTAGAACTTCACGAGCTCGTAGTCGCGCTCGTGGTAGTAGAGCCGGTACGGGAGCCCGTGACCGTCGATCATCGCGGCGGGCTTCAGGTTGGCCTCGTAGTAGCGATTCGTGGCCGCCCAGATCGTCAGGCCGACGGCGCTGCAGAGCAGCACCGTGAACACGACGACGATGATCGTCTGCTGGCGGCGCTCGCGCTGCCAGCGGGCTTCGCGCTGGCGCTGGGTCAGCCGGGGCAGTGGGATGCGACGTGCCACGAGAGATCTCCCCCAGATTCGCCTAGACGTGCTGCGAGCCCGCGATGCGGGCTCGCGCAAATGGTAGCGCCGCCAGGATGAGAGCTAGCTAAGAGATCGGTAGACCGCGAGCGTGTCGTCCGCTGCGCGGTCCCAGCTGAAGCGAGCGGCCCGCGGCGTGGCCCGCGCGCGCAGCCCGGCGCGAAGCGCGTCGTCCGCGAGGATCGTCACGAGCGCCTCGCCGAGCGCGTCGGGATCCTGCTCGTCCACGAGCAGCCCGGCGTCGCCGACGACCTCCGCGACCGCGCCGGCGCGGTACCCCACGACCGGCGTTCCGGCGGCGAGCGACTCGAGGGCCGTGAGCCCGAATCCCTCGAGCCACGCCGCGTGGAGCAGGCACTCCGCGCCCGCGTAGAGCGCGGCGAGCGTCGCGTCGTCCAGCGCTCCGGTGAGGACGACCCGCGACGGATCGACCCGCGAGCGGGCGAGCGCGTCGCGCAGGTACACGGCGAGCGCCCCGAGCGTGCCCACGATCACCAGCCGCAGGTCGCGATCGCGCTCCGCGGCCCGCGCGAAGGCCGAGAAGAGACCGTCCATGTTCTTGCGCGGGTCGAACTGCCCCACGTAGAGGACGTAGCGACCGGGCACCCCGAACCGCTCGCGGGCGGCGGCGGCGCCGGTCTCGTGCGACGGCGGATGGAACGAGACGTCGACCGCCTCGGGGATGACGCGGATCCGCTCGGCCGGGATGCGGAGGCGCGCCACGACGTCGGCCTTCGTCGCCTCGGACACCGCGATGATCGCGTCGGCCCGACTCGCGAGCGCGTATTGCCAGGCGTGCCCGACGCGGGCGTACGGCAGGCGCAGGTAGTGCGACGGCCACCGGAGCGGCGCGAGATCGTGGATCGTGAGGACCGCCGGCACGCGGCGGATCGCGGGCAGGCCGAGCTGCACCGAGTGGTAGAGGTCGCCCTGCCCGGCGAGCTCGAGCGACAGGAGCACCGGATCGAGCGCCAGCATCGTGAGCTCGGGCCGCCGCAGGCGCACCGTCGCGCGCACGCGATGCGGCGGCAGCGGCGATGGATCCGCGGGCGGGAAGCTGCGCAGCGTGAGCAGCGTCCAGGCGACATCGTCCGGCGCGCGACGCGCGAACGCCGCGAGGAGATTGCGCGAGTAGCGACCGATGCCGCGCGTGCGGCTCACCGTCTGGAGATGGCGCGCATCGAACACGACCCGCATCGGCCTCCGTACAGTAGGCCGCGGATGCTCTCCGTCGTCGTGCCGACCTACAACGAAGCGGGCTCGGTGACGGGGCTCGCCGAGCGGCTGCACGCGGCGCTCGCCGGGTACCTGTGGGAGCTCGTGATCGTCGACGACGGATCGCCGGACGGAACGGCCGACATCGCGGCCGCGCTCGGGCCGCGCATCCCGGTGCAGGTCGTCCGGCGCGCGGGAAAGGCCGGCCTCGCGAGCGCCGTGGTCGCCGGATTCGCCGCGGCGCACGGGGACATCCTCGTGGTCATGGACGCCGATCTCTCGCATCCGCCCGAGACCGTGCCGGCGCTCGTCGACGCCGTCGAGCACGGCGCCGACCTCGCGGTCGGCTCGCGCTACGTCGCGGGCGGAGGCGTGGAGGACTGGCCGCTCACGCGCCGGGTGGTCTCGCGCGTCGCCTGCCTCATGGGCCACGTCCTCGTCCCGGTCCACGACGCGACCAGCGGCTTCTTCGCGCTCCGCCGATCGGTGATCGACGGCGTGCGGCTCAACCCGATCGGCTTCAAGATCGGCTTCGAGGTCATCGCGCGGGGCCGCTACGCGAAGGCGGTCGAGGTCCCGTACACGTTCCGCGACCGTGAGCTCGGTGCCTCCAAGTTCGGGCGGCGCGAGATCGTGCAGTACGGACAACAGCTCGGTCAGGTCGCGCGCGACAAGGCGCTGCGGAGGATCAGGTGACAGTCGCCGACCTCGAGCTCCGGCCCGCGACGCTGGACGATGCCTCCCTGGTCGCGGACATCGGCACCGAGGTGCACCCCGACGACGCGGTGGACCCGCAGCTCGAGCGCCACTGGTGGTCGATCCCGACCGATGACGTCAGCGAGCGGCGCATCGCCACGCATGGGACGGAGGTCGCCGGCTACACGATCCGCCGGCACCCCCAGTGGGCGAAGATGCCCGAGCGCTTCACGCGCATCGACGCCGAGCTCCGACCGGCGATGCGCACGGCCGAGCGTCTCGACGCGCTGTACGAGCTGTTGGAGGCGGAGTCCCGGGCGGACGGCACCACGACGGTGACGACCTGGGCGTGGGACGGCGACACGCTCAGGAAGGACATGCTCGCGGCGCGGGGCTACCGCGAGGAGCGCCGCGAGCGGTTCTGGGAGCTCGACCTCGGCGCCGAGCGGTCGCGCATCGAGCGGATGACCGAAGCGTCACGGGCGAAGCTGCGCCGGGATGGCGTCGAGCTCCTCACGCTCGCGCGCGACACCGACCCCGACCGCCTGGCGAAGCTGCATCGGATGAGCACCGAGGCCGAGGGCGACGTGCCGACCACGGTGCCGCACGTCGAGCAGACGTTCGAGGAGTTCACGCAGTGGCTGGCCTCGCCGGGTCTCCGTCAGGACCGGATGTGGATCGCGCGACAGGCTGACGACATCCTCGGCATCTCCATGCTCGCCTACCCGCCGGTGCGCGGCGTGGTCGCGACCGAGTGGACCGGGATGGCGCGGAGGGCGCGGGGTCGCGGGATCGCGCGCGCGCTCAAGTGCGAGACGCTCATGCAGGCGATCGCGCTCGGCGTCGACCGCGTGCGGACCGACAACGACTCCACGAACGCGCCGATCCTGCACATCAACGAGACCATGGGGTACCGGCGGCGGTCCGACATGGTGCAGTACCTGAAGGTCCTCAGACGCGCCGGATCAATGGCAGCGGGTTGACATAACCAGTACAGACTGATCTTCATTCATGAATGAATAAGCGCGCCGAGCTGTCATGGGAATGTGACTGCCGACTTCAGCTCGAGTGGACCGCGGAACTATCCGCGTCGAGGCCACGTCGTTACGCGATTGTGCATTGACGCGGCGTGTTAAGGCCGAGGTAAAGTCCGGACCGTGCCCGCAACGTTGATCAGGTTCAGGCAAGTTGTTTACGGTCGCCGAACTCGACCTCGCGGACGCGGTCTTCTGCGGCAGCTTGGCGTCCTTAATGGCTGCGCTGCATTGTTGTTGTTGCTGCTATTCGCGGGAAGCGACACAGCGCGGGCTAACTTTCCGACCGGCAACAGTTACACGTATCCGCTCGGTCTGGATCGCGACGGCGGTTTCACGCTCCAAGAGATGCAGTACTCGTGGTCCAAATATCACTACTTCTATGTCGGAATCTATGTGAGCGGCAACAACCGAGGCTCCCAACCTTACCTCACGCCGCAGTGGGTATCGGCCGTTGACGATGTCGGTTTCGGCTTCTTGCCCATCGACATCAGTTGGCAGGCACCTGTTGGGGTGGCGATCAGGGGGGACTGGCGCGGATGTCGTTGGATCCGACCACCGCATACAACCAAGGCGTGCAGGCCGCAGTCGACGCGTCATCCGCCGCAAGAAGTCTCGGCTTGGCCGCGCCGACGATCATCTACAGCGACATGGAGGGCTACCACACGGGTACGCCAGCCTGCAAGACTGCCGTGCTGGAGTACGAGCACGGTTGGCTGAATCAGATGAAGCTCTACGAGGGCCGCGCCGCTGGCATCTACGGGTCCTCGTCTGGCACCGAGATGCAATCCTTCGCAACCGGGCCGAATCCGCCGGATGACATCTGGTTCGCGGAGTGGAACTGTTCCGACAGCCAACCCTGCGTGTCTGTCTGGAACACGTCGTTCATTCAGCCCACCTCATGGGCGACGCAGCCACCCTATGGTCGCGTACATCAGTTTGCCAATTGGCCTTGCCTCGACCAGGTCAACCACAGCGACTGCGTTCTGTTCAACGGCACCTGGCGTGAGATAGATCAGAACTGCGCTTGGGGGCTTGTCGCCGGAAAGGGTTGGGGGCAAGATCCGGCCTTCCCGAACTGCCCGGGAGCGCACCCGTGAGACGGACCGTGTGGATCGCGATTCGCTTCCTAGTCGTGGTCGTTGCGATTGCGGGTCTGCTCGGACACGTCGGGCACGAGCGAGCGACAGCGGCCACGCCAACGCGTCGGATGAAACTTGTGACGCCGCAGTTCGGATGGGCGCTCACCACCGACCGTCTCGCTGTGACGCGTGACGCGGGGACGACCTGGGCGACGGCAACACCGCCCGGCATTACAGCGGCACAACTCGCCACCGTGTTCTTCCTCGACGCCAGTCATGGATGGGCGGTCGCGCCTGGGGCACGAACGCTGACGACTCCGGTCGGAACGGAGCTGCAGCTGTTTCGCACCTCGGATGGCGGGACGACGTGGACACGCACCACGGCAGGGCGCACGCTCTGGGGCTCCCCGGGTTCGATGCTCTTCACGTTCTTCGACCAACAGCACGGCTGGCTGGAGATTGCGCTCGAAGGCAGTCCGCTAGCCGCGCCGAGCCAGTTGCTCGCGACCGACGACGGTGGCGCCACATGGCGCGCGATGCCAATGATCGGGCGCGGCGCGATCAGGTTCTCGTCGACGAAGGTAGGTTGGCTGGCGAGCAACGGTTACGCGCGCGGTGGTCGGCTCCTCCGGACCGTCGACGGCGGGGTCTCATGGACGGATGTGAGTCCGGCTATCCCAACCTCCCACTCGGGGACACGTGCGCTGTTCACCACACCGCGGATGTTCGACTTGAACACTGGCGCTCTATTCGTGAGCTATTCCCAAGATCATTCTCCATCGACGGCACCAGGTTTCTCGTTCTTCGTTACTCGCGACGGAGGTGCCACTTGGAGCATTGCCATCGACGAGGTGTCCTCGGCGCCATTCGTCGCGGACGCGCCGCACGCGTTCGCGATCGCGGACGCCAACCATTGGGCCGTGATCATCGACGGGCAGTTGAAGACAACGGCTGACGGCGGTCGGTCAACGCGTCGTGCCACGGCGGTGGGCCTGTCAGCGACCGTCGCGGGCGTCGACTTTGTCAGCGGGTCGCTTGGATGGGCTCTGTCTATCACTGGTACAACCGCTATCGGACAACTCCTTCGCACCACTGATGGCGGCGCCACGTGGACGCCCGTGGCACCGTGATGCTCATCAAGGCGTCGTGCGCAGCATTCGTGCTGATTTTGGTCGTCTTCGGTTCGGCCGAACGTGCGATCGGCGCGGAGACACACATATTCTGCGGCGTCGTAACGGACTTCCGACCCGCGACGACAACACTGGCTGGCATGATTCTGATCGGAGGCTATTCATCCGGCGTTGCGCCTGGCGCCGGGGGCGCGCCACTGACGGTCGGTGCTCGCGTCTGCGTGCTTGGACCGATCGATGGCCACGCCCGATATGTCTCATATCGTGTCGAACCCATCCCGGCTGAGTTCTGTGGCACGTTGATCGACGCTTTGGACCGGGGTCCTGCGCTGCAGCGGCTGGAGACGAGCGCCGGCACCGGTAGCTTCTTCCTTCCCCGGGATGTACAGGGCCCAGCGAAAGGCTCGAGCGGCTGCTTTGGAGTAAATCTTGATGCGGCCGGAAACGCGTACCTAACCACGGCTGCGCAGAACCCGTCTGCGGAACCAAACAAGTCGTCATCAAGCCTTCCGAGCACGTCGGTCGGTTCGGGACCGCCGGGATGGGTTGCGTCGATGGCCGTTCTCGTATTGGTCGTCGCTCTCGCCATCGCATTGTCCATCTGGCGGCGTGTCGCGAGAGCGGCTCGCAGGCAGTAGCGGCGTCCAACAGACCCCAGCCGGCGTCGCCGCGTTGCCGTTTGAGGTGACCGCATCCGCCGCCTTCTTGGCTTCAAAGGCCGATGCGCTCCTCCATCGCGACAAGAACAAACATGCATACGACATCGTGTGGCTCTGCGAAGTTGGCCAGGTGGACAAGCTGTAGCTGCTACGGCGGAGCGCCGTATGCCGCGGTCCCACCCTCGAAGACGCGCCAGCGACCGCCCTCGATGCCGAGCTGGAAGAACTGGTTGCCCGTCGAGCCCTGCGTCCAGAACGCCGGCTCGCTCGTGAAGCGCCACGAGCCCTGCACGTACCGGCGGCCGCCGACATCACCGATCGAGCGGACGGCGCGATCCGTCGTGGTGGGCAGCGTCGCCCAGTTCGCGAGCCCGACGTCGAGCGCGAAGCAATCGAGGACCGCGTCCTGGTCGCCTGAGCCGATGAGCGCCAACAGCCGGTCGACCGTGTCCTCGGGCTTGGTCGCGGAGGCGCACGCTCCGTCCTTGACCCGGACGTAGCTCGCACGCGGCGCGGTCACCTCATCCAGCTCCCAGCCGACGCGCAAGAGGTCGCCGCCGGGATAGCTCGCCGTCCGGACCCAGAGCAGGTGACCCGCTTCCTTCCACTTGAGCACGCGGTCCCCGGGCGCCGATGGATCGGTGAATAACGCCGAGGGGAAGCTGAGCACGGCGGGCGACCGCCGGACGCGCGTCCCGAGCCCGGACCCCCCGTCCGGCGGGCCATCACCGCCCATGCCGAATTCGATGGACCGGCCGGCTCCCCGGTACGTGACGACGTAGCGCGGATCGCCGGGTTGCGCGCTCAGCCTGTCGATCAGGACTCCGCCCCGATCGAGCGTCGCCGGCAGCCACGTCGGCATCGCCACCGGCGAGCCGGGTGGGAGCGCGGCGCGGATGCGGGCCCACGCGTCGCGCTCCGGGGCCGCGATCGCGATCGTCCCGCTCGAGGTCGCGAGCGGGGGGCGGGTCGGCGCTGACGTGCCGGAGCTGCGCGCGATCGCCGTCGGCGGCCCGCCGGACGGGGTCGCGGACGGTACCGTCGCCAGAGGACCGCAGGCCGCGATCACCAGCCCGGCGAGGGCCAGGCGGGCGCTACGCCGGCCCAAGCTCCTCACGGAGCGCGTCGATCACGTACGTCTGCTCCTCCTCGGTCATCGTGGCGAACAGCGGGATGAGCATCGTGTGCTGGGTCGCCTCCTCGGTGACCGGGAGCGAGACGGGCGCGATGCGGTCCGTGTACGTCTTCTCGAGGTGCGAGGCCATGACCCCGCGGCGCGTCGCGATCCCGCGGCGCAGCAGGTTCGTCATCAGCGTCTCGCGGTCGAGCCGGCAGTCCTTCGTGAGCCGGAGGCAGTAGCTCTGATACGTGTGCGTCGCGTAGGGCGGCACGTACGGGATCTCGAGACCCTTGATCGCCGGGAGCTCGTCGTTGTACCGCCGGGCCTTCGCGATCCGGGTCGCAAGGAGCTCCGGCAGCCGGCGGAGCTGGACGAGCCCGATCGACGCCTGGATGTCGGTCATCCGGTAGTTGAAGCCGAGCTCGTTGTACTCCTCGATGATCACGCGATCGGCGTTGTGGCGGTCGAGGTCCGAGACGCTCATGCCGTGCGCGCGCAGCTTGCGCGCGCGGTCGGCGAGCGCGTCGTCGTCGGTCGTGATCATCCCGCCCTCGCCGGTGGTGATGACCTTGCGCGGGTGGAAGCTGAACACCGTCTGGTGCGCGTTCGAGCCGGTCCGACGGCCCTTGTACGCGCTGCCGATGGTCGGCGCGGCGTCCTCGATCACGTCGATGCCGTGCTGCTTCGCGATCCCGTTGATCGCGTCCATGTCCGCGGTCATGCCGATCTGGTCCACCGGCATGATCGCCTTCGTCCTGCTCGTGATGCGCCGCTCGATGTCGTTCGGGTCGATGTTGTACGTGCGCGCGTCGATGTCGGCGAACACGACGGTCGCGCCGGTGTACAGGATCGCGTTCGCCGACGCGATGAACGTGAACGACGGGACGATGACCTCGTCGCCCGGACCGACGCCGGCGGTGGCGAGCGCGAGGTGCAGGCCGGTGGTGCACGACGTGGTCGCGATGCCGTGCTTCGCGCCGACGTACGCCGCGACGGCCTTCTCGAACTCGGCGACCTTCGGGCCCTGGGTCACCCACCCGCTCTTGATCGAGTCGTACGGCGCCCTGGCCTCTTCCTCGCCGAGCGAGGGCTTGGTGATCGGGACGTTGAGCTTCTTCTTCGCCTCAACTGCCATTCTTCAGGACCTCTTTCCGCCAATCGATGAGCCTGCGCACGCCCTCTTCGAGCTTCGTGGTCGCCTCGAACCCGAGCAACCCGCGGGCCCGGGTCGGGTCACCGAACCGCCGTGCCGGCAGGGCGCCGTCGGGCTGGGGCATGAACTCCATTCCGACCGAGCTCTCGGTGAGCCGGAGCAGCAGCGCCGCGAGATCTCGCATCTTCGTCTCGACGCCGCTGCAGATGTTCACGATAGCGTCCGGGCGATCGCGCTCGCAGGCCAGGATGTTCGCCCGCGCGACGTCTTCGACGAACACGAAGTCGACCGACGCCGAACCATCGCCGAACAGCGTCAGCGGCTTGCCCTGGTCGATGCGGTCGAGCCAACGCACCATGACCTCGACCGAGCGCGACCGGACGTCCATCCGCGGTCCGTACACGTTGAAGTAGCGCAGCGTCGTGCAGTGCAGGCCCTCGAGGTGCGCGAACGCGCGGGCCAGCTGCTCGTTCGCGACCTTCATCGCGCCGTAGACGGTCGTGCCCTGGAGCGGCTGGTCCTCGTGCATCGGAAGCCGCACCGGGTCGCCGTACACGACGGCGCTCGAGGCCAGCACCACGTGGCGCACACCCGCCGCGGCGGCGGCCTCGAGCACGTTGTACGTGCCGTCGACCATGACCTCCTGGCACTCGCGCGGCGCCTCCTGGCAGCGGGTCCAGCGCAACGCGGCCTGGTGGAACACGACGTCGGCCCCGGCGATCGCGTCGTGGACGCCGGCGCGATCGCGGATGTCCATCTCGCGGAGCACCGCCCGGCCGGTCGCGGTGGCCGGGAGCAGGTTCTCCGGGACCCCGCGCACGAGCGCATCGAGGGCGATGACCTCCTTCGCCCCCGCCGCGATCGCCGCGTCGACGACGTGCGACCCGACGGTCCCCGCGCCACCGGTGACGATGACCTTGGCTCCGGCCAGCGCGCCGCTCAGCACGCCGGATCCCGACGCGAGCGCAGCAGCTTCGCTGGAACGCCCGCGACGATCGCGTAGGGCGCGACGTCCTTCGTCACGACCGCGCCCGCGCCGACGATCGCGCCCTGGCCCACCGTCACACCGGGGAGCAGCACGGCGTTCACGCCGATGTCGGCGCCGTCCTCGACCCGCACCGGCTTGATGACGAGGTCGGTCTGGATGATCGGGACGTCGACCGGCTCGCCGGTGTGCTCGCTGCCGAGGACCTTCGCGCCCGGGCCCCACCCGACGTACGCGCCGAGCTCCAGGTCGCGGCAGTCGAAGTACGACTGCGGGCCGATCCAGGTGTGCGCGCCGATGACGCAATGCCCGTCGTGGCGACCCTGGAGGAAGGTCTGGTTGCCGATGAACACCGCATCGCCGAGCTCGAACGTGTGCGGGTGCAGGACGAGCACGCCCACACCGACCTTCACGCCGTTGCCGAACGAGCGGCAAACCGCGCGCAGGACCACGCGCCGCATCCGCGCGCCGGCCGCGCTGTCGTCGTAGCAGGCCGCGCTGTACCGGGCGAGGAGCTGCTCCTTGGTCTCGGTCGCGCGGAGGTCCGCCGACTCCTTCAGCTCCTCCGCCGGATCCGGCTGGACCTCCTGGACGCCGTGGACCGCCTTCACGATGCGGCTTGTCACGCGCGCATGAACTCGCGGACGGCGCTCGCGACCGTGTCGACCTGCGCGTCGGTGAGCTCGGCGTACATCGGGAGCGAGACCACCTCGCCGGCGATGCGCTCGGTGACCGGGAAGTCGCCCTGCCGGTAGCCGAGGAACGCCGAGGCCTCCTGGAGGTGGATCGGCACCGGGTAGTGCACGCCCGTCCCGATGCCGCGATCCGAGAGGTACTGCCTGAGCGCGTCGCGCTTCCCGTCGGGCACGCGGACGACGTAGCAGTGGAAGACGTGGCGGCCGCCTTCCGGGATCTCCGGCGCCACGACGCCGCTGCCGTTCAGCCGGTCGTTGTAGTGGCGCGCGATCGCGAGCCGTCGGGCGTTCCACTCCGGCAGCTTGCGCAGCTTGATGCGCAGGATCGCGGCCTGGATCTCGTCGAGCCGCGCGTTGTACCCGACGACCGGGTGGTAGTAGCGGGTGCTCTGCCCGTGCTCGCGGAGCGAGCGGAGCTCGGTCGCGAGCGCGTCGTCGTTCGTGGTGATGCTGCCCGCCTCGCCGTACGCCCCGAGGTTCTTGCTGCAGTAGAACGAGAACGCCGAGACCCGGCCCGACGCGCCGGCCCTGGCGCCGGTGTCGAGCGCCGCGCCGTGCGCCTGGCAGGCATCCTCGATGATCTGGAGGCCCCGCTCCTTCGCGAGCGCAAGGAGCGGCTTCAGGTCGACGGTCCGCCCGTACAGGTGGACCGGCATGATCGCCTTCGTGCGCGGTGTGATGGCCTGCGCGGCGGCGGCGAAGTCCATGTTGAAGGTCCGCTCGTCGATGTCGACCAGGATCGGGCGCGCCCCCGAGTAGAGGATCGCCTCCACGGTCGCGAAGAACGTGTGTGAGACCGTGATGACCTCGTCGCCGGCGGAGATGCCGAGGGCGCGGATCGCCAGCTGGAGGGCGTCGGTGCCGCTGCCCACGCCGATCGCGTGCTTGGCGCCGCAGAACGCCGCGAACTCCTGGTCGAATGCCTTCACGTTCGGCCCGATCGTCAGCTGCATGCCCTCGAGCACGTCGTCGATCGCGGCCCGGACCTCGTCGCGGATCGTGCGGTATTGCGCCTTGAGGTCGACGAGCGGGATGTCGGTCTTGGTCATGACGGTCATGTCGTGCTGGTCTCCTTCAACGCGGCCTCGATATTCGCCTTGTGCATGCGGAGGTGGATCCGCGCTCGCCCAACGACCGCAGCTGCGCGTCGAGCGCGTGCCACTCGTGCTCGAGCAGCGCGATCACCGCGCGCTTCCTCGGGTCGTCGTTCACGCCTTCACGTCGTCCAGCCAGCTGTAGGCGTGCGGGAAGATGCCGGCGAAGCAGGCGAGCTTCGTGAGCTCGTCCTTCAGCTCGATCGCAGGGTTCCCGGCCCACACGCCGCGCGCCGGCACGGGCCTGCGCACCACGCTGCCCGCGCCCACGAGCGCGTCCGCGCCGATCTCGACCCCGGGCAGGATCGTGCTGTTCGCGCCGATCCGCGCGCCCTTCCGCACCACGCCGCCGCGCACGCAATCGAGATACGCCGGGCACATCGGGTGCGGGTCGTCGGTGAACACCACGTGCGGCCCGAGGAACACGTCGTCCTCGATCGTCACCAGCTCGAGGAAGCACCCGGTGTGGACGCGCACGCGCGATCCGATGCGGTTCCCGAACTCGATCGACGCATGTGTGCCGATGGAGACGTCGTCACCGATGACGTTGTCCTCGCGGATGGAGGTGCCCTGTCCGGTCTGGAGCCGCGCGCCGATCCGCGACCCGGCGTAGATCGTGGTGAACGGCCGGATCACCGCGCCCGGTCCGATGACCAGCGGCACCTCGCCGTCCTTCTTGCCGCGCGGTGCCTGCCCGAGGACCGCGTACGCGCCGACGACCGACCCCCGGCCGAGCTCGACGTTCGGGCCGACGATCGCGGTCGTGTGGATGTCGAGCCCGAGGGTGGTCACGCCTGCACGGGCTCCTTGAGGGAGATGCGCGCGCCGTCCGCGCGAAGCGAGCGGTTCGCGGCCTCCAGCACCCGCACGACCCGCACGCCGGCCGCGCCGTCGCTGCGAGGCACCGTGCCGTCGCGGACGCATTCGATGAAGTGCCGGACCTCGAGCTGGAGCGCCTCGGTGACCGCGACGTGCGGGCTGTGGATGTCCCCCGAGCGGTAGCTCCGGCGGAGCTCGTCGGCCGAGAGCTTCGCGACGCCGTGGTCGTAGATCTTCACCTTCTCAGACGAGCTGCCGTCGTCGTAGACCGCCATCTTCTTGTCGCCGATGACGGTCATCGTCCGGAGCTTGCTCGGCGCGAGCCACGAGAGGTGAGCGTGCGCGATCGCGCCCGACGGGAAGCCCATGGTGAGGAAGACGACGTCCTCGATGTCGGACTGGACGTAGCAGCCGCCCACGCACTGCACCCACTCGGGCTCTTCCTGGAGCCAGTACAGGACGATCGACGCGTCGTGCGGCCCGAGATCCCAGAGCACGTTGAAGTCGAACTGGTGCAGCCCGAGGTTCACGCGCTGGCTGTCGACGTATTCGATCTTGCCGAGCTCGCCGCGCTCGATGATGCCGCGCACCGTCGTGACCGCGGGGTTGTAGACGAAGGTGTGCCCGACCATGAGCACCCGGCCGGCGCGCTTCGCCGCGGCGACGATGGCCTCGGCGTCGGCGACCGTTCCGGCGAGCGGCTTCTCGACGAACACGTGCTTGCCGGCGGCGAACGCCTCCTCCGCGAGCGGACGGTGGGTCGAGATCGGCGTCACGACGCAGATCGCGTCGATGGTCCTGTCGCTCAGGAGCTCGCGGTGATCGGTCGTCGTGCGGACCGCCGGGAAGCGCTTGTGCAGCGTGCCGAGCCGCTCGGGATCGAGGTCCGCGACCGCGACGACATCCGCGCCGGGCGCCTCGTTGAAGTTGCGGACGAGATTCGGTCCCCAGTACCCGGCGCCGATGATGCCGACGCGCAGCTCACGCAACGGTACGGTCCTGTTCGATCTCGGTGCATCGCACCGAGAGCCGCTCAGGGCTGGTGGAGCTCACTCGTCGCGGCAGAGCCGCTCCTCGTTCACGCAAAGGTACGGTCCTCATACGGAACGTCGCCGATGGCTTCCCGCTTGGAGGTGCCCGAGACGAGGAAGTCGGCCATGGCGAGCCCCATCTCGGAGGCGATGTCCATGTCCACGTACTTATACAGGCCCTGTCGACCGCCGGTGACCAGTCCGGAGAACCGCATGAGCTCGGTCATGAGGGTGTCGATCGCGCGCTCGTAGCCGACCATGTACACGGGATAGCCGAACGTCGAACGCAGCACCACCGACTCGGCGAGCTCGCCGGCCTTCATGAACCCCTCCTGCTCCAATTCTCTGGCGCAGGTGCGCCCGAGCTCGTCGGGATCCGCGTTCCAGATGGCGTCGTTCACGTCGCAGGTGATGTCGCAGAGCAGGATCGTCTCGTCCGGCGCGCAGATCTCCGAGCCGCCGTAGTTCCGGGTCTCGGAGAGCCGGTTGAAGGTCTTGTCCTGGAAGTAGATCGACTGCGCGGGTAATGCCGTGGGCCGCTTCACGCGCAGGCCGACGATCGTGAGCGCGCGGAACCGCAGGTACCGGGCGGCGGCCTTCGCCTCGGGCGACACCGCGTCGCCCAGCAGGTCGATGAGCGCCGGCAGCGGCGCGGTGTTGACGATCCGGTCGCACGCGATGCGCTCCTCGGGCGCGCGCTGCCCGGCGAACGGGTCGACGGTGCCCTCGGTGCCGGACGCGAGCATGCAGAGCTGGCCGCCGCGGTCGGTCCGCGGGACCGGGCGGTACCGCACGCCGGCCACGCGATCGCCGACGACGTCGATGCCGGTCACGAGCGTGTTCGTGCAGACGCGATTGTCGGCCGACGCGGCGCGGATCCGCTCGGCGAGCCGCTGCGAGATGACGCCGGCGCCCTTCGGCGGGTAGAACAGCTCGATCACGAGCGGGGCGTAGCGGTGCTCGGTGCCGGTCCGCTTCGCGTAGCCCTTGCGCAGGGACGAGACGACCACCTTCATGAGCGAGATGTGCGGGATGCGGTGCTGCGCGAACGACGCCGCGAGCTGCGACGGCGGCATCCCCCAGACCTTCGCGGTGTACGGGCCAAAGAACATCCCGTAGAGCGTGCGGCCCATCGCCTGCACCACCCAATCCTCGGCCGACACGAGCGGCTTCGGTCTGACCACGCGGCGAATGGACTCCCAGAAGTAGTCGAGGAACGCGCGCACCGCGACGACCGGCGACATGCTCTTCGCGATGTCCAGCGCCTCGAGCGGGTACTTGTAGTACTTCCCGCGGAACTTGATGCTCACGTTCTTCTTTCGCGCCGGGAATCCGTCTGACGCGACCTCCTTGAACAGGTCGAGCACCCGCTGGTTGCGCGCGTGATATGCGTGCGGGCCGAAGTCGAAGCCCGCGCCGGTCTTGCCCGGAAGGGTCGTGGCGAGACCGCCGAGGAAGTGCTGGGCCTCGAGGACGGTGACCTGCTCGCCGCGCGCCGCGAGGCTCGATCCGGCGGCGAGCCCGCAGATACCGCCACCGATCACGACCGTGTGGGACACCGCCAAATCCTAGGGTTTCGCGGGTGCCTGCGCGTCAGCGAAGCTGCAAGGCGAACCGGAGCGCGTCGTCGAATTCCGCGAGGCGTGCGGCTGAAAGTGCGCCGCGTCGGCGCTTCAGCCGCGACTTCTCGATCGTGATCAGGTCATCGCAATTGATCGCGCACGCGGACTCGAACCCATCGCGTCGATCCAGGTTGACCTCGGTGGGGATGTCGCGCACCGTCGTCGTGATGGCTGCGACCGTCGTCTGGGCGCGCGCGCCATTGAGGTCGTTGCGCGAGGCGATCACGACAGGGCGGAGCTTGTCGATGTGTGCCGACCACACCTCGCCATGCTCGGTCGGACGCGCCACCTACGTCGTCCTCTTCTTCAGATCCTCGATCCCAACACGCTCGAACGCTTCGAAATCCGTGTCGCCCCGGTCGGGTATCGCGGTGTACCCCGCGAAGTAGCGGGCTTCCCGCTCGGCCTCGCCATGCCGCGCCAAATACTCCCGGGCGGCCTCCTGCATCCAGCGGCTGCGAGGCACGCCACGGCGCTTCCGATCGTTCTCGATGCCGCGCCAGAGGTCGGTCGGGAAGGAGGCGCTGGTGCGGGTGGCGGTCTCGCGTTTCACAAGGAGAAGTATTACTCCGGTAATACTTCGATGTCAATCCTCCGAGCATCCCGATCGACGAGCGCGAGGCCCATGGCCGCGACGCCGCCGAGGTACGCGTAGTACGGCTGGGTGGTCCACCGCGCGAAGAGCAGCGCGATCAGGATGACCGCGCACCCCGCGATCGTCGCGACGCCGATCGTGGGAATTCGCGCACGCAGGAACAGCGCGAGCGCGGCGAGCGTGCCGAGAAGCTCCGCGGCGAAGAAGAACGGCAGCCATCCGGTGACGTCGACGTACTCATGGAGCAGCGCCGGGACATTCGCGCCCCACACCTCGGTGTGGAACGTGAGCGTCGCGAGCTGCTGCGAGACGAATGCCCCCGGATCCCAGAGCAGGAACGGGACGACGAGGACCGCGACGGTCGCGAGGCTGACCGCGCCGTAGCGGCGCCAGTCGCGGCCGGCGACGGCGAGATGCCGGAGCACGAGCGGCAGGATGACGATCGCGAACTGCTTGAACGCCACCGCCCAGCCGAGCGCGATCGCCGACAGCACGAACGCGATCCGCCCTGCGCGGGTGTCGCGATCGGCGAAGACGAGGATCGCGAGACCGAGGACGACCATGAACGCGGCTGACACGTCGTTCGACCCGTCGATCGCGCGGAACGCGCCGATGCCCCAGGTCGCGTACAGCATCGCCGGCAGGGCCACGCGGTCCCAGCCGGCGCGCAGACCGGCGACGCCGATCGCGGCGGTCGTGAGGATGCCGGCGACCGTGTCGACCCGCGTGATGTCGCCGAACAGCAGGTGCGCCGGGAGGTACCAGAGCAGCTCGCCTGGCGGGTACACCAGCGGCGAGCCCGGCGGGATCGTCGAGGTGAGCGGCACCGTGTACGGGTTCAGCCCCTGGAGCAGATTCGCGAGCGCCTCCTGCGTCGCGCGCAGCACGTCGCTGCCATCGAGCAGCGGGACGCGCGAGAGCCGCTCGCTCGCGCCGATGAGGAACGCGTACCAGACGATGAACGGACCTTGGTCGAGACCTCGTAGGGTCAGGCCGAGGAGCACCGCCCCGGCGACGAGCAGGAGCACGCGGTCCAGCTGCGGTGCGTTGAGCTCGATCCCGCCGACGCACCAGAACAGCCCGGCGAGGATCGCGGCGTCATTGGCCCGTGAGCGCACGAAGCCTGGCGAGGTCGCTCTCGAGGGCCTTCTGCTCCTGGCCGTAGGTGGAGAAGTCGCCGCTCCGGAGCGCGGCCTGCGCGTTCGCGTAGTGGTCCGACGCGGACTTCACGAGCTGCGCGATCGTCGCCGCCGACGGCGAGCCCGACGGCGCGGCCGATGGCGAGCCGGAGGGCGCGGGCGACGGGCCCGGTCCGGTCGTCGGCGGCGGCTGGGTGACCGGCGCGCTCGCGAATAGCGCGTTCAGCGCGTTCGGGAAGGTATCGGCCATCGCGATCTTGTCCTGCGTCGCGAGGATGACGCGCTGGAGCTCGGGGAACTTCCCGTTGTTCGCCTGGACGAACAGCGGCTCGACGTATAGGAACGAGTTCCCGACCGGCAGCACGATGAGGTTGCCGTAGATGACCTGCGCGCCGCCGCCCACCGTGAGCAGCGACGTCTGCTGCCGGATCGTCGCGTCGGTGGTGATGCGGCTCTCGATCTGCTGCGGCCCGAAGATGGTGCGGCTCTGGGGCAGCTTCAGGGCGCGCAGCTTCCCGTAGTCCGACGGATCGGCGCGGCCGGCGACCCAGGCGACCATGTTGTCGCGTTGACCGCCGGCCGGGGTCATCGGCACGAACAGGACGAATTCCCGTTTGGTCGAGCCGGGCAGCTGGGCGGTGACGTAGTACGGCTCGATCGGCTGCGCGGAGCCGCCGGCCGTGAAGTTCTCGGTGGCGATCCGCCAGGCGTCGTTGCGGTTGTAGAAGTTGCCCGGGTCGGTCATGTGGTACGTCGCGAAGATCTGGGTCTGGATGGTGAAGAGCTGCTCCGGGTACCGGATGTGCGCCTGGAGGGACTGCGGCATCTCCGCGATCGGCTTGAACAGCGACGGGTAGATGTTGCGGAGCGTCCGGATGACGGGATCCTGATCGTCGACGACGTAGTAGGTGATGGACCCGTCGTAGGCGTTGGTCACGACCTTCACGCTGTTCCGGATGTAGTTGATGTCCGGCGCGTTGAGCTTCGACGTCCGTCCGCTCGCGCCGGAGCCATAGCGCTCGCTGTACGGATAGCTGGTCCCGGTCGTGTAGGCGTCGTTGATCCAGTACTGCTTGCCGTCCGCGATCACGAGGTACGGATCGGGGTCGTAGCGGAGGAACGGCGCGATGAGCTGCTCGCGGTCGCTGATCTGGCGGTGGAACAGGACCCGGGCGCCGTCCGACAGCTGCGACGAGATCAGGATGTTGAGGTCGCCGAACCGCAGCGCGAACAGCAGCCGGTCCCAGAGGCTCGAGACGCCGACCCCGCCCCCACCGGAGAAGCGCGTCGTGACGTCGTTCGGCTCCTGGGCGTAGTCGAACTCGGCCTGGCTCGTGCCGACGATCACGTAGTCCGTCGTGAGCTCGCCGTAATAGATGCGCGGCTGGTCGATCTTGGGCTGCCCGACCGGAGGGATGTCCTGGAGCACGAACCCCGGCCGGCCCTCGATCCCGACCGAGCCCATCGGCGTCATGACCGCGCCGAAGCCATGGGTGTAGTAGAGGTGGCGGTTCACCCAGGTCTGCGCGGCGACGGGGAGCTGGTCCGCGGCGAGCTCGCGGGCCGACAGCATGACCGGCGTCTCGTTCCCGTTGATCACGTAGCGGTCGACGTCGACGTCGTTGAACTTGTAGTAGAGCCGGAGCCCCTGCAGCTGCTGGTACGCCGCCAGCAGCGGCCGGTAGTCCCACAGGCGCACGCTCGACGTGTCCGCGAACTGCGTCCGGACGTCCGCCTCGACGGGACTGTTGGCGACGTCGATGTCCGACTCATCGACCGCGGTGAGCGCGTAGGCCTGCCGCGTCGCCTCGATGTTCCGGGCGATGTACGGCTTCTCCTTGTTCAGCTGGTCCGGCGTCACCACGAAGCGCTCGATGACCGACGGGTACACGCCGAGCAGGAGGACGGACGCCACGAGCCACAGGCCGAGCGTCCCGGCCAGGACCCAGAGGGTGCGGAAGAACGCGTTCGCGAACGTCGCGACCGCCGCGATCGCGACGACGACGGTGAGGATCTGGAGCGCCGGCAGCCGCGCCGTGATGCTGGTGAAGCCCGCGCCGGTGAGCACGGTCTCGTCCCGGAACAGCAGGTCGAACTGGTCGAGCACGTACCCGAACGCGATGAGCGCCAGGAAGATGCCGCCGAGGATCGAGAGGTGCGAACGGGCGGGCCGCGCGAGCGCGAGCGCGTTGCGCGCCGACACGCCGATGTCGGCGCCGGCGAGGGGCTGCGTCGCGACGCCGATGACGCCGCGCACGACGTAGAGGCTCACGACGCCGATGGCGATGAGCACCACCGCCGCGAGCAGCCAGCCGCGCACGAACTCGAGCACCGGCAGGGTGAAGAAGTAGAACCCGATGTCGCGGCCGAAGACCGGGTCGGTCGCGCCGAACGGGACGCCGTTCAGCCAGCGGAGGAGCGCGTCCCACTCGTCCCCGCCGGCGAGGCCGAAGAAGAACGCGGGGATCAGCAGGAGGGGCATGAGCCGGAGCGTGAGCCCGAGCGCGCCGGCGCGTCGCGGCGCATCGGTGTCCACGACGATCCGCGGGACCTGCGGCCGGAGGGCGAAGTACAGATTCGGCAGCGCGATGAAGAAGAACGCGAGGAGGAACACGACGAACGCCCAGAAGCCGGCGGTATAGCGGCGGAGGAAGACGGCCTCGAGACCGAGGCTCCGGAACCAGAGCAGGTCCGTGAGGAAGCCGACGATCGGCGTGAACAGGATCGGGACGAGGAACAGGACCAGCACCACGATCGTGATGAGCGTCGACAGCCGGTTCGCGGGCCGGCGCGGGCCTCTCGACCGCCGGAGCCCAGGCAGGTCGACGCGGGACCAGTCGATGTTCCCCCAGTCGCCGCGACCGGGGCCGTTCCTCACGACGCGATGGTAGGTCCGGCCCGGCGGAGCCAGGCCAGCGCGCCGATGGATAGGACGATGAACGCGATCGAGGCGAGCTGGGCCTGGGTCATCCCGAATGCGAAGATCGGGTCGAGCCGGAACGCGGAGAGCGCTAGGCGCGCGCCGCCGTACAGGCCGAGGAATACGAACGGCAGGTGGGGATGGCGCCGCTGCCGGTCGCTCCACGGGAGCACGACGATGAGGATCGCGAAGATCGCGAGGTCGCAGAGCAGCTCGTACGCGACGGCGGGATGGACGAAGTCGCGCTGGCCTGGGCTGTTGGCCGCGGTGTAGCGCACGCACCACGGGACGCCGGCGCAGGCGGTCGCCCAGTGCTCGCCGTTGACGATGTCGCCGATGCGCCCGACCGCCATCCCGAACGGCAGCCCGATCACGCCGTGGTCGAATGTCCAGCGGAGCGGGAGTCGGCGGATGCGGAGCACGATGCCGCCGGCGATGAGCCCGCCCACGATCCCGCCGACGATCGACGCGCCGCCGGTCCAGACCTCGAGCGCGGCGATTGGCCGGTACTGGTACGTACTGCTCCACGCGTCCGCGACATGGAACAGGCGGGACCCGATGAGGCCACCGAGGACGGCGTACACGGCGACGGCATACCCGTCCGCGATCGGGAGGCGCCGACGAACGTATGCGATACCCGTGGCGGCGCCGGCCACGATCCCGAGGAACCCGAAGAGCGCGTGCCACGTGAGATGGAGCGGGCCGAGTAGCAGATCGGGGTCGAACGCGAGGTCGATCACCTGTCGGAGAAACCTACCAGCCGACCGCCCCGTAACATGACCCCTGGTCCCGCGGTTCAGTAGAGGCTGGGAGGGCGTCCACCACATATGAGAACGACCATCGTCACCACCTTCGTCGGCCTGTTCGCGTTCGCGGCACTGATCGCGTGCGGCGGGACCGGAACAGGCACCGGCGTGACCGGCGCTAGCGGCGAGCTCAGCGCCGTCAGCCCGTCGGCCAGCGCGACACCGGCCGAGACCTCCGCTGCGCCGACGACCGCCGCACCCACGACCAGCGCGCCGACGAGCGCGGCCCCGAGTCCGACCGACACGCCGGCGGCCACGACCGCCGCGCCGACGCAAGCACAGACCCAGGCGCCGAGCACCGCACCGACCGAGGCGCCGACCCAGGCGCCGACGCAGGCGCCGACGGCGACACCGACGCCCGCGCCGACACCCAGTCCGACGCCGGCCGGGACCCCGGCGCCGAACTTCCCCGGCCCGGTCATCACCAACGCGTCGGGACCCGTTCCGGGCGGCTTCGCGCGATTCGGCGCGAAGCTCGTCGACGGCACGAGCGGGCTGCCGGTGGTCGGAGCGTGCGTGTACACCGGACCGCCGGCCGGCTGCCCGCCGGCGCACTACATCAGCGACTCGACGGGCTTCGTCGCGATGGATCTGCCTGCCGGGAGCCAGTGGCAGTTCACCGTGCAGCATCCGGCCTACAAGTCATTGATCCAGGTCCCGGTCACCGGTGGGACCACGCCGACCCTCACGATGACCCGGAACCCATAGCCCCGAGCCGGCCCCGACGACTGCGAACGGCCCCGGGTGACCGGGGCCGTTCGTTGTGGCCCTAACGGTTGCGGACCCGGACCTCGGCGATGAGGTCGCGGTACTTCTGGACGACGACCGGCCAGGTGTACGTGCGATCCACGAACGCGCGCCCGCCCGCACCGAGCGTCGCGCGCAGGCCGGCATCGCCGAGCAGCAGGTCGAGGAGCGCGCCGAACTCGTCGTAGTCGCGGTAGAAGACTCCCCCGCCCGAGCGGCGCGACATGCTGCGCAGCACCGCGGAGCCGGCATGGCAGAGGAGCGGCTTACCCGCGGACCAGGCCTCGAGCGCGACGATCGAGAGCGACTCGAGGCGGCTCGGCATGACGACGACGTCGGCCGCGTCGTAGGCGTCCCACTTGTCCGCATCCCTTGCGTAGCCGAGATGCCTGATGTCGGGCCGCACCGGGATCGGCATCTCGGCCTTGCCCAGCACGACGAGCGTGCCGCGGTGGCCGTTGCCGTCGTCCTTCCACCGCGCGAAGTCGGAGAACAGCCGATCGCAGCCCTTGCTCGGCACGACGCGCCCGACGTAGAGGAGGATCGGGCCGCCGATGCCGAAGCCGTTGCGGAAGCGATCGCCCGAGACGTCCGCCGGTCGCTCGACGCCGACGCCGACGACCTCGTGCGGCACGCGCTCGTTGCCGAAGCGCGCCTGGACCAGGTCGCGCTCCTCGGCGGTGTTGTACGCGATGGCCCGCGGCGCGTGGAACACGCGGCGGTAGGTGGTCAGCGAGAGCACCGGCTCGTCGTGCGCGGTCGGCACGAGGATCGCGCGGTCGGGCGCGAGCGCGACGCCGTAGGCCGTCGGGTAGTAGATGTAGGTGAAGAACAGGATCGCGTCGTACTCGGTCACGTGGCTCGCCACGTACTCGAGGAGGTCGGGCGTGACCGGGCCCTGGGCTTCGATGAACCGACGCTCGTCCTCGAGCGAGCGGCCCGGATTGAACGCCGCCCGCTCGCGCCGGCGGAAGTCGCGCGCGCGGCCGCGGTCCACCGGGAACCGCCGCACGGTCACGCCGTCGACGAGCTCCTCGCCGATCGGGAGATCGTTCTTCCAGGTCCAGTAATCGGTCGCGGTCGTGGTCGCCACCTTGATCCGGAAGTGCGGCACGAGGTGGCGCACGAGCTCGCGGGCGTGCCACTCGGCGCCGCCGGCGACGTCGCCGTAGCGCTGCGCGACGACGAGGAGCGTGCCGTCCGTGGTCATGCCTCCGCCCAGGCGATCAATCGATCGAGCGCCGCGTCGAACCGCTCGGGCGCGTACTCGCGCGCGACCCACGCCTGCCCGCGCGCGCCGCGGGCGCGATCCGCGCCCCGCACCGCGGCGCCGAGCTCGTCCGCGCTCGTGTAGGTCCAGCCACCGCCGGAGCGCGCGACCTGGCCCGCGGTCACGGGATTGTCGGCGCGCACGATGACCGGGACGCCGGCCTGCCAAGCTTCGAGGAGCACGATGCCGAGGCTCTCGAAACGCGACGGGAGGATGAGCGCGTCCGCGGCCGCGAGCGCGCCCCACTTCTCGCGTTCCGACACCCGGCCGAGCGCGCGGATGCGGTCGTGCTCCGGGATCGGCATGCGCACCGCCCCGGCGAGCACGAGCGTCGCGTCCGGCGACGCACCGGCCCACCACGACACCAGGTCGTCGACGCCCTTGCCCTCGGAGACCTGGCCCAGGTACACGAACAGCCGCCCGTCGATGCCGTAGCGCGCCCGGAACGCCGCGCCGTCGCCGACCCCCGGCGTCTCGAGCACGGTACCGAGCACCTCGTCGGGGACCTCGTCGTTGCGGAACGTGCGCCGTACGAGGGCACGCTCCTCGGGCGTGAGGAACCCGATCGCGCGCGGGAGGTGGAAGAGGGCGCGGTACGGGGCGAGCCGGAGCGCGGTCTCGTCGTGCGCGGTCGGGATGAGCACCGCGCGCTCCGGCACGAGCGGCAGCCCGAGGACCGTCGGGCCGTAGATGTAGGTGTAGAAGATGATCGAGGAGTAGGTCGTCCCGTGGCGATGGAGGTGGTCGAGCAGGCCCGGGCAGTGGGGGCCCTGCTGCTCGATCCAGGTCCACTCGTCGGCGAGGGTGTGCGGCTCGAGCATCACCGTGCGCTCGATGGCCTTGTAGTCGGCGCTCCGGCCGCGCTCGACCGCGAACCGGTGGACCGGCACGCCGCTCACGACGGCGGTGCCGGCTGCGTAATGCGGGGCCCAGGTCCAGTAGTCGAGCGCGTTCGTCGTCGCGACCTCGACCGGGTACCGCGGCGCGAGCCGCTCGACGAGCATCCGGGCGTGCGACTCGGAGCCGCCGGTCACCTCCTCGCCGTAGCGCTGCACGACGACCAGGACCTTGCCGGACATCTACAGATCGACGAGGTAGCGCGGGGCGTTGCGCGCGGGCGACAGCATCTCGCGCAGGACCGCGACCTCGCGGCGCAGCCGCTCGTAGGTGGCGGGATCGCGCAGCTCGTCCATCGCGCGGCGGAGCTCCCGATCGTCCTTCGCGAAGATGCCGGCGCCGCGGTACAGCTGGAACCCGGGGATGTCCGAGAAGATGCACGGCAGGCCGGCCCAGATCGCCTGCGCCGCCACGGCGCTCTGGAAGATGTCCTCGTAGTAGAGGACGACGCAGTCCGCGGCCGCCACGTGCCGGCCCATCGTCGCGTAGTCGTTGTTGATGACGACGTTCGTCTTGCCCGACTCCTTCACGTACCGCGTCACCTCGTCGAGGTAGCCGTGATCCCAGAGCTGCTCGGTCCCGGAGAGCACGACCAGGGTGTCCGGCGGCGCCGCGTCGATGACCTGGATGAACCGCTTGCGGCGGAAGAAGAAGCCGGGCGACACGAAGATGAAGGCGTCCTCGGGCAACCCGAGCGTCCGGCGGAGCGCGCGCTTCGCCTCCCGGTCGGGCGGCAGCTCCGTGTCCTCGAGCGGTATGTCGAGGAGCGGGATGGTGTCGAACTTCGACCGGTCGCGGCTGAGCAGGTCGATCCATAGGGCCGACCGGTCGCTGTGGACGATGAGCCGGCGCGGGACGCTGCCCATGATCGCGAGGACGACCCGGTAGCGGATGAAGCTCCAGGCCAGCCGCAGCGCGATCCACGGCATCCGGAGGATCTCGAGCGGCCACCGGTAGCGCGGCCGGTAATGCAGCGCCTTCGAGAGCACGCGGTAGTGGTGGAACTTCTCGGGCTCGAGCTCGTGCAGCGACAGGACCACCGTGATCTTCCGCAGCCACAGCCGCAGGAGCGCGACGCTGAACGGGACGTCACGGAAGATGCCGGCCTCGTGCTCGATGACCACGGCGTCGGTGTCGCGCGGGATGCTGCCGACGGCCCGCCACACGTCGCGGTCGTTCAGGTGCCGCACGCCGGCGAAGCGGACCAGATGCCCGTTGGCGCGCAGGCCCTCGACGACGGACTGCGAGTAGTGGTGCACGCCGCAGCGCTCGTCGCTCGACAGGACCGTGATCCGTCGCGTCTTCGGCGTCGGGACGGACCAGCCGACCTGCGCGAGCGCGTCGTCGAGCGCGCGGTGGACCTTCGCCTCGCTGAACTCGGCGAACCGCGCGCGGCCCCGCTCGACCAGCGACTTCCGCAGCGGCGCGTCGCGCACGACACGCTCGATCGCGGCGGCGACGGCCTCCGGCGACTTGTCGTGGAGCAGGACGCCGGCGTCGCCGAGCGTGTCCGGGATCGCGGTGCTCGCGTTCGCGACGATCGGCAGGTCGTTGCGCATCGCCTCGAGGAGCGGGATGCAG
>DASYXA010000086.1:0-45452 GCA_035935465.1 Candidatus Limnocylindria bacterium | reverse complement strand
CGCCACGGGTGATCCCGCCGAAGATGTTGATGAACACGCTCTTCACCTTCGGATTGGCCAGCACGATCTCGAGCGCGGCCTTCACGACCGACTCCTTCGCGCCGCCGCCGACGTCGAGGAAGTTGGCGGCGCTGCCGCCGGCGTTCTTCACCGCGTCGAGCGTGCTCATGACCAGGCCCGCGCCGTTGCCGATGATCCCGACCGTGCCGTCCAGCTGGACGTAGCTGAACCCGAGGGCCTTCGCGCGCTCCTCCTGCGCCTCGTCCGGCTGCGTCTCCTTGAGCGTCGCGAGCTCGGGCTGGCGGTACAGGGCGTTGTCGTCGATCTCGAGCTTCGCGTCGCCTGCGACCACGCTGCCGTCCTGCTGGATGAACAGCGGGTTGATCTCGATCGTGAGCGCGTCGGTCGCACGGAACACGCCATGCAGCTGCCGCGCGATCGCGGCGACCGCGTCGCGCTGCGCCTCGGGCACGCCCGCGGCGAAGCAGAGTGACCGCGCGGCGAAGCCCTGCAGGCCGAGCAGCGGATCGGGCCACCCGCGCGCGATCTTCTCCGGCTGCGTCGCCGCGACCTCCTCGATGTCCATCCCGCCGACGGTCGAGAGCATGACGACCGCGCGGCGGCGGTCGCGGTCGATCGTGATGCCGAGATAGAGCTCCTTCGCGATCCGCGCGGCGCGCTCCACATAGACGCGGCGCACGGTGAAGCCCTTGATGTCCAGGCCGAGGATCGCCCGCGCCGCCGACCCCGCCTCGGCCGCGGTCGTCGCGAGCTTGACGCCGCCGGCCTTGCCGCGTCCGCCGACGTGGACCTGGGCCTTCACGACGACCGGCGGTCCGAGCGCGGTCGCGGCCGCCTCCGCTTCGGCGGGCGTGGTCGCGACCCGACCGTCGGGGATCGCGATGCCGGCGCGCGCGAGCACCTGTTTGGCCTGGAATTCGTGGAGCTTCACGGGCTTCCGACTCTATCGTTTCCCCTCATGCGGCGCGTCGTGGTCGGAGGCGGGTCGAACGCGGGCAAGACGACGTTCTCGCGGGCGCTCGCGGAGCGGATGGGCGTCCCGGTCATCGAGCTCGACGCGCTCTTTCACGGTCCGAATTGGACGCCCACCCCGACGGACGTCTTTCGCCAGCGGGTCCTCGATGCGACAACGGGCGACGCGTGGGTGATCGACGGGAACTACTCCGCGATCCGCGACGTCACCTGGGGACGGGCCGATACGTTCGTCTGGTTGGATCCGTCGGTGGCGCTCGTGCTCCGGCGACTCTTCGCTCGGACGAACCGGCGCATCCGCCGCCGCGAGGAGCTGTGGAACGGCAACCGCGAGACCTTCCGCAACGCGTACCTGTCGCTCGACTCGCTGTACCTGTGGGTCTTCCGATCCCATTGGAAACGCCGCCGCACGTGGCCCGAGATCCTCGCGCAGCCGCGATACCGGCACCTCGCGGTGCACCGCTTCCGCACGCCCGGCGAGGCCCAGCGCTGGCTCGACGCGGTCCGGCCGGCCGGCTCCGCTCGCTATTAAGGAGGAGTGCGCGATACGGCGGTGGCATCATCCCGCGGTGGGTCGGCTCCCGCGTGCGGTCGCCTCGGTCGGACTGCTCGTGGCCGCGCCCGCGATCGCGCTGGCCGACCTCGCCGCGGGTCTCGAGTTCAGCTTCTCCATCTTCTACGTGATCCCCCCGGTCGTCGCGGCCTGGTACTTCGGTCGGGGCCTTGGGATCGGCGTCGCTGCGGTGACCGGGCTCAGCTGGGCCTACGCGGAATCCGCGACCCGGGTCGCGAGCCTGCCGGCTGCGACGTGGAATCGCGGCACCCGGATCCTCGTCCTGATCGCGTTCGCGTACCTCATCGACCTCGTCCGCCGGCATCAGGAGGGCCTCCGCGCGCTGCTCGCGCAGCGTGACGAGTTCCTGTCCCTGGTCGCCCACGAGCTCCGCGCCCCCGTCGCGGCCATCGAGATCGTTGCGACGGGACTGACGCGCGCGCCCGGCATCGGAGCGCACGAACGGACCGCCCTCGATCAGCTGCGCGACCAGGCGCACCGCCTGGCGAGCCTCGCGGAGGGGCTGCTGTCCGTCGGACAGCTGGAGGCCGGCGTCGGCCGGTTGGACCGACGGGAGCTCGACCTGCGCACCATCGTCGCGACCGCGGGCGCCGTCGACGCGCGGGTGCGCACGACGGTCCCGGAGCTGCCCGTGCCCGTGCTGGCGGACCCGGATTCGATCCAGCGCGCGATCGTGAACGTCGTGGGCAACGCGTTGAAGTTCTCCCCGGCCGGGCGCCGCGTCGACGTGACGCTCGCCGCGGACGCCGGCTGGGCGACGCTTGCGGTCATCGATCAGGGCATCGGGCTCGACAGCGCGGAGGTCCGCCGACTGTTCCGGAAATACGCGCGCATCCGCTCGAAGGCCAATGCGCACATCCCCGGAGTCGGGCTGGGTCTGTACTTCAGCCGGCTGGTCATGGACGCGCACGGCGGCACGATCGAGGTCCGGAGTCCCGGGCCGGGCGCGGGAGCGACCTTCGAGCTGCGGCTGCCGTTGAGCCCGGCCCGCGGCGATCGGCCGGCCGAGTGGACGGCGGGTGCCTGAGCCGATCCGCATCCTCATCGTCGACGATCACGAGGTGATCGCGGAGGGTCTCGCCCTGCTGACCGCCGCCTCACCCGACCTGCTGGTCGTCGGCCTCGCCCACAGCGCCGCGGACGGACTGCGCGTCGCGGCCGAGTCCCGGCCCGACGTCGTGCTGCTCGATCATCATCTGCCCGACCGGTCGGGCGTCCAGATCATCGCGGAGCTCAAGGAGCTCCGTCCCGATGCGGCGGTGATCATGCTCACGTCCGACGACAGCGACGACGTGCTGGTCGGCGCCTTCGAGTCCGGCGCGGCGGGTTATCTGCTGAAGACACGCGCCGCGAGCGAGGTGATCGGCGCGATCCGCAGCGCTGCCGCGGGCGAGATGCTCGTGTCCGAGGGGACCCTGGCGCGGGTCCTCCGCCACCAGCGCTCGCGCGCCGTGAAGGCCGCCAAGATCGCCGACGCGCTCACGGATCGGGAGCTCGCGGTCCTGCGCGCCCTGGCATCCGGCCTCGACACGAAGCGGATCGCGATCGACCTCGGCCTGACGGTCTCGACGGTCCGCACGTACGTCCAGGTGATCCTGCGAAAGCTCGACGCCCATTCGCGTCTGCAGGCGGTCATGCGCGCGCACGAGCGCCGGCTCCTCTAAGCCATCTGCAATCGCAGGGTCAACATCCGGCGATAGCCGCCGCGGCCGGCCCACCGTACGGTGCGCCGGTGACGTCGACCGAGGCGGGCCCGGTGCGCAGGCGGCTGGCCCGGATCGAATTCCTCTGTGACGCGCATCGCCGGCCGGCGGAGGCCGCGGCCTCGGGAACGCTCACCACCGTCGGCGGGAAGTGGGCCTACTGCCACGCGTCGCGGATCGTGGGGCATCGCTGGGTGGCGACCGGAGGCGTTCCGATCGGCCGCATCCTGAAGGGCCGGGCGGGATGAGCGCCGACCCCGCCCGGTCGTTCCTCGTCACGCTCGATGCGCTCTCCGACGAGCTCGACCAGGCCTGCGGCTACACGCGTCTGTGCATCGTGCTCGATCGGCGCGGCCGCCCGCTGACCGTGAGCTTCGAAAAGCAGATCCATGCCGGGATGCGGCTCATGCCGACCGCGTACCTCGAGCTCGAGCTTCGGGCCGGCGCCGAGCCGATCGGCTACGTGACGATGCAGAACTCGCTCGCGCGGACGTACTCGCCCGCGGCCGAGAGCCAGGCGCACGTCGTCGTGGACCGCTTCGCCGGCGTCCTCGGCGGCGCTCTCCCGGTCTGACTCCCTCCCTTCGCACGCGGGGAGCCCCCGAGGCGCCGCTCGGGGGCTCCCCGTGACCACCGCGCCACCTACCATCCCCACGTTGGAACGCTCCTGGCGCGGCGCGGTACGGCGATACGGCGTCGCGATCCTGGTCGTGCTGGTCACGGTCGTGTCGAAGGCGCTGTTCCCGGGCCTCGGCGCGGACCACCCGTTCGTCCTGCTTCCCGGCGCGGTCGCGGTGGCGGCGTGGTTCGCGGGCCTCGGGCCGGGGATCGTCGCCACGCTGCTCGTCTCCGTCGCCGCGCTCTACTTCCTTCCCGGCCGGGGGCTCGCCCCGGAGCCGGCCGACCTCGTCGCGCTCGTCGCGCTGCTTGCCGAGGGCGTCCTCATCGCGCTCCTCACCACCGGTCTCCGTTCAGCGCTGGTCCGAGCCCAGGTCGCATCGGCCGAGTCGGCCGCGGCCCATCGCGAGGCGGCGTTCGCCCTGGCCGTGCGGGACGAGATGCTCGCGCTGTGGACGCAGCAGCTGCGCGGGCCGATGGCCGATCTCGAAGCGCAGGCCCGTGCGGCGCTCGACGACTTCGCCCGCGAGGGGTACACCGGCGAGGCCCTGCCGAAGATCCAGAAGCTGGTCGAAGACGCGTCGCGCGTCGGCCGCGCGACCGCGAGCTGGGACCACGAGGGCGACGCGCCGCGCCGGGGCTAGCTCAGACCGCGAGCACCTGGGCGAGGATCCGGATCCCGAGCGCGATGACCACCCCGTTCGCGGCCACCGTGAGGACCGCGCGGGCTCCCGCGTTCAGGCGGCCGTGCAGCGAGCCGCAGAGCAGCGCCAGGATCGCGTGCCAGGCGAGGGATGCGGCGAACACGCCGGCGACGAACGCGAGCGCGTCGTTCAGCACCGCCCCCGCGAAGCCGAGCGCGACCGCGATGAAGTACGCGAGCGTCGCCGGGTTCACCATCGTGATCGCGATGAAGCGCAGGTACGTCGCGACGAGGTCCCGTGCCGCAGGCGATCCGGCGGACGGTGCCTCGCGCCGCGCGACGAGCATCCCCCGGAGGCCGAGGCCGATGAGCACGAGCCCGGTCACGATGCGCAGCGGCGGGTCGATCGCGCCGAGCGCCGGCACGATGGCCGCTCCGGCGAGCACCGCGATCACGCAGTAGCCGGCGTCGACCGTGGCGGTGCCCCAGCCGGCCGCGAGTGCCGTGCGGAATCCGCGCTGCAGGCCGATCCGCACGATGAGCGAGGTCACGGCACCCGGCGGCATCGCGATGGCGAAGCCCGCGAGGAGCCCGGTGAGGAACGAGGTCACCGGCGAACGCTACGTCCTGCGGGCGGCCCCAGCGTCGCCGGCCCCGGCCGAGCCCGGTCTCACAGGACGTCGCGGGAGGCCCGCTCGACCTCCGCCACCAGGCGCTTCGGGTCGGTCACGATCTGCTCGAGGGCCCGCGCGATGGTGCGCCGGTGCGCGGGGGGCAGGTCCGCCGGGACCTCGTCCTCGTCGAGGATGTCGATCGCCCCGTCCGGCCGCACGAGCACGTCGACGATGAGATCGCGCCACGCGATCCGGGTCTCGGTGATCTCGTCGGCGATGCCGACGTTGAAGTAGTAGGCGAGCGTGCGTCCGGCCGCGAGCCAGTGATAGACGTTGTACGGGCGGTCGATCCAGAAGTGGCCGGCGGTGTATCCGCCTTTCGGGACGACCAGGCCACCGACATGCCAGTCGCGGTCGACCTCGTAACGGACGATCGCGTGCTTCCCGGGCTCCATGAGGAGCGCGCGGCAGCGAAATTCCTGCACGGCGCCCGTGAACGTCGTCTTGCGCTCCAGGACCGGCCGGTCTTTTGACACCCCACTACGCATCCGTAGCATGACTATGGCGTGAGAGAGCTGTACCAGGTCGTGGAGGTCGGCCCCGGCTGGTATCAGGAGAACATCCCCTGCCAGGAAGCCTGCCCGGTCAAGACGAACTGCCGCGGCTACCTGAATCTCGCGGCCGCGGGCGAATTCGAGAAGGCCTGGGAGCTGGCGCTCGACCCGAACCCCATGGCGAGCATCTGCGGCAGCGTCTGCGCGGCGCCCTGTGAGACGGCGTGCCGCCGCAAAGAGGTCGACAAGCCCCTCTCCATCCGCTACGTCAAGAAGTTCCTCTCCGACTGGACCCACGAGAACGTCACCGTCGACGGGCAGCAGTACCGCCAGCCCGCGCCGCCGGTCTACGGGCCGCCGGCGAAGAAGGTCGCGATCGTGGGCGCCGGCTGCTCCGGCCTCGCGGCGGCGAGCGACCTCGCGAAGCTCGGCTTCGGGGTCACCGTGTACGACGCGCTCGACCAGGCCGGCGGCACGGCGCTCGCCGGCGTGCCGCCGTTCCGCCTGCCCCGCGAGGTGATCGACCGCGACATCGCGGGCATCGTGAACGAGAACGTCGAGCTCAAGCTGTCCACCTACGTCGGCCGGGACATCACGCTCCGCGCGCTCACCGAGCGCTTCGACGCGGTCCTCGTGACCGCCGGGTGCTTCGAGCCGACGTACATCGGCATCCCCGGCGAGGACAGCCAGGGCGTCATGGCCGGCATCGTGTTCCTCGAGCGCGCCTACCGCGGCCGTCCGGTCGAGGTGGGGAAGCGCGTCGTGGTCCTCGGCGGCGGCTACACCGCGATGGACTGCTCCTCGACGTCATGGCGTCTCGGCGCGGAGGACATCTACATCGTGTACCGCCGGAGCCGCGACGAGATGGTCGTGGACGAAGAGGAGCTCGGCGAGACCGCGCGCGAGGGCATGGAGTTCGTCTACCTCGCCTCGCCGGTCGAGGTCCTCGCGGACGCGACCGGTCACGTCCGCGGCGTGCGCTTCGTCCGCAACCGCCTCGGCAACCCCGACGCGAGCGGCCGCCGCGCGCCCGAGCCGATCGAGGGCTCGGAGTTCGAGATCCCCTGCGAGACGGTCCTCCTGGCGCTCGGCCAGGCGCCCGACCGGACGTTCATGAACGACTTCGAGCCGTTCCGGGTGAAGCGCTGGCGCGACGTGAAGGTCGATCCCGAGACGTTCCAGACGGAGATCGGCTCCATCTTCATCGCCGGCGACTACCGGACCGGGCCGACGACGATCATCGAGGCCGTCGCGGAGGGCCGGGCGGCCGCGCAGCAGATCGCGCGCTACCTCGACCCGATCGCCGCCTCGGTGGACGTCCCCGAGTACCACGAGGTCGTCACGCTGCGGCGCTCGAGCGTGCCGGACAACCTCGGCCAGATCGCCGGGCAGGGCGAGCGCGCCCGGATCTACCACAACATGTCCGTCGACTACGACCGCATCCCGCGCCAGGAGATGCCGAAGCTCGCAAAGCGGGAGCGGCGCGGGCTGTTCCTCGAGGTGAACCGCGGCTACGAGACGGCGCAGGCCGTCGCGGAGTCGGACCGCTGCCTCAAGTGCAACTTCAACATCGAGATCGTCGGCGAGCTCTGCATCATCTGCGGCGGCTGCGTCGACGTCTGCCCGATGGACGTGATCCACCTCGTCGACATGGCCGACATCGTCGACGACGGCTCGATCCCCGGCGTCGGCGAGGCCAAGAAGTGGGAGAAGGGCGTCGCGTTCTTCCTCGACGAGACGGCCTGCATCCGCTGCGCGCTCTGCGTCATCCGCTGCCCCACCGACGCGATCACGATGAACCGCTACGGCTCGGTGGCGCCCTCCGTCGGGCGCGTCCTGCCCAAGGAATCCATCGACGACGAGATCCACCTCGACCTGACCGTCGGGAGCGGCACGTCGATCCGGCCGCTTCCCATGTACGATCCCGTCGTCGCGGCGGGCTACAAGCATCCCAATGGGAACGGTCATCGGGACGGCTTGCCCACCGAAGCACAGAACGAACGCGAGCGAGTAAAGATATGAGAATGGACGCTGCTGTGGAACTTCGGGAAACAGCGCACATCCACTAGATGCTCGAGCTGCCGGCCGAGATGTGGCGCCGGGTCAAGACCGGCCCCATCTGGAAGTCGCTGTTCCGCCATGGCTACCCGGATTCGCGGAAGAACCAGTCGCTCGCGGTCTTCACCAACGTCTTCCTGCACCTGCATCCGGTCAAGGTCCGCCGCCACGCACTCGCCATCCCGTACACGTGGTGCATGGGCGGGCTGTCGTTCTTCCTGTTCCTCGTCCTCACCCTGACCGGGACGCTGCTGATGTTCTATTACCACCCGTCCACCGATCTCGCGTACACGGACATCAAGGATCTCGAGACCGTCGTGGTGTTCGGGCAGATCCTCCGCAACATGCACCGCTGGGCGGCGCACGGCATGGTCATCACGGTCTTCCTGCACATGATCCGGGTCTTCTACACCGGCTCGTACAAGCCGCCGCGCGAGTTCAACTGGGTCGTCGGCACGCTGCTGTTCGTGCTCACGCTGCTGCTGAGCTACACCGGGTACCTCCTGCCCTGGGACCAGCTCGCGTTCTGGGCGGTCACCGTCGGCTACAACATCGCCCAGGCCACGCCGCTCGTCGGGAACGAGGTCGCGTTCGTGCTGTTCGGCGGCTACCAGCTCGGCGCGAACGCGCTCCTGCGGTTCTACGTGCTGCATGTCGTCGCGCTGCCGCTCACCGCCGGGTTCCTGATCGCCATCCATTTCTGGCGGATCCGCAAAGATGGCGGCATCTCGGGGCCGCTCTGATGAACCCTGACTGCGCGGTCTCGCTCCGCTCGGCCGCTCCGTCGGGGGCCCGGGGACGCTCGCTCGCGGCAAAGCCGCTCGCTCGTCGATCGTGACCACACCCCGCGGTCCTCAGCCGTTCTCGGGACAGGAGAAGCGCCTCCGGCTGCTCGCGTTCGTCCGCCAGGACTCCGTCGTGCGCGTGGACAAGCGGGTCGAGGACACCGCGATGGTGTGGCCGCACCTGCTCGTGATCGAGTTCATCGCGGCGATGCTCTGGTTCATCGGCCTGTTCGTCATCGCGGCGGCGTTCAACGCGCCGCTCCAGGACCACAGCACGCCGGACTGCACCCCGAACCCGTCGAAGGCCCCGTGGTACCTGCTCAACCTGCAGGAGCTCCTCCTGCACATGGACAAGGGTCTCGCGGGCGTCGTCGTGCCCACGATCTGGATCGTGTTCATGATGGCGATCCCGTACATCGACCGATCGCGCGAGGGCGTCGGGATCTGGTTCACCTCGCCCAAGGGGTTGCGGGTCACGTACTTCGCGGCGGCCTACGCGACGATCCTCACGTTCTCGCTCATCATCCTCGACAAGCTGCTGAAGGACCACGGCTACATCGAGTTCGCGAGCGCGAACCTGCCGGGCGGAAAGCAGCTCTTCCCCGACTACATCATCCCGATCATCGTGATGATCACGCTCTCGGTGGCGCTCGTGATCCTGGTCAAGGTCATCTTCCAGGGCACGACGCGCGAGTGGATGATCGCCGTGTGGACCGGGTTCGTGTGCGTGTACCTCGTGCTCACCATCGTCGGCACGTCGATGCGCGGTCCGGGTATGGATATGTACGCGCCGTGGGCCCTGCCCGCGACGCATCAGTGCTTCGCCCCGCAATGATCAGACCGCACGACGACGTCACCACGAGCAGCGGCGGCATCCTCGGCCGCATCAAGCGCCGGCAGCTCCTGCGGCTCGGATTCCTCGGCGGCACCCTGCTCGCGCTCGGTGAGCTCACCGCGATCCTCTATCCGTTCATGAAGCCGAACAAGATCGTCGGCCTGGGCGCGAAGGTCCCGGTCGGCGCGAAGGACGCGATCTTCGCGCAGTTCAAGGCGACCGACGACACGCCGATCCTCAACATCCAGGGCCGGTTCTTCCTCATCCGGCCACCCGGAGGGATGGTCGCCGCGTATCGGAAGTGCACCCATCTCGGCTGCACCGTGCCGTACGTGCCGGCCGAGAACCGGTTCCACTGCCCGTGCCACGGGTCGCTCTACAACAAGCTCACCGCCGTGGTCGAAGGTGGTCCGGCGCCGAAGCCACTCCAGCTCTTCCACATCGCCGAGGTGAACGGGACGCTCATCGTCGATACGAACCCGTTGAACGTGATCGACCGCGAACAGAACGAGTGGGACCCGTCCGTGCTGGAGATCAAGGGATGACGATCGACCCGAACGTCGTCCTCGCCGCGCTCAGCGTCGGGCTGTTCGTCGGGCTCATCGGCTTCTTCGCGTTCCTGATCAAGCACCAGAACGAGGTCGAGCCCGAGGAGAAGCCGATCGAGGGCGTCGAGCTCATCCGGCAGCACTACGGCGCCGGCGAGACGGTCGAGCAGCCGACGCCGTACTACGTCGCGCCGATCCCGATGTCGCCCGACCCGCTCGAGATCGCGGGCAACCTGGACAAGAAGATCGTCCTCGGGGGTTTCATGCTGTTCGCGGTCTTCGCGCTCGTCGGCGCGTACCTCTTCACCCTGCTCGTCGTGCGCGCGGACGCGAGCAGCAGCACCTGGCGGGACCGGGTGGCCGAGCAGCAGCAGCTCGATCAGCTCGTGACCCGGGGCCGCAACCTCTACGCGAACTTCTGCTTCGACTGCCATGGCCGGACCGGCCTCGGCGCGACCGATCCGAACCAGAAGGATCTCCCCGGCCTGCCGCTGAACAAGGACGCGTTCAAGTACGACAACATCAAGTCCGACCCGGCCAAGCTCGCGGCGACCGACTCGCTCCTCGACCTCACGATCCACCGCGGGCGCGCCAAGCCGGCGCCGCAGATCTCGATGCCCGCGTGGGGCGCCGCGGACGGCGGTGCGCTGAACGACGAGCAGATCCGCCAGCTCATCGCGTTCATCGAGCATGGGACGCAGGCCGACTGGAACGACATCGTGACGATCCGCCGCGAGCTCGGTCTGTCGGATGTCCCGAACCCGCCGAAGCCGGTGGCGCTCTCGCCGGTCGACGCCGGCGCGGCGCTCACGAAGGCGAATCCCCAGGCTGCCTGCGTCAGCTGCCACACCTTCACCCCGGGCCAGGCGTCGCCGATCGCGCTCGCGCCGAACCTCGGGACCTATGGGACCAACGGGCCGCTCAACGATCAGCTGAAGGCCCTCAAGGCCTCCGGCGATCCGGACTGGCTGTTCAAGTGGGTCAGCAATGCCCCGTCGATCAAGCCCGGGATCATCATGCCGGCGTTCAACCAGAGCGCGGGCGGCCAGCTGAGCGACGACAACATCAGGAACATCGTCGCGTACCTGATGAGCCTGAAGTAGGGGGCGCGGATGATCACTGAGATCGGCGAGGCCAACGAGTTCTACATGGTGTTCATCACCACGGTCATCCTCATCGCGACGCTCTACTTCCTCCAGAAGTGGTGGACGCACTACCGGTAGCCGGACCGGGGCGGCCGCGCCCGCATCTCCGCACGCTCAATCTCCTCGTCGGCCGCATGACCACCATCAAGCTCGCCTACTGGGCCGCGCTCACCGCCTGGGAGCTCACCGCACCGCGCGGCTGGTCGATCCACTTCGCCGCCGCCGTCTCGGCGGTCGCGATGGTCTGGGCGGCGTGGTCGGCGCGGAGGATCGACGCGCGCGCCGGCGGCATCGCGCGATCCATCCCGACGGTCGCGACCGCGTTCGTCACGGCATCGGTGGTCGCGGCACCGGCGAGCCTGCCGCTGCTGCTCATCGAGCGGCAGCGCTCGATCGAAGGCTGCGCGGGGCAGCTCACCTGCCACCCGACGGCGCTGTTCCTCTGGGTCGCGACGTTCGCGATCGGCTTCCTCGTGATCCCGGCCGTGTTCGCGCTCGCGTTGCGGAGGACACCGTGACGCCGCGGCGCCGATCGCCGGACGTCGCGAGGACCTACCCCCTCGCCGACCTACCATCGCGCGGGTGAGACCGGCCTTCGCGATCGCCGGCGTCGCCGCACCCCTGGCGGTGTTCGCGTACCTGGTCGCGACGCCGAGCGCGGATCGCGAGCTCGCGAGCCCGGTGGAGCATCTGGTCATCACGACGAACGTCGCCATCCTGGCCTTCTGTTCGGGGGTCCTCGTCGCGCGGTCCGCCGTTCAGCTCAAGCAGTACCGGACGCTCCTCGTCGCGCTCGGATTCGGCAGCATCGGCGGGATCTTCGCCGTGCACGGCCTCGCGACGCCGGGGGTCCTCCTGCGCGGCGACGCGAACGACGCGCTCGCGGTCGTCGCGCTCTCGGCGCAGCTCGCGCTCCTGATCCCGGCGATCCTGTTCGCGGTCCGCTACACGAGCGCGATCGACCGGCTGGAGCGGCTCGTGCCGGCGCGCGCGCTCGTGGCCCTCGTCGTCGGCGGGACCGTCGCCTACGCCGCGGTCGCGCTCGTCGTGCCGGCCGCGATCGGCGGCCTCATGCGGGCGGTCCTGCCGTCGGCGACCGGCGGGTTCGGCGGCTACGCCGGCAACGCGACGAACAACGGCTTGGGCAACGCCGACGTCGTCATCCTGCTCCCGGGCGGCCTCGCGATCCTGCTGTTCGCCTTCAGCGCGCTCCGCCAGGGCCGGGAGTTCCTGCGGAGCAAGCTCCCGCTGCAGGGCGCGCTCGTCGCCTCGTACCTGCTCCTTGCCGAGACCCAGGTCGCGATGACGCTCGGGCAGCTGTGGACGCTCGCGTGGTGGGAGTACCACGGCCTGATGCTCGCGGCCATCGCCATCGCGCTCGTCGCGCTGTTCATCGAGCTCGATCGCCGGCGCGGCCTCGAGCGCTTCCTTCCGCCGAACGTCGTCGAGCGGGTCATCCAGGGCGACGCGCTCCGGCTCGAGGGCGAGCGGCGGGTCGTGACGGTGGCGTTCAGCGACCTGCGCGGCTCGACCGCCCTGGCGGACGCGCTGGACCCGGCGTCCGTCGTCGCGATCGTCAACACCTACCTCCGGGCGATGGCCCGCGCGGTCGTGGACCGGGGCGGGATCATCGACAAGTTCACCGGGGACGGCCTGATGGCGATCTTCGGCGCGATGAGCGACACCCGGGCGGGCGCGCGAGCCGCGGCCGGCGCGGCGCTCGACATGCGCGCGGGCATCGCCGCGCTCAACGCCGAGCGCGCCGCCAGGGGCGCGCCGGTCCTGAAGCACGGCGTCGGCCTCCACGTCGGCGAGGTCGTTCTGGGAGCGATCGGTCTTCCCGAGCGCTCCGACTACACGGCCATGGGCGACACGGTCAACCTCGCGTCGCGAATGGAGTCGCTGTGCAAGGAATACGGCGTGGATGCGGTGCTCTCCGCCGATATCGCGACGCACCTCGACGGCGCGGTCGCGCTCCGGGCACTGGGGGAGGCGAGGGTGAAGGGCAAGCCCGAGCCGATCACGGTGTTCACGCTCGCATGACCGCGCGGTCGTACGCAGCGGAGCTCCAGGCCCAGTTCGCGAGCTCGACCGACGCGCGGCAGCTGCTCGCCTGGACCCTCGGCTGGCTGGCCGGCTCGTTCCGGTTCAAGGGCGGATCGATCGCGCGGCTCGTCGGTGACGAGCTCGAGATCGTGGCGGCGTTCGGTCAGATCGACGAGCCGGCGCGCCGGGTGAAGCTCCGGCGGGGAGAAGGGATCGCCGGCAACGTCGTCGCGACGGGCCGAACGATCTACAGCCCGGATCTCGATGCCCCGTATCCCGTCGGCGCGGCCGCGGCCAGCCGGAACGTCGGCACGAACCGCTTGATCCGCTCGTACCTCTGCGCGCCGCTGGCCAGCTCCGGGCAGGTGATCGGCGTGATGCAGATCGACAGCGACCATCCGAGCGCGTTCGGGCCGGACGACGTCGCGCTGTTCGAGTCGGTCGCCGCCGCGCTCTCCGAATCCGGCGCGCTCCGCTCGTGGGGGACCGAGCGATGACCCGCCGGATCATCGCCTGCGGCGGGCGCGAGCTCTACTACCCGCGCCTGGTCGCGTACGTGCTCTCGTTCGCGAAGCGTCCGCGCCCGAAGGTGCTGTTCCTCCCGACGGCCTCCGGCGACGACTCGACGTACCTGACGCTGTTCCGCGGCGCGTTCAAGGGTCACGAGTGCGAGCCCGCGGTCCTGGAGCTCTTCGACCGCACGGTCGACGACGTCGACGCGCTCGTCCGCGATCACGACGTGGTCGTCGTCGGGGGCGGCAACACCGCGAACATGCTCGCGATCTGGCGCGTCCACGGGGTCGATGGCGCCCTCCGTGCCGCGTACGACGCGGGCACCGTCCTCACCGGCTGGTCGGCCGGGTGCATCTGCTGGTTCGAGGGCGGTACCACCGACTCGTTCACGCCCGAGCTCGGCGCGCTGCGCGACGGACTCGGCTTCCTGGGCGGCAGCGCGACGCCGCACTACGACAGCGAGGCGCGCCGTGCGGCTGTCTACGCCCGCGAGATCGGGGCGGGCCTCCCGCCGGGGATCGCGCTCGACGACGGGGTGGCCGCGAGCTACGCCGACGAACGACTGGTCGAGGTGGTGAGCGAGCGCGCGGGAGGCCGCGCGTTCATGGTGGATCGCAGCGGAGAACATCCGCTGCCGGTGCGCCGGCTGGTCTAGGACGCCGCGCGCGGAAGCGCCGCGAAGAGATCGACGACGTTGTCGTCGGGATCGAGCACCTGCGCGTACCGCTGGCCCCAGAAGGCATCCCAGGGAGCGGTCTTCGAGCGGTGGCCGGCCGCGGTCAGCGCCGCGTGGGTCGCATCGACCCCTGCCGGGCTCGCGCAGTCGAACGCGAGGACCATGCGGTGCCCCTTCGGCTCGGTCCAGTCGGGATCGAGCGACGTGATGAGCGCGAGCGCATCGAGCATCAGCCGGAGGCCGTTCGGGAGCACCGCCTCGACGTGGTCGCCATCCGGGTCGGGGAACGCCGCGCCGAGCAGCCGGTAGAACCGGACGGATGCGCCCAGGTCCTGCGAGACGATCCCGATCGCGTTCAGCGCCGGCACGGCGGCGAGGCTAGATGAACGCGCGCAGGCGTGCCACGAAGGCGTCGGCCGCGCGGGAGCGGTGGCGATCGCGGCGGAACGCGACCCCCACCGACCGGGACAGCGTGGGCCGCGAGATCCGGACCGCGACGAGCGGACCGCCGGGCTCGACGACCATCCGCGGCACCACGGCGACGCCGACGCCGGCGGCGGCCATCCGCAGCACGCCATCCATCTCGGCGCCTTCGACCGCGAAGGTCGGGTGGAAGCCGGCCTGCTCGCACGCCGTGATCGTCGCGCTGCGGAGGTCGTAGCCGTCGCGGAACATCACCAGCGGGACGCCGCGCAGGTCGCTCACCCGCACGGTCTTCCGGCGCGCCAGGGCGTGGTCCTTCGCGACGGCGAGGACGCACTCCTCGCGGATGAGCGGCAGCGTGTCGAACAGCTCCTCGCGCGGCACCGGGAGGATGACGAGCGCGAGATCGAGGTCTCCGGCGGCCAGGCGGTCCACGAGATCGCGCGAGCCGGCCTCGATCACGCTCAGGCTGACCCCGGGGTGCTCGAAGTGGAACGCCGCGAGCACCCGCGGCAGGAGGACGGTGCTGACGCTCGGCGTCGCGCCGACCGACAGCCGGCCGCGCTCGAGCGTGGCGAGCCCGGCGACCTCGGACCGGGCCCCGTCCAGGTCGGCGAGGACGCGCTTGGCCCAGGGGAGCAGGATCGCGCCGGCGTCGGTGAGCGCGATGCCGGTCCTCCGGCGCTCGAGGAGGATCGCCCCGAGCTCGGCCTCGAGCTTCCTGACCTGCTTGCTGATCGACGGCTGGGCCACGTGCAGGTCGCGCGCGGCCGCGGTGAACGTCCCGGTCTCGGCGATGGCGACGAAGTACCGCAGCTGCTGGAGCTCCATGACCGCGCGAGCCTAACCGGTCGGCCATGCCCAACGGCTATGGATGCCGTTCCAACCATGTCTTTGTCAGCCAGGCGTCCGCGGCCTAGCGTTCGGTCCGATGGCGACGGCGTCCGGCGTGCGCCGGATCGGTGAGCGCGTGGAGCGCAGGGACCGCTGGTGGATCGAGCCGCTGGTCTACGTCGTCGTCCTCGGTGGCTTCGTGGTCTACGCGACGTGGGCCAGCCTGGTGAACGTGAACTACTTCGCCGATCCGTACCTCTCGCCGTTCTACTCGCCGTGCCTGGCGCAGAACTGCGTGCATCCGACGCTGCCGCTGCTCGGGTCGTGGTGGAACCTGTCGCCGGCGATCCTCATCGTCGGCTCGCCGCTCGCGTTCCGGGTCACGTGCTACTACTACCGCCGCTCGTACTACCGCGGCTTCTTCCTGTCGCCGCCGGCCTGCCTGGTCCCCGACGGCCCGAAGACGTACGCGGGGGAGACGCGCTTCCCGTTCATCATCCAGAACGTCCACCGCTACGCGCTGTACCTCGCGCTCGTCGTGCTGGTGGTCCTCTGGTGGGACGCGATCGGGGCCTTCGATTTCCACGGCCGGTTCGGCATCGGCCTGGGCAGCGTCATCATGCTCGCGAACGTCGTCCTGCTCACCGGCTACACGTTCAGCTGCCACTCCGCGCGATACCTGGTCGGCGGGTACCTGGACTCGTTCCACAAGGCGTCGCTCCGCTTCCGGCTGTGGAGCTTCTCCAATCGGCTGAACCTGCGCCACAACCGCTGGGCCTGGGCGAGCCTGGTCGTGGTCGGGCTCACCGACCTGTACATCCGGCTCGTGGCGATGGGCGTGATCGTCGATCCCCGATGGATCTCCTAAAGATGAGTCGCGACGGCATCGAGCGGCACGACTACGACGTCGTCGTCGTGGGCGCCGGCGGCGCCGGCCTGCGCGCGGCGGTCGAGTCGTCGGCCGCGGGCGCGCGCACGGCGCTCGTCTGCAAGTCGCTGCTCGGCAAGGCCCACACGGTCATGGCCGAGGGCGGCATCGCCGCGGCGCTCGGCAACGTGTGGAAGGAGGACAACTGGCGCGTCCACTTCCGCGACACGATGCGCGGCGGCAAGCTCCTCAACAACTGGCGGATGGCCCAGCTCCACGCCCAGGAGGCGCCGGATCGCGTGCTCGAGCTCGAGGAGTGGGGCGCGCTCTTCGACCGAACGAAGGACGGCCTCATTCTCCAGCGCGACTTCGGCGGCCACCGCTACGCGCGGCTCGCGCACGTCGGCGACCGCACCGGTCTCGAGATGATCCGCATCCTCCAGCAGCACGCGGTGCACAAGGGCATCGACGTGTACATGGAGTGCAACCTCCAGCGGCTCCTCACCGACGGCGGCAAGATCGCGGGCGCGCTCGGCTACTGGCGCGAGAGCGGGAAGTTCGTGCTGTTCGGCGCCCGCGCGATCGTGCTCGCGACGGGCGGCGTCGGCAAGGTCTGGAAGATCACCTCGAACTCGTGGGAGTACACCGGTGACGGCATGGCGATGGCCCTCGACGCGGGGGCGGATCTCATCGACATGGAGATGGTCCAGTTCCATCCCACCGGGATGGTCTGGCCGCCGAGCGTGCGCGGGCTGCTGGTGACCGAGGGCGTGCGCGGCGACGGCGGCACGCTCAAGAACAAGGACGGCAGGCGCTTCATGTTCGACTACATCCCGGAGTTCTTCCGCGCCGACACGGCCGACACCGAGCGCGAGGCGGACGCGTGGTACGAGGACAAGAAGAACAACCGGCGCACGCCGGATCTGCTGCCGCGGGACGAGGTCGCGCGGGCGATCAACACCGAGGTGAAGGCCGGCCGCGGGACGCCCCACGGCGGCGTGTACCTCGACATCGCGACGCGCCGCCCGGCCGAATACATCAAGAAGCGGCTGCCGTCGATGTACCACCAGTTCAAGGAGCTGGCGGACGTGGACATCACGACGACGCCGATGGAGATCGGCCCGACCTGTCACTACATCATGGGCGGCGTGCGGGTCGACCCGGAGACCGCCGCGGCGACCGTCCCCGGGCTCTTCGCCGCCGGTGAGGTCGCCGCGGGGATGCACGGAGCGAACCGGCTCGGCGGCAACTCGCTGTCGGACCTGCTCGTCTTCGGACGCCGGGCCGGTGCCGGCGCGGCCGCGTACGCGAGCCGCATCAACGCCCGCGCGATCGACGACGCGCAGGTGGAGTCCGCGGCCCGGTCGATGCTCGCGCCGTTCGAACGCGAGGGCGGCGAGAACCCCTACGCGCTCCACGCGGAGCTGCAGGAGACGATGCAGGGCCTGGTCGGGATCATCCGGACCGCGAGCGAGCTCACCGAGGCGATCGCGAAGCTCGACGAGCTCGGCCTGCGCCTCGACCGCGTGACCGTCGAAGGCAACCGCCAGTTCAACCCCGGCTGGCACCTCGCGCTCGACCTCCGCTCGATGATCACGATCGCCCAGGCCTGTGCCGCGTCGGCCCTCATGCGCACGGAGAGCCGTGGCGGCCACACCCGGGAGGATCACCCGAAGGCCGATCCCGACTGGGGGAAGAAGAACGTGGTCACCCGCTTCCGCGGGGCCAGGCTCGAGCTGACCACCGAGCCGCTGCCCCAGATCCCCGAGGAGCTGCGCCAGCTCGTCCTCAGCGAGGAGAAGTCCGCGTGAAGCAGGATCTGCTGGCGTCCGCGAAGAGCGAGGGCAACGTCACCCTGCGGGTGTGGCGCGGCACCAAGGACGGCGGGCGGTTCGAGCCGTACACCGTGCCGGCCGACGAGGGCATGGTCGTGCTCGATGTCATCCACAAGATCCAGGCGCTCCGCGCGCCCGACCTCGCGGTGCGCTGGAACTGCAAGGCCGGCAAGTGCGGCTCGTGCAGCGCCGAGATCAACGGGCGCGCGCGCCTCATGTGCATGACGAGGATGAACACGTTCTCGCCGGGCGAGGAGATCACGGTCTCGCCGATGAAGACCTTCCCGATCATCAAGGACCTCGTCACGGACGTCTCGTTCAACTACGAGAAGGCGAAGGAGGTCCCCGCGTTCAAGCCGAAGCCGAAGGAGGCCGACGGCACGCGGCGGATGTACCAGGAGGACGTCGACCGGGTCCAGGAGTTCCACAAGTGCATCGAGTGCTTCCTGTGCCAGGACACGTGTCATGTGATCCGCGACCACGAGGAGAACAAGCCGGCGTTCTCCGGCCCGCGGTTCTTCGTCCGGCTCGCCGCGCTCGAGATGCACCCGCTCGATGCGAACGACCGGCTCGAGCTCATCCGCCTCAAGGCGGGCCTCGGGTTCTGCAACATCACCAAGTGCTGCACCGAGGTGTGCCCCGAGGACATCCACATCACCGACAACGCGATCATCCCGCTCAAGGAGCGGATCGTGACCGAGTTCTACGACCCGCTCGCGTGGGTGAAGCGCCGGATCCTCTCACCCGGGGGCCGGCGCGCCACGCCGCCGGGCGAGGGCGACCCGGAGCCGCCGTCCGCGAAGGCCTGATGGACCGGCGCCGCGCGTTCGTGGTCGCGGCCGGGTCGGTCCTGGCCATCGCCTTCATCCTGCTCGTGATCCGGCCGGGCATCGAGCGCGGCGGCCTCCAAGAGGTCCTGATCATCGCGGCGATCTTCGCCGGGATCCTGCTGTTCGAGCGGTACCTTCGTTCCCGGTAGCTGATCCCGCCCAGATAGGGCTCCGACCGGACCCCCTGATAGCCTCAGGCCCCGACGATGGGTGGCCAGCGGACCTCCTCCGCGACGACGGGTCTGGTGGTCGCGACGGCCCTCGTCTCCCTCCCGTTCCTGGCCATCGGCACCGTCAGCCTCGTCCTCATGCCGGTGCGGCTCTGGCTCGTCGGCGCGCTCTATCTCGCGACGGTGATCCTCGCGGCGCGACCGATCAGGATCCATCCGGACGCGGACCTCAGCCCGTCGGACGTCGCGATCGTCGCAGGCACCGTGTTCCTGCCGCCGGGCGCGGTGGCCATCGTGGCCGCGGTCGCACGGCTCACCAGCGACATCATGGGCCGGAAGCGCCGCGAGCAGATCGTCCGCAACGCGGCCGCGATCGCGGTCTCGAGCGGCTTCGCCTCCCTCGTGTACGCGGCGGTGTGGCGCGCGCTCGCGCCGCAGCTCGGCGCGCCCGCCGCCATCCCGGCCGCCGTGCTCGCGGTGCTCGCGCTCGTCGCGTTCGACCTCGCGCAGCTGTACCTCCTGCTCGTCGCGCTGGGCGGCAGCATCCTCCAGCAGGGCTGGCGCTGGTTCGTGCGCACGGGGCGCGCGCAGCTGCTCTGGAGCCTGGCCGCGGTGATCACGATCGAGATCATCCTCATCGAGCCGTGGTTCCTGGTCCCCGGCATCCCGCTCTTCGTGTTCGGCTACCTCGACATCCGCGCGCGCTTCGTCGCGGAGCGCCGCGCGCGACTCCTGGCGACCCTGGTCGAGGTCGGCCACGCGGTCGGGATGTCGCTCGACACGTCCGAGGTCTTCCGGGCGGTGTACGCGCAGGTCCGGACGGTCCTCGCGTCCGACGCGTTCTTCGTCGCCATCGTCGACCGCCCGCGCTCGCTCGTGTCGTACCGGTTCCTCGTCGACGGGAACGAGGAGCTGCCGCCCGCGGACCGGCCCGTGGCCGGCACGCTCGCCGGTCTCGTCGTCGAACGCGGCCAGCCGCTGCTCATCCGCGACACCGAGAAGGACATCCCGAGGCTGGGTCTGGTGCGCAGCGCGTGGGGGACGATCGTCGAGCGATCGATCCTCGTCGCGCCGATGCGGATCCAGGGGGTCGTGGTCGGCGCGCTGTCCGTGCAGAGCGTCAAGCCGAACGCGTACGACGAGGGCGACCTCGAGCTGCTCGTCGCGATCGCGAACGAGGCCGCCGTGGCGATCGAGCGCGCCGACCTGTACGCCCGCGCGAGCGGCCTGTCGAAGCGGCTCGTCGACCTGCACCGCACCGGCGTCGAGCTGAACAGCCAGCGCCGGATGGAGGACGTCATCAAGCTCTTCGCCGGCGCGTTCGTCGACTCGATCGGCGCGTCCGCGGCGGCCGTGTACCTCGACACCGGCCGGGAGAGCCTCGAGTTCGCGGGCAACACGACCGGCCGCCGCCCGTCGGAGTTCCTGGTGCTGTCGAAGGCCAACACCGCGATCATGTCGATGCTCGACTCCGGCCGGCCGGTGGAGATCACCGACTCGGAGCAGGCGCCGGAGCCGACGCGGTCGAGCATGCGCGAGTGGAACCACCGCGCCCTGTTCGTACAACCGTTGCGGGTCGCCTCCGAGTCCGTCGGCGCGCTCATGGTCACCTGGCGGGACCCCCACCGCTTCACCGACGACGAGCGCGAGCTCATCGGCGTGCTCGCGGGCATGGGCGCCACGGCCATCCGGTCCATGCGCCTCTATCTCAAGCTCGATGAGGCGTATCTCTCCACCGTCTCCAAGCTCACGGCCATGATCGAGGCGCGCGACGGCTACCACGAGGACCATCAGCGGCGCATCGCGGCCGATGCGGTGACGCTCGGCGAGCGGCTCGGCATGCCCGACGACTCGCTCCGCGACCTGCGGTACGCCTCGCTGTTCCACTCGCTCGGCAAGATCGGCATCCCCGCCACGATCCTCGCGAAGAGCGGGCCGCTCACGCCCGAGGAGCGCAAGATCGTCCAGGAGCATCCGCTGCTCGGCGCGCGGATCCTCGAATCCATCGAGTTCCTCCGGACGGTGGTCCCGATCGTCCGCCACGCCAACGAGCGATGGGACGGCACGGGCTACCCGGACGGCTTGAAGGGGGAGGCGATCCCGCCGAGCGCGCGCGTGCTGTCGGTCGCGATGGGCTACGAGGCGATGCTCGCTGACCGGCCATACCGGCGCGCGCTCCCGCCGGATGCCGCGATCGCCGAGCTCGTCACGCTGGCCGGCGCGTGGTACGACCCGCGCATCGTCGACGAGTTCGTCACGATGATCGAGGCTCGCGGCGCGGTCGCGGCGGCGGAGGTCGAGGTCGGCGCGTCGCGCGAGCTCGCGATCCTGGCCGAGATCACGCCGGAGTTCCACACGCTCCTCGACATGCACCAGCTCCTCGCGCGCATCCTCGCGATCCTCGAGCGGCACATGGCCGGGGCGGCGTTCACGATCCTCCTGCGCGAGGACGCGAGCGGCGATCTCGTCGTCCGGGCCGAGGCCGGACCGGGCGCCGATCTCGGACCGAGCCGCGTCCCGAACGGCCGCGGGCTCTCGGGGTGGGTCGTCGAGCACGGCGAGGCGCAGATCGTCGACGACGTGCGCAGCGACCCGCGCTACCTCGGCGACCCGAACGTGCGGTCCGAGATGGTCGTGCCGCTCGTGTCGTCGGGCCACACGATCGGCGCGCTCGTCGTGTCGCATCCGTCGGTCGGCGTGTTCGGCCAGCGCGACCTCACGCTCCTGCAGGCGGTCGCGGCGCAGATCGCCGCGGCCATCGACGTCGCCGAGCTGCACGAACGGCTGAAGCGCGCGGCCAACACCGATGCGCTGACCGGGATCCACAACTACGGCTACTTCTACGACCGGCTCGAGGAGGAGGTCGCCCGCGCGGAGCGGCACTCCGCGCAGGTCGCCGTCGCGTACTTCGACATCGATGGCCTGAAGCGCGTGAACGACACCTACGGCCACCTCGCGGGCGACGCCGTCCTCCGGACGCTCGGCGGGCTCATCGGGCGCCGGGTGCGCACGGAGGACATCCCGGCCCGCTACGGAGGCGACGAGTTCGCGATCGTCATGCCCGAGACACCGCGCGATGAGGCCGAGCGCGTCGTGCAGCGGCTGATGGCCGAGCTCGACCGGTCCGAGGTCGAGCTGCCGGATGGACAGCGGATCCGGATGCCGGCGCGCTCCTGGGGCATCGCGACGTACCCGCTCGACGGGAAGAGCGCGAAGGCGCTGGTCGAGAACGCCGACACCCGCGCGTACGCCCGCAAGCGCGCGCGGACCGACATCGCCCCATAGACCACTCGGATCACGTCGCGCTCATCCACGACGCGGTCACGCCGGGCGAGACGTGGCTCGAGCTCGGGTCCGGCACCGGGGCATTCACCCTCGCGCTCGCGGAGCTCCTTGGCCCCAACGGCCTGATCCACTCCGTCGACGCCGATCGCGGCGCGCTCGCGACACAGGCGAAGGCCGTGCACGCAGCCTTCGATCAGATCCGCCTGGACCAGCGGACCGCCGACTTCACCCGCGCGCTCGGCTTCAGCGGGATGGACGGCGTGCTCATGGCGAACGCGCTGCACTTCGTGAGGGACAAGGCCCCGGTCCTCGCGCTCGTCCGGTCGTACCTCAAGCCGGGCGGCAGGTTCGTACTCGTCGAGTACGACGCCGACCGCGGCAACCTCTGGGTGCCGCACCCGATCGGCTACACGACCTGGCTCGCGGTCGCGCCCGGCGCGGGGTTCGCCACCACGAGGCTGCTCGGTCGCGTACCCAGCCGGTTCCTCGGCGCGATCTATGCCGCGGAGAGTAGAAACTGAGCTGACCGAAACAAGGAGGCTCACTGACGATGGATGTCGACACCGCGACGCGCCACCGGCCCAGGCTCGTGCTCAGCTCCCAGGTTCACGCCGCGGTCCACGGCGGCGGGCTCGCGGGCCGGTTCAACACCTGGCTTGCCGTCCGGATCACGAAGACCGTCGGTTCGATGTGGATCGCGTATGTCTTCGCCGGGATCGCGTTGATCTCGCTGCCCGCGGCCCTCGGGTCAGGCGAGGTCATCGTGATCGTGAGCTGGATCGCGCAGACGTTCCTCCAGCTCGTCCTGCTGCCGATCATCATCGTCGGCCAGAACGTGATCCAGGCGGCGAACGACGCCCGGGCGGAGGCGGACCACGAGACGCTCGCGGCCGTGCATCGGCTGACGGTCGAGGTCCACGAGATCAACGTCGCGCAGACCGTGATCCTCACGCAGCTGCGTGGCGCGCGTCCGACCTAGCCGAGCAGGTCCTTCACGATGTCGCGCTCCTTCTCGAGCTCGGCGATCGTCGCGTCGATCCTGGACTTCGCGAAGCGGTCGATCTTCACGCCCTGGACGATCTCGTACCCGCCGTCCCCCTTCGAGCGCAGCGGGAAGGACGAGACGATGCCGCGCCCGACGCCGTAGCTGCCATCGGACACGACCGCGGCGCTGAACCAGTCGTCCCCCGGGGTGCGGGTCACGAGGCTCTTCACGTGGTCGACGATCGCCTGCGCCGCCGAGAACGCGCTCGACGCGCCGCGGGCCGCGATGACCGCGGCGCCGCGCTGCTGCACCGCGGGGATGAACTCGGTCTCGAGCCACGCGCGCTCGACGACCTGATCCGCCGGCGTGCCACCCACCGTCGCGTTCGTGAAGTCCGGATAGAGCGTCGCGCTGTGGTTTCCCCAGATCGCGAGGTGCCGCACGTCCTTGCTGCGCGCCCGCGCCTTCGCCGCGAGCAGCGACGCCGCCCGGTTCTGATCGAGACGGGTGAGCGCGGTCCAGCGGTCCGCGGGCACGGTGTCGCCCGCGGCATGCCGGGCGATGAGGCAGTTCGTGTTGCAGGGGTTCCCGACGACGACGGCCCGCACGTTCTTCGAGCCGTACTGCGCGATGGCCTTGCCCTCGTCGACGAAGATCGGGCCGTTCTTCCGGATGAGGTCGCCGCGCTCCATCCCGGGGCCGCGCGGCACGCTCCCCACGAGCAGCACCCAGTCGGCGTCCTGGTGGCTCTGGGCGCGCTCGCTGCTCGCGCTGACCCGTGCGAGAAGCGGGTATGCGCCGTCCTCGAGCTCCATGACCACGCCCTTCGCCTTCTCGATGACCGGAGGAATGTCCGCGAGGCGAAGGTCCACCTCCGTGTCGGGACCGAACATCTCGCCCGCGGCGATCCGGGGGAGCAGGGCGTAGGCCACCTGTCCGGTGGCGCCGGTGACGACGACGCGGACCGCGGTCACGGCTTCTTCGCGTCCGCGCCGCCGTACACGACCTCGGCCTCGATCTCGACCAGGATCCGCTGGTCGATGAAGCTCACCTGCACGATCGTCGTGGCCGGCCGGATGTCGCGGAAGAACTCGCCGTGGACGACGGCGACGCTCTCGATCGACGCGGCGTCGGAGACGTAGACCCGGGTCATGATCGTGTCCTGCACCCGTCCGCCGACATCCTCGATCGCGGCCTTCAGGATCTCGAGCGCGCGCTTCGTCTGGTCGACGACGCCGCCGCTCACCGGGTTGCCGTTGTCGTCCAGCCCGGCCGTACCCGCGACGCGGATGACGTTGCCGTGCCGCACCGCCCGCGAATAGCCGAACTGGAATTCGAACTTCGTCTTCGTGCTGTAGAGATACCGGTCGGGATTCTTCGGGTCGACGTCAGGCACGGACCGCCGCCAGCTCCGTGATCACGGCGTCCGCGAACTCCTTCGTGCCGACGGCCGTCGGGTCGTCGCGGTCAGGCTTGAGGTCGTACGTGACGTCCCTGCCGACGGCGACGACGGACGCGATCGCGCGCTCGAGCCGGTCGCCGGCCTCACGCTCACCGATGTGCCGGAGCATGAGCGCGCCCGCGAGCATCAGGGCCATCGGGTTCACCTTGTTCTGGCCCGCGTACTTCGGAGCCGACCCGTGGATCGCCTCGAACACCGCGACGCCGTTCTCGCCGATGTTCGCGCCGGGCGCGACGCCGAGCCCGCCGGCGAGGCCGGCGACGAGGTCGCTCACGATGTCGCCGTACAGGTTCGGCAGCACGAGCACGTCGTAGAGCTCCGGCTTCTGGACGAGCTGCATGCACATGTTGTCGACGATGCGGTCCTCGAACTCGATCTCGGGGTACTCCCGGGCGACCTCCCCGGCGACGCGCAGGAACAGGCCATCGGTGAATTTCATGACGTTCGCCTTGTGGACGGCCGTGACCTTCTTGCGCTGGTTGGCCCGCGCGTACTCGAACGCGAACCGCACGATGCGGCGGCTGCCCATCTCGGAGATGTACTTGATCGAGATGGCCGCATCCTCACGGATCTGCTGCTTGCCGGCCCGCTCGATGACCGCACGGACCTCGGCCAGCTCGGGCGTCCCGAGGTCGAATTCGATCCCGGCGTAGAGGTCTTCGATGTTCTCGCGCACGACCACGAGGTCGATGTTGCCCAGCGGTGCGCGGACACCGGGGTAGGTCTTCGCCGGTCGCAGATTCGCGTACAGGTCGAACTCCTTGCGCAGCGCGACGTTCACCGAGCGGAACCCCTTCCCGAGCTCGGTCGTCAACGGGCCCTTGAGGCCCACCTTGTTCCTGCGGATGGAGTCGAGCGCCGCCGGCGGGAACGGCGTGCCGTTCTTCTCGATGGCGGGCACGCCGATCTCCTGGCGGTCCCACTCGATCTTCACGCCCGTCGCCTCGATCGCCCGGCGCGTCGCCTCGACGATCTCGGGACCGGTGCCATCGCCCGGGATGAGGGTGATCGTGTGCGGTGGCGTCACTTCGGCTGCTTCGCCGCCTCTTTCGCTGTCTTGACGGCCTCGTCGCCGGCGACCGGGAGATTGTGACTCTCCTGGGGCGAGCCCTGATCCGCGGAGCCGCTGACCACGACCCCGGCCGAAAGCGTGTCCCCGCCCGCACGGAGCTCCGCGAGGAGCCCGCCGGCCAGGAGCGTCTTCGCCTCGCTCGGCAGGAAGCTCGCGCTGAGCGGGATCTCCGCCCCCTTGTCCGTCCTCGCGATGACGATCTCGTTGTCCCGGTTCGACTCGAGGGCCTCGCGCAGGCCGTTGATCGTGAGGACGTCGCCCTGCTGGATCTTGGCGAGGTCCGGCTCGTTCTTGAACACGAGCGGCGGGATGCCCTGCGAGATGAGGTTGCGGCGGTGGATCCGCGCGAATGACTGGGCGATGACGGCGCGGATGCCGAGGGCCTTCGGCGCGAGCGCCGCGTGCTCGCGGCTCGAGCCCTGGCCGTAGTTCTGGCCGGCGACGATGAATCCGCCGCCCTTCTCTCGCGCGCGCCGCGGGAACGCCGGGTCGAAGCGCTTGAACGTGAACTCCGCGATCGCGTTCACGTTCGAACGGAGGGCCATGACGACCGCGCCGTCCGGCGAGAGGTCGCCGGTCGAGACGTTGTCGCCGAGCGTGATGATGACCTCGCCGCTGAGCATGTTCTGCAGGGCGGTCTGCCGCGGCGGTGGCTGGATGTTCGGCCCCTTCACGACGTGGACCTTCCGCGCCTCATCCGGCGGCGGCGGCACGAGGATGTTCGAGTCGTCGACGCCCGGGTCCATCGCCGGCACCGAGAACGTCGGCTCGGCACCGAGGTCGCGCGGGTCGGTGATCACCCCGCGGAGCGCGGTCGCGGCCGCGGTCGTCGGGCTGCACAGGTAGACCTGGTCGTTGTCCGTGCCGCTCCGGCCGGGGAAGTTCCGGTTGAACGTCCGGACCGAGACGCTGCCGGTGGGCGGCGCCTGGCCCATCCCCACGCACGGGCCGCACGCGGGCTCGAGCATGCGCGCGCCGCTCGCGATCAGCGACTGGTACGCGCCGCCGTCGGCGAGCGCGTCGAGGATCTGCTTCGAGCCGGGGGTCACGGTCATGAAGACCTCGGGGTGCGCGGTCTTCCCCTTCATCACCGCGGCCACGATGGCGAGGTCGGCGTAGCCGGAGTTCACGCTCGAGCCGACGCAGACCTGCTGCACCTTCGTGCCGGCGACCTCGCGCACCGGTACGACGTTGCCGGGGCTCGACGGCTTCGCGATGAGCGGCTCGAGCTTCGCGAGGTCGATGACCTCACGCTCCTCGTACGACGCGCCCGCGTCGGCCGCGAGCTCGACGTAGTCGCCGGGCCGGTCCTGCTCGGCCAGCCACTCCTTCGTCCGGCGATCGCTGGGGAAGATGCCGGTGGTCGCGCCGAGCTCGGCGATCATGTTGCAGATCGTCCCGCGCTCGGGGACCGAGAGCGTCTCGACGCCCGCGCCGGTGAACTCGAAGATCCGGCCGACGCCGCCCTTCACGTCCCGGCGGCGCAGGAGCTCGAGGATGATGTCCTTCGCCTGGATCCAAGGCCCGAGCCGGTTGTCGAGACGGACCTCGACGACCTTGGGCATCGCCATCGTGAAGCCGTGACCCGCGAGCGCGACCGCGACGTCCAGGCCGCCCGCTCCGATGGCGATCATCGACACCGAGCCGGCCATGACCGTGTGGCTGTCGGCGCCGAGGAGGAGCTGCCCCGGTTTCGCGAACCGCTCCATGTGCAGGTAGTGGCAGATCCCGGTGCCCGGGCGCGAGAAGTGGATGCCATGCCGCTGCGCGAACGAGCGCAGGAACAGGTGGTCGTCGGGGTTCTTGAAGTCGATCGCGAGGATGTTGTGATCGACGTACACGATCGCGAACGGGATCTTGATCTGGTCGACCCCGAGCTCTTCGAGCTGGAGGAAGCCCATGGTCCCGGTGGTGTCCTGGAGGAGGCCCTGATCGACGCGGAGCGAGACCTCGGTGCCGGCCCGGAGGTCGCCGGCGGTGAGGTGGCTCTGGATGATCTTCTGGGTCAGGTTCAGCGAGGCCACGGTCGTCGCCCTCCCCGTTGGATTGGGCCTCATCGTAGGCGCGGACCTGCCCATAGGCTATCCCTATTGTCTTGCTAGCAACATAGATTTCGTCTATATCTGAGCGATGGAGCTGGGCCAGGTCGAGGCCTTCGTCGAGGCGAACCGCCGCGGATCGATCAGCCGCGCGGCCCTGGCGCTCGGCCTGACCCAGCCGACCTGCACGGCCCGCCTGCACGGCCTCGAGCGCGAGCTCGGGGCGCAGCTGCTGGTGCGGGGACGGCGCGGCGTGTCGCTCACGCCGGCGGGGCGGCGCTTCCTGCCCCGCGCCATCGCCGCCCTGGACTCGTTGCGCCGCGGCGCGACGGACGCGAAGGCCGGGAGCGAGGCCCGCGGCGGCCTCCTCGCGGTCGGGCTCGCGTCCGACCTGGCGCTCTACCTCGCGCCGCGCGCGCTCGCGCGATTCGCCGCGCGCCATCCACAGGTGGAGACGCTCGTGCGGAGCGGCCACTCGCGATTCGTCGCCGACCTTCTGCGCGCGGAGGAGGTCGAGCTCGCCCTCGTGAGCCAGCTCGTGCTGCTGCCCGATCTCGCCTCGCGCGTCCTGTTCACGGAATCGGTGCCGGTCGTCGTCGCGCCGTCGCACCGTCTCGCGCGCAAGGGTGCGGTCAAGATGGACGAGCTCGCGAAGGCCGGCCTCGTCGTGCGCGATCCCGCGGCCTTCCTGCACACGATGACCATGGCGTTCTTCGCGGAGGGGGAGACGGCGCCGCGCGTCCTCATGGAGCTCGACAACACCGAGGCCTGCAAGCGCGTCGTCCTGTCGGGGCTCGGCGCCGCGATGCTGCCGGAGATGGCCATCCGCGCGGAGCTCGGGCGCGGCGACCTCATCCAGGTGAAGGTCGATGGCCATCCGGCGCCGAAGCGCGCGATCCACGCCCTGACCCGCCAGGGCGCCGAGCTCTCGGCGGCGGCGACGGCCTTGTTACGGTTGATGGGCTGATGGAGATCTCCGCGCTCATCGCGATCGTGCTCATCGACCTGGCCCTGTCGGGCGACAACGCGCTGCTCATCGGCATGGCCGCGCGCCGCCTTCCCGACGCGCAGCGCCGCCGCGCGATCGTCCTGGGCGGCGGGCTCGCGGTCGTGCTCCGCATCCTGGCCGCGGCGGTCGTCTCGTACCTCCTTGCGATCCCGTACCTGCAGCTGGCCGGCGGGCTCGTGCTCGCCGTCATCGCGTACCGGCTCGTCCGGCCGGCGCCCGCGGACGCCCATGCGGCGGTGCAGCCGGCAGGGTCGCTGCGCGAGGCGGTGCTCACGATCCTCGTCGCGGACGCGGCGATGAGCGTCGAGAACGTGCTCGGTGTCGGCGGCGCGGCTCACGGCGACCTGCCGCTGCTCGCGTTCGGGCTCGGCCTCTCGATCCCGATCGTGCTCTTCGGCAGTGGTCTCATCGCGAGCGTGCTCGACCGCGCACCGCGGCTCATCTGGCTCGGCGCGCTCGCGCTCATCTGGACGAGCGCGGACATGATCCTCAGCGACCCGGCCCTCGATCCGCACGTCGCCGATCACTGGGCGATCAGCGCCGCCGCGGCCGTCGCCATCCTCGGCATCGTGGTCGCCGTCCGCACGCTGCGCCACCGCCCGGCGTAGCATCGCGCGGTGGCCACCCCGGCAGGCTGTCGCGCATTCGCCCGAATGCTTCGCTGCGCCTGTCCCTGTTCCTAGGAGCACCACCCTCGCGATCGAGACCAGGAACACAGTGAGGTCGGTCCAGATGCAGCAGCGCGGCTCCGTCGGCACCACTCGCACCGAATATCTCGATCTTCCGGAGCCCCTCCGGCTCGACTCCGGGAGGTCGCTCGCCTCAGTGCGGATCGCGTACGAGACCTATGGGACGCTCTCCGCCACGAAGGACAACGTGATCCTCGTGTGCCACGCGCTCTCGGGCGATGCGCACGCCGCGGGCTGGAGCGACGATCCGGCCGCCCCGACGACCGTCGACGGCGTCGGTGCCGCCGAGCGCGGCAAGCGCGGGCTCGGCTGGTGGGACGGCATGATCGGGCCGGGCAAGGCGTTCGACACGGACCGCTACTTCGTCGTCTGCACGAACCTCATCGGCTCGTGCCGGGGCTCGACGGGTCCGAGCTCGATCGATCGGTCGACCGGTGAGCCGTATGGGGCGACGTTCCCGGTCGTGACCGTCGGCGACATGGTCCGCGCCGAGCGGCTGTTCCTCCGGGCCCTCGGGATCGAGGGCGTCCTCGCGGTGAGCGGCGGATCGCTCGGCGGGATGCAAGCTCTCGAGTGGGCCGTCGCGTATCCCGATGCGGTCCGCGCGATCGTGCCGATCGCGAGCACCGCGCGCCTCGGGACGCAGGGCGTCGCCTGGAACGCGATCGCCCGCAACGCGATCACGAGCGATCCGGACTGGCAGGGCGGCGCGTACCACGGCACGGGCCGCGCACCCGACGCCGGCATCAAGATCGCGCGGATGGTCGGGCACATCACGTACCTCTCGGCCCACGCGGTCCGCGAGAAGTTCGGCCGGCGGTTCCAGCGCGGCGGGGGCGAGCCGCTCTACGACCTCACCGCGCCCGACTTCGAGGTGGAGTCCTACCTGAGGTACCAGGCCGAGGCGTTCGCCGCGCGGTTCGACGCGAACGCGTACCTCTACATCTCCCGCGCGCTCACCTACTTCGACCTCGCCAGGACGTATGGCCAGGGCTCGCTCGAGCGGGCGCTCGAGCGAGTGCGGGCCGCGGCGCTCCTGCTGTCCTTCTCCTCCGACTGGCTCTATCCACCGCGCGACTCGGAGGAGATCGCGGCCGCTCTGCGGGCCACGGGCAAGGACGTCCGGCATGCCATCATCCAGGCGGACTATGGCCACGATTCCTTCCTCCTCGAGGAGGCGGAAATGACGCGGGAGATCTCCGCGTTCCTGGATCGGGTGGGGGAGCACGTCGCATGACGGACGAGCGCGGCGAGCTCGGCTTCGACACGCGCGCGATCCACGCCGGCCAGCGGCCGGACCCGTACACCGGCGCGCGGGCCGTCCCGATCTTCCAGACGACCTCGTACGTGTTCGAGGATCCCGAGTCGGCCGCCGCGTACTTCAACCTGCAGGAGTACGGGAACACCTACTCGCGGATCATGAACCCCACCACCGCGGTGTTCGAGGAGCGCGTCGCCAGCCTCGAGGGCGGCGCCGGCGCGGTCGCGTTCGCGAGCGGCCTCGCCGCGCAGGCCGCGGCCCTGTTCACGATGCTCACGCCGGGCGATCACGTCGTCTCGTCGAGCGCGCTGTACGGCGGGACGATCACCCAGCTGAAGCACCTGTCGCGCAAGCTCTCGATCGAGCTCACGTTCGTCGATCCCGACGATCTCGATGCCTGGCGCGCCGCGCTGCGGCCGAGCACGAAGGTCCTGTACGGCGAGACGATCGGCAATCCCGGCGGGAACGTGCTCGACATCAGCGCGGTCGCCGACATCGCGCACCAGCATGGGGCGCCGCTGATGGTCGACTCGACCTTCGCGACGCCGTACCTCTGCCGACCGATCGAGCACGGCGCCGACATCGTCGTCCACTCCGCGACGAAGTTCATCGGCGGGCACGGCACGAGCATCGGGGGCATCGTGGTCGAAGCCGGCACGTTCGATTGGTCCAACGGCCGCTTCCCGGTGGTCGCCGATCCGTCGCCGGCGTACCACGGCCTCGCGTTCCACGAGACGTTCGGGATGTACGGCTACCTCATGAAGCTGCGCGCGGAGTCGCTCCGCGATCTCGGCGGCGCGCTGTCGCCGTTCAACAGCTTCCAGTTCCTCCTCGGTCTCGAGACGCTTCCGCTGCGCATGGTCCGCCACGTGGAGAACGCGCTCGGCGTCGCCACGTTCCTCGAGTCGCACCCCGCGGTGGCCGGCGTGCGCTATCCCGGACTGCCGTCGAGCCCGTACCGGCCGCTGGTCGAGCGCTACCTGCCGCGCGGGGCGGGTGCCGTGTTCGTGTTCGACCTGAAGGGCGGCCGCGAGGCGGGGCAGCGCTTCATCGAGGGCCTCGAGCTCTGGAGCCACCTCGCGAACGTCGGCGACGCGAAGAGCCTGGTCATCCACCCGGCGAGCACGACCCATCGCCAGCTGAACGACGACGAGCTCGCGGCCGCGGGCGTCGGTCCGGGCACGATCCGCCTGTCGGTCGGGCTCGAGACGCTCGCGGACCTCATCGCCGATCTGCGGCGCGGGCTCGCCGCGGCGGGGCGGACAGGGTGACCGAGCCGACGACGTATCAGGATCCGAAGACGATCCTTTCGACGCTGAACTCCGCGCGCACGATCGCGATCGTCGGTCTGTCGAAGGATCCGCTCCGGCCATCGAGCTTCATCGGCTATTACCTGAAGCGGCATGGGTACCGGATCGTCCCGGTGAACCCGCGCGAGCCCGAGATCCTGGGTGAACAGAGCTACGCATCACTCCGAGACATCCCGTTCCCGGTCGACGTGGTCGACGTGTTCCGCAGGCCCGACGCGGTGCCGGACATCGCGCGCGACGCGGTGGCGATCGGGGCGAAGGCCCTCTGGCTCCAGTTCGGCGTCATCAGCCCCGAGGGTGCGCGCATCGCGGCCGATGCCGGCCTCGCGGTGGTGATGGACCGCTGCATGAAGGTCGAGCACGCGCGGCACCTCGGCCGGATGCACTGGCTCGGCTTCAACACCGGGCGGGTGACGGCGCGGCGGGAGCGGATGGGTGGCTGAGCCGGTCCGCGCGATCGCGCTCGTCTGCGAAGGGCCCGATCGACCGGGCACGCTCCACGCGATCACGCGGGTGATCCTCGCCCACCGCGGGAATATCACCGGGATCGAGATCCCCGAGCGCGGCGAGCGCGCCCGGCTGCACGTCGAGGTCGATCTGCCGGACGATGCCTCGGCCGACCCGAGCGCGCTCGTGGCCGAGCTGCGGGAGCTCGACGTCGTCGACTCGGTCGAGCAGGTCCCGTCGATGGCCGAGGTCTACGGCAAGCGGATCATCGTCGTGGGCGGTGGCGCGCAGGTCGGCCAGGTCGCGCTCGGGGCGATCTCCGAGGCGGACCGGCACAACATCCGCGGCGAGAAGATCAGCATCGACACGATCCCGATCGTCGGCGAGCAGAACCTCGCGGCGGCGGTCCGGGCCGTGGCCCGGCTCCCGCGCGCGGTCGCGCTCGTGCTCGCGGGCGCGCTCATGGGCGGCGAGATCACCACGGCGGTCGAGGAGGTCCGGGCCCGCGGCATCCTGGTCATCAGCCTGAACATGGCGGGCTCCGTGCCGAAGGCCGCCGATCTGGTGGTGAGCGACCCGGTGCAGGCCGGCGTCATGGCGGTGATGGCCGTCGCGAAGACCGCCAGCTTCGACATCGCGCGCCAGCGGGGCCGAAGCTACTAGCACTATCAGCCCGTGACCATCGTGCCGCGACGCGAGTGCATCGGAGTTGAAAGCTGCGGTCTGCCAAGACAAGGCTCCGCGTGCTCATCGAAAAGGTCAACCCGCTAGGTCCGACCATGGCCGGCCGCTGTCGTCCATCTGCGTGCTCTGAGCCTCGGAGACCGGGTTGTCCGCGAACGCGTGGAGCGGCACGCAACACGCGAGGAATTGGATCATCTGGTAACACTCAGGCGCGGGACCGTAACGGTCGGACTGGTGGCCATCCTGGCCACCAGTCTCGCTTGCGCGGTCGCGCCGACAGCGCAGGCGCCGACACCTTCGGGCGCCGGTCCCAGCGAAGCCGCGTTCGACGTGAAGCGGTTCCAGGTGGCGCATCACTTTTTGGACTTTGTCGTCGATAGAGACACCTTGTTCTTCTCCGGTGGCGACGATGTCAGTGCTCTCCCGGGCCTATACAGCTACGCGCTGTCGACCGGGGAGGAGTCGCTCGTTGCGCGGGCGAGCAGTTCGGACGCGACGATCTCAACCATTGCCCATGCCGACGGCTGGGCGCTCTTCGTCGAGACATTTCCCGCGGGGCGCGTCTTGTACCGCGTTCGCGCGACGAACGGTCCGCGGGATGTGGTGCTAGATGAACTAGCGGCACCGGATGAGACGGAGGCGACGGCGTGGCGGTCGATGACGCCCATCCCCATGGTGACGACGGCCGCCGGGTTGGCCGCGTGGACGACGACGGCACCGGCAGCAGGTCCCACGCACATGCTGAGTGTCGCGAGCCTGACCACCGGCGCTCGCATCACGATTCGATCGGCACAGTGGCTCAGCTTCCCGAGCCTCTCTGGCGGCACACTGGTGTACACGGAGGGCCGCTCGGAGCGCCACCTGTGGGCGCTCCGCCCGTTCATCGAAACGGAGCCGCACCAACTCCTAAAAGCGACCGATGTGTCGGAGGGGAGCATTCGTGGCGACCTTGTCGCCTATAAGAAGGGGGGCCGCGACGCTCTGGATCCGGGAGGGATCGGACTGCTGAATATGCGCACGAACGAGGAGCTCCAGGTCGCGCCCGCGACCGAGCAGGGGTGGCAGCCGACGATCGGGCGGCGCTACGTTGTCTGGCAGGGTTCGCCGAGCGAGATCCGGGCCTATGACCTACGCACCCGTCAGGTCGTCGTCATTGCCCGGGCCGACAGGGACACCAAGGGTCGTCCGGGGGTCCTCGGCCGCGTAGCAGCCTTTGGGTCCACGATTGTTTGGCTCTCTAGTCCACCTGGGGACCTCACGGACGTGGCAAATCTCAAACCCAGCTTCAATGTTCTTCGGGCGCCGTAATTGCGGCCCCATCAGGTCCCATAGGGAGTCGTCAAGGGACTGATGGCAAGCGGCGAAGTCCGTGCCGCTCCGCCAGACGCGCCAGACGATCGCGAGGGCCATCTTCATGCAGTGCCCGACCGCCGGTCTCCACGCGAGGGTCCATCGGATGATGGGTCCTCCGCAAGGATCATGTCAGCGACGCCGCCGCCCGCGCTCCGGCGACCACACGGTCAGCGGACCGGACCTCCGCCGCGCCTGCCGTCGGCCCGACCGGCCCGCTGTGACCAGGACGGCCAGCGCCGAGAGTCCGCCGATGGCGAGCAGCGCCGCCGCGCCGATGCCGAAGCGAGACCAGGGTGACTGCGCGGCCGGCAGTGGATCGACCCGCGCGGCCGCGGGCCTGGTCAGGACGGCCGAGTACACGAGCGCGCCGACGGTGGCGATGAGGTCGTCCGCGTCGGCCTCGGTCCCGGCGGCGGTGAGGACGACCGCGATGCGTGGGCCGTCGGCGGCCTGGATGAGGCCGGCGTCGTGGACGAAGCCGATGAGATCGCCGGTCTTGTGCGCGACCGCGACGCCCGCGGGAAGATCGCGCGGCAGCCGGTCGTTGATCGTCTGACGCTGCAGCCGGGCGAGCATGCGGTCCGAGGCGGCCGGTGAGACGAGCCGGCGCGTGGCGAGCTGGTCGAAGAACGTGCCGAGGGCCCGCGCGGTCACCACGTTGTCCTCGTCGGCGCTCTCGGCCACATGGAAGCCCGTGATGCCGCTGGACAGGATCCTCGCGTTCGTCGCGGGGGCGCCGAACACGCGGAGCAGCGCGAGCGCGCTGCCGTTGTCGGAGTACGTGATCATCTCCTCGAGCGCTTCGTCGATCGTGAGCACGGTCCCGGCCGGCTCGTTCGATCCATCGATCGTGACGTCGGCGTCCGCGATCGTGATCGTGTCGTCGTACGAGAGCGTGCCGCTCTCGACGAGGCTCTCGACACGGAGCAGCACGGCCAGCTTGTAGAGCGACGCCGCGATGAACGGCGTGTCGGCATCGGCCGCGTAGACCGGCTCGGGCACGCCGGGGAAGGCGACGACGATGCCCGCGGTCCCGCCGAACGCCGCCACGAGCCCGCGGATCGCGGTCGCGAGCGGCGTCGGGCCGGCGGTCGCCTCCGGCCGCTGCGTCGACGCGATCGGGGGTGCGGCGCTCCCGCAGCCGACCGCGAGGACGATCACGCTGACCGCACCGACCCGACCGAGGTGCAGCACGATGCGCAGAACATACCCCTATCCTCGGCCGATGCCCGAGCGCGGCGCGACCGTCGAGTTCCGCGAGGTCACCAAGCGCTACGCCGATCAGGTCGCGGTCGACCGGCTCTCGTTCACCGTCCCGGCGGGGAAGATCTGCATCCTCGTCGGCCCGAGCGGGTCGGGGAAGACGACGTCGCTGAAGATGGTCAACCGGCTCATCGAGCCGACGTCGGGCGCGATCCTCATCGACGGCAACGACGTCCTGCGGGAGGAGCCGACCGCGCTCCGGCGGCGGATCGGCTACGTGATCCAGCAGGTCGGCCTCTTCCCGCACCAGACGATCGCGGAGAACGTCGCGACCGTCCCGCGCCTGCTCGGCTGGACGGCCGGTCGTACGCACGCGCGCGTGGCCGAGCTGCTCGCGCTCGTCGGCCTCGAGCCCTGGCGCTACGCGAAGCGCTATCCGGCGCAGCTGTCCGGCGGCGAGCGCCAGCGGGCCGGCGTCGCGCGCGCGCTCGCGGCCGAGCCGCCGGTGATGCTCATGGACGAGCCGTTCGGGGCGGTCGACCCGATCGTGCGCGATCGCCTCCAGGCCGAGCTGCTGCGGATCCAGCGCGAGCTCGGAACGACGATCCTGTTCGTCACCCACGACATCGACGAGGCGATCCGGCTCGGCGACCGCGTCGCGCTCATGCGCGACGGCCATCTGGTGCAGTACGCGCCGCCCGGCGAGCTCATCGCGCACCCCGCGGACGACTTCGTCGCGCAGTTCGTCGGCGCCGCGAGCGGCCTCAAGCGGCTCGAGGTCCTCACGGTCGGGGGCGCGGACCTCGATCCGCGGATCCGTCGCGAGACCGTCGCTGCGAACGCGCCGATCCTCGCGCCCGCGATGGCCCTCCGCCAGGCGCTTTCGCTCATGCTCCGGCGCGAGGCGACGTGCGGCGTCGTCCTCGACGGCGACCGGTACCTGGGCGTGCTGACGCTGGCGACGATCGGCACGCTCATCCGGAGCGATCCGTGACCGCGGGCGAGCCGCTCATCCGCTGGGACTGGGTCGCGGGGCACCTCGACGAGATCGCGTTCCGGCTCGGCGAGCACGTCGAGCTCACCGCGATCGCGGTGGGCATCGGCTTCCTCATCGCGTTCGGCCTGTCACTGCTGATCGTGCGCAGCCCGCGTTCCGAGGCGCCGATCACGTGGGTCACCGGGACGCTCTACACGATCCCGAGCCTCGCGCTGTTCGCGCTGCTCGTTCCGATCACCGGGCTCACGATCGTCACGGCGGAGATCGGCCTCGTGAGCTACACGCTCCTCATCCTCATCCGCAACATCGTGAGCGGCATCCGCGGCGTGCCCGCCGAGGTCCGCGACGCCGCGGTCGGGATGGGCTACACGCAGCGGCAGCTCCTCTGGCGCATCGAGGTGCCGCTCGCGCTCGCGGTGATCATCGCCGGCATCCGGCTCGCGACGATCAGCACGATCGGCCTCGTGACCGTCACGTCGCTCATCGGCCAGGGCGGCTTCGGGTTCCTCATCCTCATCGGGATCCAGCGGTTCTTCTCGACCGAGCTGATCGTCGGCGCGGTCTGCTCCGTCCTGCTCGCGGTCTCGGCCGATGCGCTCCTCGTGCTGCTCCAGCGGCGGCTCGAGCCGTGGACCCGGCTCGGGTGAGCCTGCTCGCCGACACCGCCCGCTGGCTCGCCGACCCGGCCCACTACCGGGGCACCGACGCGATCCCGATCCGCATCCTCGAGCACGTCGAGCTCTCGGCGCTCGCCCTCGCGGTCGCCTGCCTGATCGCGCTCCCGATCGGCCTCTCCCTCGGTCACACCGGCCGGTTCGCCTTCGTCGTGGTGAACGTGGCGAACGTCGGCCGGGCCCTCCCGTCGCTCGCGCTCCTGGCGTTCGCGCTGCCGCTCTCGTTCGCGCTCGGCCTCGGGCTCGGCTTCTGGCCGACGCTCATCGCGCTCGTCCCGCTCGCGATCCCGCCGGTGCTGACGAACGCGTACGTCGCCGTGCGCACCGTCGAGCCCGACGTCGTCGAGGCGGCGCGGGGCATGGGATTCGATGGACCGGGGATCCTTCGGAGCGTGGAGCTGCCGCTCGCGCTGCCGCTCATCTGGTCCGGTATCCGCACCGGCGCGGTGAACATCGTCGCGACGGCGACGCTGGGCGCGCTCGTCGCCGGCGGCGGGCTCGGCCGGTACATCGTGGACGGCCTCGCGCTCCAGGAGTACGACCGCTTGTTCGCCGGGGCGCTCCTTGTCGCGGCACTCGCCATCGTCGTGGAAGTCGTCTTCGGCACAGTCGAGCGCAGGGCCGCTTCGCCGGGAAGACGCCTGGAGCCGGCCGCGTTGTAAGGCCACGTTCCGTCGCTGGGGCGAAGGAGCGGCGTCCCCGTCAACGGCGGGGATACTGTGCGTGGGCCGAGAGATTCAGCGCTGCGGCCCGGAAGGAGTCCCTCCCATGCGCGCATCGATCCGAGTCGCGATCGCTCTCTTCGTCGCTGTGTTCGTCGCGAGCGCCTGCGGCGGAACCAGCAGCGGTGGAGCCAAGCCCACGGTCAAGGTCGGATCCACGAACTTCTACGAGCAGGGCATCCTCGGCGAGCTGTACGCCCAGACCCTCGAGAACAGCGGGTACACCGTCGAGCGCAAGTTCAACCTCGGCAACCGCGAGATCGTCCAGCCGGCCCTCGAGTCCGGTCAGATCGACCTCGACGCGGAGTACCTCGCGACCCTGCTGAGCTTCGTGGACAAGAGCGCCAAGGCCTCGACCGACCCGAAGGCGACGGCGAAGCTCCTTCAGACCGCCCTCTCGGCGAAGAAGCTCACCGTTCTGGACTACGCCGCGGCGACCGATCAGAACGGATTCGTGGTCACGAAGGACACCGCGGCGAAGTACGGCCTCAAGAAGCTCAGCGATCTCGCGCCGGTCGCCGGCCAGCTCGTCCTCGGTGGTCCACCGGAGTGCCCGAGCCCGACCCGTCCATTCTGCATCCCGGGCCTCAAGGCGACCTACGGCCTCACGTTCAAGGACTTCAAGCCGCTCGACGCGGGCGGTCCGCTGACCGTCGCCGCGCTCGATGGCAAGCAGATCGACGTCGGGCTCCTGTTCACGAGCGACCCGACGATCGTGGCGAAGGGCTTCGTCCTCCTCGACGACGACAAGCACCTGCAGCTCTCGGACAACATCGCGCCGGTGGTCCGCGACGACCTCCTCGCGAAGGACGACGGTACGATCAAGAAGCTGCTCAACAGCATCAGCGCGAAGCTCTCGCAGGACGAGCTCAACGGCATGAACAAGCAGGTCGCCGTCGACAAGAGCGACCCCAAGGATGTCGCGAAGGCCTGGCTGAAGAAGCAGGGCCTCATCAAATAGCCGGCTGGATCTCGCTCGGCGGCGCCCTCGCGTCGGGCGCGGCCGTGGCGTCGTGGGGTGATGGCGGAGAGTGCGAGCTCTTCGCCATCCACGACGACGGCCGGCTCCGCGATCGGTACTGGGATGGCGCGGCCTGGCATGACTGGGAGTCGCTCGGGCCGGGCTTCACCGGCCAGCCCGCGGCGGCGGCGCGCGACAAGGACCGCATCGACGTGTTCGCCTTCGGCACCGACGGCCGGCTCCGCCATCGCTGGTGGGACGGGGCGCGCTGGGTCGATTGGGAGATCGTCGCCGATGCGCCGAACGGTGACGCGGTGAGCTGCACCTGGAGCGGTACGCGGCTCGACGTGTTCGTCGCCAAGCGCGGCGCCGAGCTCTGGTACCGGGCCCTCTAGGTGGAGACCGCGTTCGACTTCGTCGTCATCGGCGCCGGGGCCTCGGGCGAAGCGGCCGCGCACTACGCGCGAGCGCGCGGCGCGTCGGTCGCGATCGTCGACCGCGACCTGTTCGGCGGCTCGTGCCCGTATTGGGCCTGCATGCCGTCCAAGACGCTGCTCCACGCCGCGGAGGTGCGGGCCGGCGGCGGCGACTACCCGTGGCGGAAGGCCTCCGACCGGCGCGACTACATGATCAATCGCATCAGGACCGACCACCCGAACGACGGCAGCCACGTCCATGCGCTCGAGAAGGCCGGCGCGGCGGTGTTCCGCGGGATCGCGCGGCTCGCCGGGCCCGGCAGGGTCGCCGTCACGCACGAGAACACGACCCACGAGCTCAGGGCGACCGACGTGATCGTCGCGGTGGGCTCGGTGGGGAAGGTGCCGAAGCTGGACGGCCTCGCCGAGGCCGGGTATTGGACGAACATCGAGGCGACGAGCCTGCGCGAGCTGCCGCCGAGCGTCGTCATCCTCGGCGCCGGGCCATCGGGCATCGAGATCGCCCAGTACCTCGCGCGCTACGGCGTGCGCACCGCGATCGTCGGCCGGATGAACCCGACCGATCACCCGAAGAGCGCCGCGTTCCTCGCCGAGGTCCTGCGCCGCGACGGGGTGGACGTCCGGGACGGGGCCCGCGCGACGCGCGTCCGGCCGAACGCCGGTCCCGATGGCGAACATGTCGTCGAGCTCTCCGACGGCACGATCGTGGCGGGCGCGGTCATCCAGCTGTCCGTGGGCCGCACCTCGGCGAAGGCCCTCGGCTCGCTCGGCCTCGATGCGGTCGGCGTCGCGTACGACGGCGGCGACACGATCGCGGTGGACGACCGGCTGCGCCTGACCGAGCACGTGTACGCGGTCGGCGACCCGATCGGCCACGAGCTCTCCACGCACCTCGGCCACTACGAGGGCGAGATGGCCGTGCGCCTCGCGCTCGGGGACGAGGTGTCGGTCGACTTCAGCGCGACGCCGCGCGTCGTGTACACCGATCCGGAGGCCGCGGCCGTCGGCCTGCGGCTCGATCAGGCGCTCGATCGGGGCCTAGACGCGTTCGAAGAGTCGACCGGCTTCCCGAAGAGCACGAAGGGCTACCTCGTCGAGGCCGACATCGGGCACCTCGCGATCGTGGTGGATCGCCGGCGCGCGGTCCTGCTGGGCGCGTTCATCGCCGGCGCGGGCGCGGGCGAGGCGATCCACGCCGCGGTGCTCGCGATCAAGCTCGGCACGCCGATCGACACGCTCGCCCAGACCATCCACGCGTTCCCGACCACGGCCCGCGTGCTGAGCGGCCTCTTCTCCGCGGCGGCGCAGAAGTGCCGCTGACCGAGGAGGCGTACCTCGAGCTGCTGGACTACCGCCGGCGGGTGAGCACCCTCTACGCCGGCGTGCGCGCGCAGCTGCCGGCGGATCCGGTCGCCGCGCATTCGACCTGGCGCGCGGGGCGCGACGTCCTGTTCGGCACGCACCCGCAGTCCGCGCTCCCGGCCCACGAACGGGCGACGTTCACCGGGCTCGCGTACCGGGCGTACGACCCGGCGTTCGCGTTCAGCGCCGCGGTCCGTCCGCTGCCGCACGAGCGCTACGACATCGGCACGAGCACCGGCGACGTCATCCCGTTCGTGCGCTTCGGCGCGGTCGACCTCCCGATCGGATCGCTCGAGGTGTTCTGGCTGGACGCGTACGGCGGCGGGGTGTTCCTGCCGTTCCGCGACCTGACCTCGGGGAAGACGACCTACGGCGGCGGGCGCTATCTCCTCGACACGGCGAAGGGCGCGGATCTGGGCGGCGACAGCGGGACGCTGCGGCTCGACTTCAACTTCGCGTACCACCCGAGCTGCCACTACGACCCGCAGTGGGTCTGCCCGCTCGCGCCGCCGTCGAACCGGCTCGCACTCGCGATCGACGCGGGTGAGCTCGTCTATCCGGGCGCGTCGGCCCACGAGCTCGCCTGGTGCGCGCCCGGTTGAACACCCGCCAGCGCTGGACCCTGGTCGCGGCGATCCTCGGCTCGGGGATCGTGTTCCTCGACTCGACCGTCGTGAACGTCGCGCTCCCGAAGATCGGACGCGAGCTCCCGAGCGGGCTGTTCGGCGTGCTCGAAGGCCAGTCGTACGTCTACAACGGCTATCTCCTCACGGTGTCCGCGCTCCTCATCCTCGCGGGCGCGCTCGACGACTTCTACGGGCGCAAGCGGGTGTTCGTGATCGGGCTGGCGGGCTTCCTCCTCACGAGCCTGCTCTGCGGCGTCGCACCGAACATGGAGCTCCTCGTGCTGTTCCGGATCCTGCAGGGCATCGCCGGCGCGCTGCTCGTGCCGGGCTCGCTCGCGCTCATCACGGTCACGTTCAGCGGAGCGGCGCAGGGCCGCGCCTTCGGGCTCTGGGCCGCCGCGTCGGCGGGCACGACGATCCTCGGCCCATTCGTCGGCGGCATCCTCGTCGACTCGATCTCCTGGCGGGCCGCGTTCCTGATCAACGTGCCGCTGCTGGTCGTCGCGCTCTGGGCGACCGCCCGCCACGTCCAGGAGAGCCGGGCCGAAGGCGCGACCAGCCGGTTCGACTGGCTCGGCGCGCTCGTCGTCGCGCTCGCCGTCGGTGGGCTGTCGTTCGGCGCGATCTACGGGCAGCAGCGCGAGTGGAAGGACCCGGTCGGCTTCGTCCTCCTCGGCGCGGGTGGCCTCGCGACGATCGCGCTGCCGTTCCTGATGACCCGGCGGGCGGATCCGCTCATCCCGCCGGAGCTCTTCCGGTCGCGCAACTTCAGCGTGACGAACGTCTCGACATTCCTCATCTACGGCGCGCTCTACGTCTTCGGCTACTTCTTCACCCTGTTCGTGCAGGGCACCGTCGGCTACACGGCCGCCGCGGCCGGGCTCGCGTTCATCCCGTCGGGGGTGTTCCTCGTGGTCCTGAGCTCGCGGTTCGGCGCGCTCGCGGGAAAGCACGGGCCGAAGCTGTACATGTCCCTCGGTCCCGCGCTCATGGCGCTCGGGGTCCTCTGGTACGCCCGGATCCCGGCGACGACCGCGCCGTGGCTGTTCACGTTCGGCGACCCGGGCAGCTACCTGCCGCCGGCCGGCTTCCTCATCGATGTGCTGCCGGGCACCCTGCTGTTCGGCTTCGGTTTGTCGATCATGGTCGCCCCGCTCACGACCGCGCTCATGACGAGCGTGCCTCCACGCAACTCCGGTGTCGCGTCGGCCATCAACAACGCCATCTCCCGGGTGGGCCCGCAGCTCGCCGGCGCGGTGATCTTCATCGCGATCACCTCGAGCTTCTACGCCGGTCTGCACCAGCGGGTGCCGTCGATCAACGTGGACGATCCCGATACCCGGCGGCAGCTCGCGCCACTGAACGTGCCGACCCGGTGCGGGCCGACCGACAACAACAGCTCGTGCCCGCAGGAGCTCATCCAGCTTCGCGAGGCCCAGCGCGACGCGTCGACCGAGGCGTTCCATCTCGCGGTGCTCATCGCCGCGCTGCTCCTCGTGGCGGGTGCGGCCGTGAACGCGCTCGGGATCGAGAACCGGCCCGCCCCGCAGGCGGCCGAAGCGCAGCGCGCGGCGGCTTAGATCCCGAGCGGGGCGAGCGCGTCGGCCAGCTGCTTGCGGTGCTCGGCGGTCTCGAAATCGAGCAGCGGGTTCGACGGCAGCAGGTGCTCGGTCACCGCGTTGTCCTTCCGGACATAGACCGCGGGATAGATGTCGCCGGCCGCATTCGCCTCGACCGCGAGGGCGACGCCGTCGGCGCCGTCGCTGTCGACGAACAGCTGCAGCGGAAGGATCCCGTCGTCGATGATCCCGCGACGCCCGTCGGCCAGGATCGTGCGCGCGAGGTAGGACTTCTGGTGCCAGAGCTCCGGCGCTCGCGTCGCTTCGGCCAGCAGGTAGGCGAGCACGTCGTCCTTCCGCAGCTCGGGCCGCGCCGGGTCGATCCCGAAATACGTCTGCGCGAGGTGGCGGGCCAGGATCCGCGCGTTGTACCGGTGGCCGTGGACGGCCCCCGAGTTGCTCGGGATGCCGTGCTTCTTGAGACCCGGAGCGCCGCGCGTCACGCCGCCCGCGAAGTACAGGTCGGGCACCCCGATGCTCTCGAACAGCGCCGTCTGCGACGGGATCCGCTCGCGGCCGGCGACGGACACTCCGAGCGCCGGAAGATCGCCGAGCGGCGGTGTGAAGCCGGTGGTGGCGATGACGTCGTCGACCTCGAACACGAGCGCGCCGCCGCCGTCGCTGCGGGCGGTGCGGACCCGGAAGCCTTCCGCCGTTCGCTCGACGCTCTCGATCGACGCGTTGGCCAGCACCACGCCTCCGCCGAGCACGTGATCCTCGTACGGCTGCACGTAGCGCGCGCGCACGCCGACGAGCGACTTCGTGACGACCGACAGCGCGACCGGCCGGGACGACACGAGGATGATCTGCTTCGCCCAGGGCAGGAAGCCATTGGCCAGCTCGAACGCGGAGACCTCCTTGCCGATGATCAGGATCCGCTTCCCGGCGTACGTCACCGGGGCGCGCGTATCGGCGTAGTGCGGGACCCGGTCCATCCCGGGCAGGTCGGGCTTCCACGGTGTCGAGATCCCGAACGCGAACACCGCAACGCGCGCGCGGTACTCGCCGTCGGTGGTCTCGAGGACGAAGCGATCGGCTTCGCGACGCGTTCCGGTCCAGCGGCAGTCGTACCGCACCGCGAGGTGCGCCTCGCGGGCGAACGTCGCGAGGTTCTGCTCCATCTCCGCGCGCGCCGGGAAGTACGACGAGCCGTCCATCAGACCGGGTTGGATCGCGCGCAGGCGGTCCTCGTCACCGATGAGGGAGTTCCAGTCGTACCGCTCGTAGTAGCGCGTGCCGCGCTCCTCCGGCGCGTACGGCTTGGTCCACGAGAGCAGGCGCTGGAAGAACGGCCACTTGCGGAACATGCCCCCCGGCGCGGCGTCCGCCGAGATCACCGCGTGGCGCACGCCGGCCCGGCCGAGCGAGTACGACAGCTGCAGGCCGCCCGGACCGCTGCCGACCACGACGACCGAGTACTCGCCGGGCGGGTGGGGCCGGGCGGTCATGTCCGCCAGCTGGTGGCCTTCTGGAGCTTGCGGGCCTCGGCCTTGAGCATCCGGTACAGGACGGTGGGATGGGCGAGCATGAACGCCTCGACCGACGGGCCTGGGACGATGGCACAGCGCAAGGCGTGGGCCGCGACGATGTCGGCCACCGGTGGCTCGCCGAGCAGCGCCGAGATCTCGCCGAAGAACTCCCCGCGCCCCAGCGTGCCGTAGTCCGTGCCGTTCACGCGGATGGTCGCTTCGCCCTCGAGGATCAGGTAGAACGCCGATCCGCTGATGCCCTGGCGCAGGATGCGCTCGCCGTCGGCGTAGCGGCGCTCCTCGAGGATGTGCGCGATCGCGTCGAGCTCGGCCGCGCCGACGTCGGCGAACAGCGCGATGCTCGCGAGCGTGTCGGTGAGCTCCCCCGATCCGGCGGCCACGAGCGATGTCTAGGGCCGCGGTAGCGCGCTGGCAACCCACGGGGCTGGAGCGGACAATCAGCGCGTGGCGACCGGCCCGCTCCCGCGCGGCACCCTCACCTTCCTGTTCACCGACATCGA
>DASYXA010000085.1:0-9059 GCA_035935465.1 Candidatus Limnocylindria bacterium | reverse complement strand
GGGCTCGCGGTCGCGCAGCCGCCAGAGCGCGAGGAGGCGCTGGTGCACCGCGGTCGGCGACGGCGAGCCGGCCTCGTACGGCATCGATTCGCGCTCGGGGAACGCGACGACGCGGTCCTCGCCGAGCCAGCCGGCGATCTCGGCGCGCCAGCGCCGGGCGCGATCCTCGCTCGGCGCGACCAGGAGCACGGTGCGGCGCTGCGTCGCGACGAGCGCCGCCCAGGCGTACGCCCGCGCGCCCGCGGACGCGTCCGTGACCGCGACGGTCCCGCTGGACGCGACCCGATCGGCGAGCGCCTGGAACGCCGGACTCTCCTCCGCCCGGGCGAGCAGGCCGGCGAGGCGCGCGGCGGGCAGGGCGGCGCGGACGGCGTCAGCCATTGAACCGGTTCATCGCGCGCCCAAGGTCACGGAGCGCGACCTCCGCCGCCTCCGCGGCGCGGTCCATCGCCTGCTCGGCGGCGGCCTTCTCGTCGGCATCGAACGGCGAGAGCACGTACTCGGCGAGGTCGGGCACCTCTTTGAGCTGTGCCGGCGCGACGCCGACGCGGATCCGCGGGAACCCCTCGCCGACCTCGCGCACGATCGAGCGCATCCCGTTGTGCGTGCCCGATCCGCCGCTCTGGCGTATTCGAATGGAGCCGAGTGGCAGGTCGACCTCGTCGAAGATCACGAGCATGTCGGCCGGGTCGAGGCGGTACCGGTCGAGGAGCTTCTTCACGGCTCGGCCGCTGTCGTTCATGAAGGTCTGCGGGCGCGCGATCGCGATCTTGATCCCGCCCAGGCTGCCCTCGGCGATCCGCGACTCGGCGGCCTTGATGCCGAACTCCGCGCGGGCGCGCTTGCCCAGCCGGTTCGCGACCGCGAAGCCGACGTTGTGCCGCGTGCTCGCGTAGCCGTCGCCGGGATTCCCGAGCCCCACGACGAGCTTGTCCACCTTCGGGGCGCTCCCGCCGAAGAATCTGCGCACGGGTCCTCCTGGCCAGACGCCGAAATGGGGCCGCAGCCCCGAGTGGGCTGGGTCCCTGATGCCGGACGTCTTCTCTTGACCTCAGGATAGCGCGGCGGTGCGACCATAGCCGCGATGCGGTTCCCCGAGTTCTCCATGGAGCGGATGCAATCCACCTGGGAGCACCGGGTGAAGTACGACCTCTCGGAGTCGGGGCTCGAGGCGCTCACGCTCGAGGACGCGGTCCGTGACTTCGACGCGCTGCGCAGCGAGCGGCTCGGCTACGCGAACGGGATGGGCCGCGAATCGACGCGCCGGCTCGTCGCCGCGTTCCATCCGGACGCGACGAGCGAGAACGTGCTCATCACGACCGGCACGAGCGAGGCGAACTTCCTCGCCCTCGCCACGCTCATCGAGCCGGGCGACGAGGTCGTCATCGTGATGCCGAACTACATGCAGCTCCACGGGGTCGCGCGCGGGCTCGGCGCGAAGGTGACCGAGGTCTGGCTGCGCGAGGAGTGGGGCTGGCGCCTGGACCTCGACGCGCTGCGGGCAGCGGTCACGAAACGGACGAAGGTCGTGTGCGTCTGCAACCCGAACAACCCGACCGGCCAGCTCCTCTCCGCGGCCGAGGTGCTCGACGTCGCCACGCTCGTCGAGCGCCAGGGCTCGTGGCTGCTGGCCGATGAGGTGTACCGCGGCGCCGAGCGCCTCGCGCCGGAGACGTCGACGTTCTACGGGCACCACGACCGGATCGTCGTGACCGGCGGGCTCTCGAAGGCCTACGGCCTGCCCGGGCTGCGCATCGGGTGGATCGTCGCGCCAGTGGAGCGCATCGCGGCCGCCTGGGCGATGAAGGACTACACGACCATCGCCCCTGCGACGCTGTCCGAGGTCCTGGCGGAGATCGCGCTCGCGCGGCGCGACCAGCTGCTCAAGCGCGCGCGGTACCTGCTCAACGAGCGCTGGCCGATCCTCGAATCATGGGCCGCCGCGCACGCCCAGGAGCTGCACTGGGTCGCGCCCGCCGCCGGGGCGATCTGCTTCTTCGGCTACAGCTTCCCGATCGAGTCGGTCGAGCTCGTCGACCGGCTCATCAGGGACTGGAACACGATGGTCGTGCCGGGCGCCCACTTCAACGCCGAGCGCCACCTCCGGATCGGCTTCGGGATGCCCACCCACACGCTGCGCGGCGGGCTCGAGGCCATCGACCGCGCCCTGGTGGCGCTCGCTGACTAGCCCGGCACTAGGCTCCTCGCACATCGCGTAGGAGGAACTCCGTGACGCTGAGCCTCGGCCTGATCCTCGCGCTCGTCGCGCTCGCCTGCGGCATCCTGATGCTCGTCTCGGGCCGGTGGTCGAAGGCCCCGCTCGCCGCGATCGCGATCATCTGCCTCGCCCTCAACCAGAGCGGGCTGCTCAGCCGCTGACGACGGGCCGCGCACCGGCCCTCTCGTACACTCCGCGCACCTGATGGCCCACCGTCCGGTCCATCTGCTCGAGGCGGGCATCGTCACCGAGCAGCGCTTCATGGGGGTGGCCGAAGCGCCGGCCGCCCTGGGTCCGGCATTCGTCGAGCGGCTGCGGCCCGAAAAGCGCGTCCGCGTCCCATTCAATCCGCGTGACCGCTGGCTGACCGCCGCCCGCGAGGCGTGCGTGCTCTTGTCGGACGCCGTCGGCACGTCGCTGAAGGCCGGCGGGCGCGTCGCGATCCTCGGCGGCGAGTGCACCCTCGTCGCCGGCTCACTGTCCGGAGCGCTCGCGGTCGAGCCCGAGCTGCTGCTCGTGTACTTCGACGCGCACGGCGACTTCAACACCGTCGCGACGACGCCGTCGCACTTCGTCGGCGGGATGTGCCTCGCCCACGTCTGCGGCAAGCAGGTCGCGCCGCTCCTCTGGCCGGGGGTGAAGAAGATCGCGGAAGATCACGCCTACCTCGTCGGAGCGCGCGAGCTCGACCCGGGCGAGGCCGGGAACCTCAATCGTTCGAAGGTCCATCGCATCGCCTTCGACCGCGAGCAGGTCGACGCGCCGTCGCTGCTGAACGCCGTGCGGCGCAAGCCGGTGTGGCTGCACGTCGACCTCGACATCGTCGACCCGCGCGAGCTCGCGGCGGTCGCGCTTCCGGTCGAGGGCGGGCCGACCCTCAAGGCGCTGGGCGAGCTGCTCGTGTCGGTCGCGCAGGTCGCGGATGTCCGGGGCGTCGAGATCTGTGGCTTCGACGCGCGCAAGGACCCCGGTGGCCGGATCCCCGGGATCCTCGCGGCGGCGTTCGCGAGCGTCTTCAGCTAGACGGCGCGGTCGCGTGTCGGAGCTACTCGCCGCCGATCGTGTAGCGGAGCTTGATCTCGGCGAGCCATTCCTCGAGGGCGCGGGTCAGGCGGTCGGTCGGCTTCTCGGACTCCCGGCGCGTCCGCTGCGGATATGGGAGCGGGCGCGGCACGGCGTGCGTACCGGGCTGCGTCGCGTGGATGGCCATCGTCGACCGACCTCCCGTGGGTGCTCTCTGCGGCAACTATCAGCAAGAATCGCTCCGCCGTCGGTGGCGGAGCGGTTCTGATTCGGTGCTGGGATCCCTACGCGGCGACGGCGACGGGCTCGATGGTCTCGGCCGGCGTGACCGTGGCGGGCGTCCTGATCGGCAGGACGACCCAGGCGAGCGCGAGCACCAGGAACGATCCGAGGGCGGCGTAGTCGAGCGCGTCCATGTCGTGTTCCTCCTTGCCTAATCGAGCTGGTACGCGATCTCGCCGTGCTGCGAGCGGTCGAGACCGAGCGATTCATCGGATTCCTTCACCCGCATCCCGATGGTCAGGTCGATGACCTTGACGATCGCGAAGGTGGCGACCGCGGCGTAGATCCAGGTCGCGCCGACGGCGACGACCTGCTTGAGCAGCTGCTCCGGGTTGCCGAACAGCAGCCCGTTCGCGCCGGTGCTGTTGATCGCGACGGTGGCGAAGATGCCGGTCGCGAGGGCGCCCCAGGTGCCGCCGATGCCGTGGACGGCCCAGACGTCAAGCGCGTCGTCCACCTTGAGGCGCGGGCGGAGCTGCATCGCGAGGTAGCAGATGGAGCCTGCGCCAAGGCCGATGATGATCGAGCCCGAGACATCCACGAACCCGGAGGCGGGCGTGATCGCCACGAGGCCCGCGACCGCTCCGGCGGCCATGCCGAGCACGCTCGGCCGGCCCTTGTGGAGCCAGGACACGGTGATCCAGGTGAGGCCGGCCATCGCCGTCGCGGTGTTCGTCACGACGAATGCGCTCGTCGCGAGGCCACCTGAGGCGAGGGCGCTGCCGGCGTTGAAGCCGAACCAGCCGAACCAGAGGAGCGACGCGCCGAGGATCGTCATCGTCGCGTCATGCGGCTCGCTCGTCTTGAGCCGGCGGCCGATGAGGATCGCCGCGACGAGCGCCGACACGCCGCTCGAGATGTGCACGACGGTGCCGCCGGCGAAGTCGAGCGCGCCGAGCGTGTGCAGCCACCCGCCGGTGCCCCAGACCCAGTGCGCGATCGGGTCGTACACGAGCGTGGCCCAGGCGAGCGAGAAGATGACGTAGGCCTTGAAGCTGACGCGCTCGGCGAACGAGCCGGTGATGAGCGCGGGCGTGATGACCGCGAACATCATCTGGAAGGCCATGAATGCCTGGTGCGGGACGGTCGCGGCGTAGTCGGGGTTCGGATCGAAGCCGACGCCCTTGAGGGCGACCCAGCCGAGGCCTCCGATGAGCCCTGCCCCGGTGTCCGGCGAGAAGGCCAACGAGTAGCCCCACAGGACCCACTGCACCGAGATGAGGCAGAGGATGAAGAACGAGTGCGTGAGCGTGGAGAGGACGTTCTTCCGGCCCACGAGTCCGCCGTAGAAGAACCCGAGCGCCGGGGTCATGAGCATGACGAGCGCTGCCGAGATGAGGAGCCAGGACGTGTCGCCGGTGTCGATCTTCATGCGGCGACGCTAGGCGCGGCCGCCGGCGGTGACAGTGCTGTGCCGGCGGAGGGTTGGTCGCGGAACGGTGCCCGCGTCGGGATCCTTCGCTACTCCGTCGAAACGGTCTGGTCGACGACCTCGCCGCCGGGACGGATCGCGAGGAACGCGTTCTCGGCATCCTCGGCGTACGCGCGCACGGCCCGCGCGGCGTCGTCCTGCCCCGACCCGAGCAGGGCGCGCCGGTAGCCGGCGAGCAGGTCGCGCAACACGGGCAGCTCCGACTCGCGCGGCGCGCCGAGGTGGACCTTCGCGCCCTTCGCGAGCCGCGCGCGGAGCCCGTCGGCGTCGATGCCGCGCGAACGGTGGATCCTGACGAACACGATGCCGCCGGACATGCCCGAGCAGATCCACCGCCCCGGATCCCCGAGCACGACCGCGGTGCCCGCGGTCATGTATTCGAACGCGAACCCGCCGAGATCCCCGCCGAACACGACCTCCGCGCCGGAGAACCGGATGCACGCGCGCGCGTCGGCCGCGCCCTGCACGAAGAACCGTCCCCGCTGCGCGCCGTACGCGAAGCACTTCCCCACGCCGCCGTCCACGAACGCGCCCGCCGCGTTCGGCGCCTTGAGGATCGTGACCGTGCCGCCGAGCGCGGTCTTCGCCGTACCGTCCTGGGCGCCGCCGCCCAGATCGAGGTGCACGCCGTCGGCCAGGTAGGCGCCGAAGCCGTTGCCCGCGACGGACCCGGTGCGGATCGGCGTGGGCGGCGCGATCGGCGCGGCGCCGCCGATGCGGGCGCGGGCGAGCGACCCGGAGCCGGCGGTGCCGAAGAACCGGTCGGCGCTCGAGAGCGGCTCGTCCGCGCCGATCGCGATCGCGCCCGCGGCGACGAGCGCGCCCGCGGGGACGGACTCGCCGGCGGGCTCGAGCAGGGCGGTGAGGTCGAGCCGGTCGTATGCGCGGACCTGGTGGAGGAGGTCGGTCCGGCCGACGAGCGCGCGCACGCTGGTCAGACCGAGCGATGCGACGAGCCGCGCGAGCTCGACGCGCATCGCGCCGAAGAACCGCTCGAGCTGCGCGACCGCCCGCTCGAGCTCCTGCGGCTCGAATCGCTTCAGGCCGCGGTCGACCGCCTCGGACAGGCTCTCGATCTGCGTCGCGATGCCGACGTGGCAGGTATCGAGCTGGCAGCCGCGGCAGATCGTGCATCCGATCGCGACCATCGCGAGCGTCCCGAAGCCGACCCGGTCGGCGCCGAGGCAGAGCATCTTCACGACGTCGAGCGCGCTCTTCATCCCGCCGTCGCACCAGAGCTCGACGCGATCGCGCAGGCCGCTGCGCACCAGGGCGCGGTGCGCCTCGACCACGCCGATCTCCGCGGGGAGGCCCGCGCGGCGGAGCGCGTGCTGGCGGGCCGCGCCGGTGCCGCCGTCGTAGCCCGAGACGGTGACGATGTCCGCGCCGGACTTCGCGATGCCGGTCGCGATGATCCCGATGTCCGGCACGGCCGGCACCTTCACCGCCACCTTCGCCTCGGGATTCACGGTCTTCAGCTCGCGCACGACCTGCGCCAGGTCCTCGATCGAGTAGATGTCGTGGTTGTTCGAGGGCGAGATGAGGTCGACGCCGGGCGTCGCGTTGCGCGCGAGCGCCACCTTGACCGACACCTTGCGCGCCGGCAGGTGACCGCCCTCGCCGGGCTTCGCGCCCTGGCCGATCTTGATCTCGAGGTACCGCGACGAATTGGCGAGCAGCGCGGACACGCCGAACCGGCCGGACGCGATCTGCTGGCCGCGCCACTTCGGGTATCTGCCGAGGAGGTCCGGCAGCTCGCCGCCCTCGCCGTTGATGCAGAGGATGTCGAGCCGCTTCGCGGCCTCGGCGTAGGCGCGGTAGGCGGTCTCGCCCTGCGAGCCGAACGACATCGACGAGATGTAGAACGGCGCGCTGTGCTCGCCCGCGGTCGTCGACGCCTCGTCGGCCGGCGGGCCGGCGGGAACGACGTCGAGCGCGTGCCGCAGCGAGACCGGATGCTCGGCCTCGATCGTCGCGAGCTTCTCGGCATACGCCGCGTAGGGGGTCTCGCCGGTCGCGACGCCGAGCGCGGCCTTCCAGAGACGCGGGTAGATGCGGAACGCGGGCTCGAGCCGCGCGGGCGTGCGCTCGCGCAGCATCGTGGCCCGCTCGAAGCCGTCGCGCGCCAACGCGTCCCACCCCGTACCGCCGGTCGCCGACGCGCCGAACGAGCGAACGCAGAGGAACGCGGCGACATCCGGCGCGAGGCCGATGGCCGAGAACGCGCGGCCGTAGCCACGGACCTCGTGGATGCCGAGCGTCGAGCAGACCTTTTCGATGCCCTTGCGGAGCGCCTCGAGGAGGTTGGGCAGCGCGTCGGGATCGCCGGTCGCGAGCGCGTGCTCGAACAGGAGGTACGGGTTCACCGCGTCGGCGCCGAGACCGAGCGCGACCACGACGTCGTGCAGGTTCCGCAGGTTGCCGGCGGAGACGAACAGGGAGCACTCTCGCCGGAGCGAGCCGTTGAGCGCCGGCTGCGCGATGAGCCCGCGGTGCGCGGCCGCGACGACCAGGAGCGGGTCGATCCAGGCGCGACCCTCCGCGCGCACCGCCCGGTCGCGGACGAGCACGACCCGGGTGCCGGCGCGCACGGCGCGGACCGCGGCGTTCGCGAGCCGGCTGAGCGCCTCGCGGGGATCCTCGGCCCAGTCGCGGTCGGCCTCGAGCACCGCGGCGCTGCGGCGGCCGTGCGCCCCGAGCTCCGCGACGAGATCGTCGACGAGCCAGGTGCCCGCCGCGCGCGCGAGCGGGCGTAGGTCGTCGAGCGCGATGGCGCTGTCGGGCAGATGTCCGCCCAGGAGGAGCGGCACGCGCAGCTCGATCCACGGGCGCGGCCGGCCGGTCCCGTCGATGGACGGACGCGGGCCGACGACGATGCGTGTCGAGAAGTGCTCGATCTCGCGCTCGCGGTCGATCGCCGGATTCGTGACGACCGCGACCGTCTCCTGGAGGAAGTCGGCGAGATTCGCGCGCTTCGTCGCGAGCGCGGCGAGCGGTCCGTCGTACCCGAGGGAGCCGATGAGCTCGTTGCCGGTCTCCTCCATGAACGCAGCCTGCTTCAGGTCCTCGGGCTCGTATCCGAGCGCGGCGAGCTGCTGCTCGCGCCGGACGGCGAGGTCCTCGACCTCGTCCGGCATGACGCTGAGCTCCATGCGGTCGCGGCGAGGGCGGGGCTCCGCCGCGCCCTCCGGAGCGAAACGCGGACCGCCGGTCTCGAGCCGGCGGCGATCGTCGAGGAGCGCGCAGCCACGCTTCGCGCGAAGCGCCACGAAGCGCGCGCGGATCGTGCCCTCGTCCAGGTAGCGCCAGCCACGCGCGGTGCGCTCGAGGCCGGCATGCTCGCCGGGCGCGAGCGGATGCGGATCGCCGCTGTACCGCTCGAGGGGCATGAAGCCCCGCTCGCTCGTGAACACGTGTGCCTCGTCGGTCTCCACGTGCCACAGCGGACGAAGGCCCATGGCGTCGACGCCGACCAGGCAGAGGTCGCCCATCCGCGCGAGGAACGCGGCCGGTCCCTGCGCGAACGGCCCGAACGCGGCGCGCGCGCGGGTGAAGGCGTCCTGGGCCTGCGCATCCATGCGCCGGACCTCGTTCACGATCGGTGGGAACAGCAGCTCCAGCGCCTCGATCGGATCGAGCCCGCGGCCGAGGACGAGGCCCCGCAGCGTCGCGTCCACGTCCTGCGAGTCGCTGCCATCGCGCGAGAGCGCGATGCCGAGCGACGCGGCCTCGTCGCGCAGCCGCGAGATCGTATTGATCTCACCGTTGTGCGCGAACGCCGCGAAGGGCTGCACCCGCTCGAAGCTGGTCGTCGTGTTCGTCGCGTAGCGGTTGTGGCCGTAGGCCATCGACGTTCGGAACCGCGGGTCCGCGAGGTCGGTGAAGTACGCGCCGAGCTGCTGCGGGTGGCCGCGCAGCTTGTAGACGACGGTGCTGCGAGAGAGGCTCACGATCGTCGCGGGTGTCTCGCGCTCGACATCCACGCCGGCGCGGTAGAGCCGGCGGCCGGCGCGGCGCGCGGGGCCGAGCACCGTGAGCGCGAGCTGCCAGAAGCGCGGCTCGCCCGACCGCGCGCGCGGACCGAGCGCCGCGCTGCGCGTCGTG
>DASYXA010000084.1:0-7186 GCA_035935465.1 Candidatus Limnocylindria bacterium | reverse complement strand
AAGGCCGAGGTCCGCGATCCGCAGGGCGAGGCGATCTCCGGCGCGCTGCGCTCGCTCGGGATGGACGTCGCCGACGTGCGCACCGGCAAGGAGATCGTCGTGCGGTTCGCCGCCCCGGACGAGTCGGCTGCGCGGATCGTGGCGACGAAGATGGGCGACGAGCTGCTCGCGAACCCGGTGATCGAGGAGTTCGCGGTCGAGGTCGGGGCCGAGTGACGATGAGCGGCGGCGCCGGACGCGGCCGGAGGCCGCGGTGCTGAGCGGCTGCGCCGGACGCGGCCGGAGGCCGCGGTGATGAGGGTCGCCGTGCTGCGGTTCCCCGGTACCTGGAGCGAGACCGACTTCGCGCACGCGCTCGGGCTCGTCGGCGCCGAGGCGGAGATCCTGTGGCACGCGGATGCTGACCTCCACGGGTACGACGCGGCGATCGTGCCGGGCGGCTTCACCTACGGCGATTACCTGCGGGCCGGCGCGATCGCCGCGATCTCGCCGGCGGCCGCGGAGCTGCGGCGCGTCGCGGCCGAGGGCCTGCCGATCCTCGGGTCGTGCAACGGGTTCCAGATCCTCTGCGAGATCGGGCTCCTGCCCGGCGCGCTCGTGCGCAACCGGCAGGGCGAGTTCCGCTGCGACTGGGTCCACCTGCGGATCGAGAGCGACCGCACGCCGTTCACCGCGGGCCTGTGCGGCGAGGTCGTGCGCATGCCGATCGCGCACGGCGAGGGCTGTTGGGTCGCCGACCGGGACACGCTCGAGCGGATCGAGGCGAACGGCCAGATCGTGTTCCGGTACACCGACGCGCGCGGCGCGGCGACGCCGGAGGCGAACCCGAACGGCAGCACCGCGAACATCGCCGGGGTGGCGAACGAGGCGGGGAACGTCGTCGGCCTGATGCCGCACCCGGAGCGTTGCAGCGAGGAATTGCTGGGCGGGACCGACGGCCGGCGGGTCCTGGCGGCGTTGACCGCCTCCCGACACACCGGCACGGTCCCTGCTTCCGTTCAATAGGGCAGATGGATCTCTTCGAGAAGCAGGCCCAGCTCACCCAGCTCTTCCAGACCTCGCCGGTCGACATCGCGTACGCGAGCGGCTCGGCCTCGGCGCGGAAGCTCGCGGGGAGCTTCAGTGACCTCGATGTCGGCCTGCTCCTGCTCGACAAGATCAAGACCGCCGAGTACTTCGACTACCAGGTGTACTTCGTGAGCGAGCTCAGCAAGGCCCTCGAGACCGCCGATCTCGACGTGGTCATCCTCAACAACGCGTCGCTCCTGCAGCGCGCCCAGGTGATCAACACCTGGTCGCTCCTGTTCCAGCGCGACCAGCGCCGCCGCGTGCAGTTCGCGGCCCGCACGACGATGGAGTACCTCGAGTTCAAGAAGTACGACGAGCTCCAGTCGAAGGCCCTCGCCGAGCGCGTGCGCGGCGAGCGCTTCGCGGTCGACGAGGAGTACGTGCGCACGCGGCTCGTCCGCCTGCGCGAGTACGTCGGGCTGCTCCAGGACCTCAAGGGCGTCGACCGCGTGAAGTTCAAGGGCGATCCGAAGCTCTACGGGCTCGCGCAGTGGTACCTCCAGCAGGCCGTCGAGCTCACCTTCGGCACCGGCGCGTACCTCATCGCCGCGCTCGCGCTGCCGCAGCCCGAGGCGTACCACGACATCCTCGACGCGATCGCCGCGCACGGGATCATCGACCGGCAGCTGGCGTATCGTTTGGAGCACCTCGCGAACCTGCGCAACCTGCTCGCGTACGACCGGGAGCAGACGGACATCGATGAGGTGTACGGACACATGCAGACCCGCCTCGACGATCTCGCGGCGTTCGCCGATCGGATCGATACGTACCTCGGAGACGAGACGGTCTCATGAGCGTCTCCCCGATGACCTCGGGGACGACGACGGCGCAGCCTAACCTCAGCCTCCCGCGCGACGCCGGGCTCACCGACAGCGAAGCCGAGCGCGTGCGCGCGCGCATCGGCCGCGAGCCGAACGCCCTCGAATGGGGCATGTTCGGCGCGATGTGGAGCGAGCACTGCGCCTACAAGCACAGCAAGACGCTTCTTCGCACGCTCCCGACCACCGGCGCGCACGTCGCCCTCGGGCCGGGCGAGAACGCGGGCGCGGTCGACCTGGGCGACGGGCTGCTCTGCGTGTTCAAGGTCGAAAGCCACAACCACCCGTCGGCGGTCGAGCCGTATCAGGGCGCGGCCACCGGGGTCGGCGGGATCCTGCGCGACATCTTCGCGATGGGCGCGCGTCCGATCGCCGTCCTCAATGGCCTGTTCTTCGGCCCGCCCCAGGACGAACGCACGCGGCGCATGGTCCGGGGCGTCGTCGGGGGCATCTCCTTCTACGGCAACTGCGTGGGCATCCCCGACGTCGGCGGGCACGTCACGTTCGCCGACGGCTACGCGGACAACCCGCTGGTGAACGCGATGTGCGTCGGCCTGGTCGCGCGCGCGAGCCTGCGCTCGGCCGCGACCGCGAAGCCCGGCAGCGCCGTGTACCTCGTCGGCTCCGACACCGGCCGCGACGGGATCGCCGGCGCGTCGCTCCTCGCGAGCTTCGAGCTCGGCTCGGCCGACGACAGCAAGCGGCCGTCGGTGCAGGTCGGCAACCCGTTCCTCGAGAAGCTGCTCCTCGAAGCCACGCTCGAGCTCGTCGCGCAGGACGCGGTCGAAGCGATCCAGGATCTCGGCGCCGCCGGCCTCACCTGCGCCTCGAGCGAGGTCGCCGCGAAGAGCGGCGTCGGCATGCGCATCGACGTGGATCGGGTCCCGCGCCGCGCGACCGGAATGACCCCGTACGAGGTGCTGCTCAGCGAGTCGCAGGAGCGGATGCTGGTGATCCCGCGGCCGGGTCGCGAGGCCGACGTCGAGCGCACCTTCGCGCGCTGGGAGCTCCACGGCGTCCGCATCGGCGAGGTCATCTCTAGCGAGCGCCTCGAGATCAGCAGCGGCGGTGAGGTCGTCGCGTCGCTGCCGCCGCGGGCGCTCGCCGATGACGCGCCCGAGTACGACGTGCGGACCTGGGCCGCCCGGCCGGCCGACGGGCCGCAGCCGGAGACCCCCCAGGTCGCGGCCGAGCCGCTCCAGAAGATCGGCCTGGAGCTCCTGGAGCTGCTCGGCGCCGCCGACGTCGCGTCGCGGGCCATCCTCTACCGCACGTACGACCAGATGGTCGGGACGGACACGGTCCTCGGCCCGCGCGCCGGCGCGGACGCGGCGGTCATGCGGATCAAGGGCCGCCCCGACGGCATCGCGATCGCGCTCGACGCGCAGCCGCGCGTCGCATCGATCGACCCGTTCACCGGCGCCGCGGCCGCGGTCGCGGAGGCGACCCGCAACCTCGTGTGCGTCGGCGCCGAGCCGCTCGCGATCACCGACTGCCTGAATCTCGGCAACCCCGAGCGGCCCGGGGGCGCGTGGCAGCTCGAGCGCACCGTCGCGGGGATCAACGCCGCGTGCGCGGCGCTCGGCGTGCCGGTCGTTTCGGGGACCGTGTCCCTGTACAACGCCACGCACGGGCGGGACATCTGGCCGACCGCGGTCATCGGAGCCGTCGGCCGGGTCGCCGACGTGGCGCGGCACATCGTGTCGCGCAGCGGCGAGCCGGGCGACCTCGTGCTGCTCGCCGGGAGCGCCCAGGTCTCGTTCGCCGGATCGACCTACGCCGCCCTGCGCCGGCACAGCGGCGGCACCGTCCGCATCGACCTTGCGCTCGAAGCGCGGCTCCAGCGCTTCGTCCTCGCGGCGCACGCGCGCGGCGCGATCCGCGCCGCCCACGACCGGGGTGAGGGCGGCCTCGGCGTGGCCCTCGCGGAGCTCGCGATCCGCGAGCGGGTCGGCATGCGGGTGACCCTGCCGGCGGTGCGGGGCATCGACAAGCGCGTGATGCTCTTCGGCGAAGGGCCGTCGGGGATCGTGCTCGTCATCAGGACCGCCGACGAGCTGCTCGTCCGCGCGATCGCGAGCGAGCACGATGTGCCGCTCTGGACCCTCGGCGCGATCGGCGGCGACATCCTCGAGATCGCGCCGGTGCTCGGCACGCCGGTCGAGGCGCTCGTTCGCGCGCATCGGGACGGTCTTGCGCGCGCGCTCGGACGGGAGTCGTAACGGTGTGCGGCGTGTGCGGCATCTGGTCCCCGTCGACCGCGGATCCGAGCGAGGCCGCGCGGCTGATGTTCTTCGCGCTCTACGCGCTCCAGCACCGCGGGCAGGAGTCGGCGGGCATCGCGGCGACCGACGGACGTGACCTGCGCGTGGTGCGGCGGATGGGCCTCGTCGGCCAGGTCTTCGCCGAGCCGGACCTGAAGGCGCTCGGCGGCCGCGCCGCGATCGGCCACACCCGCTACTCGACGACCGGCTCGTCGCGGATCGAGAACGCCCAGCCGATGGTCGTGCGCGACGAGCGGCTCGGCGAGCTCGCGCTCGGGCACAACGGGAACTGCATCAACGCGCGCGAGATGCGGGACGACCTCGTCGCGCGCGGCGCGCAGTTCGAGACCTCGAGCGACACCGAGGTCGTCGCGCAGGCCATCGCGACCGCGGCCGGCGGCACCTGGGATGAGCGCATCGTCGCGGCGCTGCCGGCGCTCGCCGGCGCGTGGTCGCTGACGCTGCTCACCCCGAGCGCGCTCTACGCGATCCGCGATCCGCTCGGCGTGCGGCCGCTCTGCCTCGGTCGCAAGGGCGACGCTTGGGTCGTCGCGAGCGAGAACTCCGCGCTCGAGACGATCGGCGCCGACACCGTGCGCGATGTGCGGCCGGGCGAGGTCCTCCGGATCGACGACCGCGGGCCGGCGACGATCGCCGACCTCGCCGCGGACCGGACGGGCCTCTGCGTGTTCGAGCACGTGTACCTGGCGTCCGCGTCGAGCGACATCGGCGGCCGCTCGGTGTACGCGACGCGGGAGCGGATGGGCGAGATCCTCGCCGAGGAGCACCCGGCCGACGCCGATGTCGTCATCCCGGTCCCCGACAGCGCGATCCCGGCGGCCGTCGGCTACGCGCGGCAGAGCGGGATCCCGTTCCGCGAAGGGCTCATCAAGAACCGCTACATCGGGCGTACCTTCATCCAGCCGACGCCGGAGCTTCGCCGCCACAGCGTCGCGCTCAAGTACAACGCGCTGCGCGACGTGCTCGACGGCAAGCGCGTCGTGGTCGTCGACGACTCGATCGTCCGCGGCTCGACGAGCGGGCCGATCGTGCAGCTCCTCAAGCGGCACGGCGCGCGCGAGGTGCATCTCCGGGTGTGCTCGCCCCCGATCCGCCACCAGTGCTTCTTCGGCGTCGACATGGCCCGCCGCGACGAGCTCATCGCCTCGCGGATGGACGTGGCCGCGACCCGTGCGCACGTCGGCGCGGATTCGCTCGGCTACCTCTCGCTCGAGGGGATGATCCGCGCGACCGGCGCGACGCGCGAGCAGCTCTGCACCGCGTGCTTCACCGGCGACTACCTCGTCCCGGTGCAGCTCGAGCTCACCAAGGACGTGCTCGAGGTCTCTTGACGAATAGGTACACAATCAATATGGTATGTAGGAAGAGCGCGTGCCGGCTGTTGAGCGAGGTGGGCGAATGCGGACGACGCAGGTGAACGCGCGCCGGGCGGACCCGCGAGCGCTTTCCGCCGAAAAGGCCCGGGCGGAAGCGCTCTACCGGCGGTACGGCGGAAAAAGCGAGATCGTGACGCTCCCCGAAGCGCGCCGGGCGCACCCCAAGCTCGACGTGACCCCTGAACGGCTCGCCGATTCACGCAACTTCCACCTGCGATACCGGCCGTGCTCGATCTGCGGTCGGTTCCCAGCCGTCGCGCTGGAGCACTACCGGCTCCATGAGAGCGGACGCCTCGACGCACGCGGGCACGTGACCGATCCGGTCATCAGGTCCCGCATCTCGTCCCGCGTCGAGAAGCTGCGGGCCACCGTTCGTGCCCGCCGATCGGACAACGCTGACGTCGGGATCCGCGAGCTCAGGGAGTCCATGAGCGAGTATCTCGACCGGGTCAAGAACGGCGAGAGCCTGACCGTCACCGAACACGGGGCCGCGGTCGCGCGGCTCGTGCCGGCGGGCGTGCCGATCGGCATCGACCGGCTCGTCGCGGAGGGCCGGGTCAGGTGGCCGTCCACCGGTCCGAAGCCTCGCGCGCCACGCGTGCGGCTCCACGGTCCGAAGTCGGCTGCGCAGCTGGTGATCGAGGATCGTGGTTGATCTTGTTCTTCGATACGAGCGCCTTCGTGAAGCTGCTGATCCGGGAGGCCGGATCGCCGGAGGTGCTCGCAGCGGCACGCGACGCCGACACCCTCGCGGCCGCGCGCCTGCTCGAGATCGAGTCGAGGTCGTTCATCGGGCGTCGGCTCGTGGCCCGGCTGATCGATGCCCGGCACGCTCGGCTGCTGCGTGCTGACCTGGCCACGTGGCTGGCTGGATTCGCGGTCGTCGAGCTGGACGAGGTCGTCGCATCGACCGCAGGCGACGTCGCGGAGCGGCATGCGCTTCGCGGCATGGACGCCGTTCATCTCGCCGGCGCCCTCCGGCTCGCGGCCGTGAGCGCAGCACCGGTGGTGCTCGCGAGCTACGACTCGGAGCTGCGCGACGCTGCCACGCGCGAGAACCTCGGGGTGTTTCCCGGATGAGATACCAGGACGCGGGCGTGGATATCTCGCGGGCCGAGGACGCGCTCGCGCGGATCCGCCTCAAGGTCAAAGCCACGAAGCGGCCTGAGGTCATCGGGGACATCGGCGCGTTCGGCGGGCTGTTCCGGCTGACCGGCGCCGACACCGTCCTCGTCGCGACGACCGACGGCGTGGGCACGAAGCTCGAGCTCGCGCGGCTGCTCGACCGGCACGAGGGTGTCGGCACCGATCTCGTGCATCACTGCGTCAACGACGCGCTCGCGATGGGCGCCGAGCCGCTGTTCTTCCTCGACTACTTCTCCACCGGCAGGCTCGACCCCGAGATCTTCTCCCGGGTCGTGGGCGCGATGGCCGACGCCTGCCGGGCCCAAGGCTGCGCGCTGCTCGGCGGCGAGACGGCCGAGATGCCGGGGATGTACGCCGACGGCGCGTACGACCTCGCCGGGTTCCTGGTCGGCGGCGTCGCGCGCGACCGGATCCTCGATCCGGCCTCCGTGCGCGAGGGCGACGTGCTCGTCGGCCTTCCGTCGAACGGTCTGCACACGAACGGCTTCTCGCT
>DASYXA010000083.1:0-22413 GCA_035935465.1 Candidatus Limnocylindria bacterium | reverse complement strand
TGGCTCGCGTTCACGATCGTCCTGTTCCTGAATGTCCTCTCGGACAGCACCGACACGTTCTTCCCGTTGTACGGCACCGCGATCGGTCTGCCCGTGGCGTTCGTCGGCGCCCTGAAGGCCTCGAAGTCCGCGTCGGCGACGGTGATCCGGTTCTTCGCCGGCGCCGTCTTCCGGTTCCTGGACTACCGCGCGATCAACTTCTGGGCCGTCCTCGCGTTCGCGGCGACCACGTTCGTGATCCCGCTCGTGCCGGTGACGGTCGCCGGCCCGGCCCTGGTCGTGGTGTTCCTCGCCGCGGGCCTCTGCCGCGGGATCCTGCGCGTGACCAGCGCGGCGACCGTCGCGGAGCTGCGAGCGGAGGGCCGCGACATCGGGCTCGCGTCGGGCGTCTACAACGCCGGGCTCGACCTCGGCGCGATCATCGGCCCGGCGGCCGGCGGCGTGCTCGCGGCGGCGTTCGGGATACCGGTCATGTTCCAGCTGCTCGCGGGCGGGAGCCTCGTCCTCTACTTCGCGGTCGCCCTCTCGAGCGCGAAGGGCCGTTCGGCGCTCACTCCGGCGATCCGTCCGACACGGCGCGCCGCGCAGCGTTAGCCGGTCGGGAAGACGAGCGACTTCACGATGACCGGCACCACGCCGCTCGGTGGCCGCGGCAGGCCGATGTCGATGTAGTCGAGGTCCCCGAGGTCCAGGCCGTCGAGGGCGATGAGCTCCCCCTGGAAGCCGAGCTCCTCCCGCAGTACGGCGCCGAGCGTCGCGGCGATGTCGCCATCGACCGCCACCACGAGCGGCCGGCGGTCCGTCGCTCCCGCGACACGCTCGGCGAGCGCGCGGATGCGGGCATGATCGGGCTCGCCGCTCCATTTGACCGCGAGCGCGAGCGCGCCACTGCCCGCCGCCGCGGCTCCGAGCGGGACGACCGGGACGTTCCGCAGCGGCAGCGCCGCGCCGACGCCGATCGTGCTGCCGGATACCTGCACCGTGAACTGCGCGGCGCCGATGACCGTCGCACGGATGCCGTCGGCGACCGCCTCCAGCGGCGCGGGCAGCTTGGCGCGCCGCGCGCCGAGCGCATCGGCGAGCTCGCGCCCGAGGTCGTCGTGGTCCGCGCGCTCGCGGCCGGAGAGATACTCGGAGACGCCGCCGGAGAGCGTGATGCGCCTGGGCGCGGACGAGCGCGCGAGCGGCGCGAGGAGCTGCAGCGCGGGCGCGACGGGCGCGCCGCGGATCGCCGCGACGATCGCGTCGGCGAGCTCGCCGGCCACGCGGCGCCGTTCCTCGGGATCGCGGCCGGCGTGGCGCGAGCGGGCGCCGACGCCGATCGCGCTCGTCGCGACGATCGCGCCGTCTTCGATGCGCGCGAGCTTCGTCGTCCCGCCGCCGATGTCGACGTGGAGGATCGTCTCGCGATCGCGGCGCGACCGCGCGACGCTGCCCGACCCGTGGGCCGCCAGCGTGGCCTCGAGCGCGTGGCCGGCCGTCGCGCAGACGAACGTGCCGCCCTCGCCGGCGAACAGCTCATCGAGCTCCCGCGCGTTCCGGCGCTCGAGGGCCGCTCCGGTGAGGATGACCGCACCGGTGTCCACGTCCTCGCGCGCGAGCCCGGCGTCGGCGTACCAGCCCGCGATGTGTCGTGCCAGCACCGCGGCGTCGATGGCCTCGGCCGAACGGTACGGGGTCGGGACGATGGGCGAGCGGTGCAGGACCTCGCGCTCGACGACGACGTAGCGGCTCGACAGCGAGTCGGCCAGCCGCTGGAGCCGGAGCTTCGCGAACATCGCGTGGCTGGTCGTCGAGCCGATATCGATGCCGACGGTCCGGAGCACGACGTCGTCGGGCTGTCCCTCTTCGCGGTCGCCCGCAAGCGCCGCCGGATCCATGGCTTCATCGTTGTGCGCTCGTCCGGCCGGCCCCGGTCGGGCCCCATTCAACGGACGCCGTGCGTGGGGAAGACCGCGTCCATACCCGAACGGAGGCCGCGCGAGCGCAGCTCGTCCTCGTAGATCCGGCGGATGCGGGGGTCCTCGTCCTCGTACTCGATCTGGCGCCCGCCCTCCTTGACGCTCACGTCCATGCCCATGAACGTCGCGCGCTTGTCGGCCAGCGTCGGGTACCGCAGGCCGCCGAACGCGACAGCGAGGTAGCGCGCCGGCTCGGGCGACACGTTGAAGTGCTGGTGGAAGAGCCGGTCGGCCGGCGCGAACACGCAGCCGTGCTTCCAGTCGAATCGCCGCAGCTCCGACTCGCCCTCCCACCAGTACAGGCTGTAGCCCTGGCCGGTGACGGCGAACACATGGAAGTCGGCGCCGTGCCGATGGCCCTTCTTGTACGTGCCCACCGGCATCTCGGACATGTGCGCGTGCATCGTGCCGTCCGCGAGCACGAACATGATGTTGCTTCCTCCGGCGCCGCGGGCCTTCCACTCGTTCAATTCGAACGTGCGCAGGTCGGGCACGAAGTTCGTCTCCCACATGTGCCGGCCCGGCCGCATCGGCAGGAACGTGCCGTCGCCCCTGAACTGCTTCGCCTCGCCGAAGCGATCCGGGAACGCCCTGGGGTTGTTCCAGATGAACTGCTCGTCGCGGAACACGTTGAGGATGAGCGGCAGGTCGGTGACCGCGACGATCCGGGCGGGCTCCGTCCCGCTGCCGTTGTAGTGGCGGTACGAGCCGTTCAGGGGGATCGCGAACAGGCTGCCGGTCTGCCACTCGAACGAGTGGCGCTCGCCGGACGGCGCCTCGACGCTCGTGCTGCCGCGTCCGGCCAGGACGTACACGACCGATTCGTAGAGATGCCGCTGCGGCGCGGTCTTGCCACCGGGTGCGACCTCGATGACCTGCATGTCGACGAAGTCCCCGCGGCCGGTGAGGTGCGCGAACGCGCCCTGCGCCTCCAGGCGCGCCCACGGCGCGAGGTCGAGCTCCAGCAGGTCGAGGCCGAAGCCCTCGTGGACCGGGATCCCCTCCTTCGCGGCCCACTCCTTGTACGGATCGACGAGGAACCGCGGCTCCCGCTCCAGCTCGCCGCTTCGCCCCGGAGAGCCGCTCATGGCCGGTGGACCTTGTGCGGTACCGGCTGCGGCGCGAGGAGATGGCCCCATTTCTTCCGGGTCTCGCGCTTCGTCTCGGCGTCCGGGCCGATCGCGACCGGGAACTGGTCGCGCCACTCCCACGGCCGCGTCGCGTCGATGATCAGGCGCGAGTTGTGGCCCTTGAGGTCCGGCGCGATCGCGGGGTCGAGCGGGCCGGACCACGCGCGATGGATGATGTCGAGCGAGCGCTCCGGATCCGAGCGCGTGACGACGGCCCACATGACGTCGTTGAGGTCGGTCACATCGATGTCCTCATCCACGACGATCACGATGCGCCCGAGGTAGGCACCGACCCGGCACATCGCCGCGACGTGGCCAGCCTGCCGGGCGTGTCCGGCGTAGCGCTGCTCGATCGACACCGCGTTGAGCAGCCGGCAGCCGCCGACGCCGAAGCAGTGCGCGTCGACGACGCCGGGCACGCCGGCGGCCTTCAGCTCGCGGAGCAGGAGCGCCGAGCGCAGGTACTCGCGGTAGCGGTGCGGCTCGTAGGGCGGCTTGTTCGGCGGGACGCCGAGGATGATCGGGTCGTTGCGGTGGTAGATGGCCTCGACCTCGAGCACCGGCTCGGCCCGCTCGCCCGATGCGTAGTAGCCGGTCCATTCGCCGAACGGTCCTTCGGGCAGCTTGTTGTCGTGATGGAGGAAGCCGGCGAGCACGATCTCCGCCGACGCGGGCATCGGGAGCCCGGTGACCGGCTCGGTGATGACCTCGTACGGCTCGCCGCGGATCCCGCCGGTCCAGTCGTACTCGCTCGTGCCCTGTGGCACCTCGAGCGTCGAGGCGATGAACAGCAGCGGATCGACGCCGCAGACGACCAGGATCGGGCACGGCTCCTTGCGCTTGAAGTACGCGTCACGGAACTGGCGGCCGTGCTTGCCGGGCGAGATGTAGACACCCACGCGCTTGCTGTCGTGGACCATCACGCGATACGTCCCGAGGTTCACCCAGTCGGAGTCGGGGTCCTTCAGGATGTCGACGACGCCCGTTCCGAGGTAGCGGCCCCCGTCGAGCGGGTGCCACTGCGGCGACGGGAACTTGAGCACGTCCACGTCGGCACCGCGCAACACGTTCTCCATGACCGGTCCGTCCGTCACGACGCGCGGCGCGAGCGCGCGGCCTTGCTCGGTCAGCTCGAGGAACGCGTCCATGAGCGGCCGGCGCTCGATGTCCACGGGCAGCCCGAGCGTGAGCGCGAGGCGCTTCCGCGTCGCGTTCGCGTTCGCCAGGATGCGGAATCCCGTCGGATAGCCGGGGATGTCATCGAACAGCACGGCCGGCGAGTCGTCGGTGTGGTGCAGCATCTCGGTCACCCGGCCGATGTCCTCTTCCCAGGTCGCGCCGCGCACGTCGCGCAGCTCGCCCTGGTCGCGCACGCGCTCGATCCAGTCGCGCAGGTCGCGGTATTCCATGGCCCTCACCGCGGCCAGCGGCCGCGTCCGCTCACGCTGTGGCTTCGTTCCAGCGTAGCGCGCGAATGGTCTAACCATTATATTCTCGGAACTGCCCTGCAGACCGGACCACCCGACCATAGGAGGAGCCCTGATGGCCGTCGAGACGAAGTCCCGCCGCCCGAAGAACCGCATCGCCGCAGACCTCTCCGGCCCCGCTGCCACCAAGGACGACATCCGCTCGCTCCCGGCGACGATCGAGTGGCTCCGCCGCGAGGGCCTCCTCCTCGAGACGGACGTCGAGGTCGACGGAGACCTCGAGCTCACCGGCGTACAGAAGCACTTCGATGGCAGCTACCCGGTGCTCTTCAACAACGTGAAGGGCTACCCGCACGCGCGCGCGATCACGAATCTCTTCGCGAACATGGACATCGTCAACCGCTACTTCGGCTGGACGGACGGGAAGGACCGCACCGCGAAGCTCGCGCATGCGCTCACGCACCCGATCCCGGCCGAGATCATCTCGCAGGACCAGGCCCCGGTCCAGGAAGAGGTCATCACCGACGACCTCGAGGTGAACAAGTGGCTCATGGCGATCCGGCACACGGTGCTCGAGTCGGAGATCACCATCGGCTCCGGCAACAGCGTCGTCATCGGCGACTACTTCCACGGCGGCAGCCACATCGGCTACAACCGGATGAACTTCCGCTGGGGCAACATCGGCACCTTCCAGCCGGCCCCGGGCGGCCACATGTGGCAGATCATGACCGAGCACTACCGGGACCCGAAGCCGGTGCCGTTCACAATGGCCTTCGGCGTCCCCGTCGCGGCCACGCTGCTCGCGGGCGGCGGCTTCGACTACGCGGTCCTCCCGCGGGGGGGCGACGAGCTCGGTGCGGCAGGCGCGGTGCAGGGCTTCCCGATGCGCTACGTGAAGTGCCGCACGATCGACGCGTACACGCTCGCCGACGCGGAGTACGTCCTCGAGGGCGAGTTCTACCCGCAGGACAAGCGCTACGAGACGGCGGAGTCCGAGAAGGCCGACACCCAGGGCCGGTTCCACTTCCACCCGGAGTGGGCCGGCTACATGGGCAAGGCGTATCGCGCGCCGACCTTCCACGTGAAGGCGATCACCATGCGCAGGCGCGCGTCGAAGCCGGTGATCTTCCCGCTCGGCGTGCACATGCTCGACTGCCACAACATCGACACGACCGTCCGCGAGTCAGCGATCTACGAGCTCTGCGAGCGGCTCCAGCCCGGGATCGTGCAGGACGTGAACATCCCGTACCCGATGACCGACTGGGGCGGCTGCATCATCCAGCTCAAGAAGCGCAACAAGTGGGAGGACGGCTGGGCCCGCAACTTCCTGGTCGCGGCGATGTCCTGCAGTCAGGGCATGCGGCTCGCGATCGCGGTCGACTCCGACATCGACATCTACAACATGGACGAGATCATCTGGTGCCTCACGACGCGGGTGAACCCGCGGACCGACATCCTCAACCCGCTGTTCGGCGGCGTCGGTCAGACGTTCATCCCCGAGGAGCGGCTCACCGCCGGTGACAAGCAGTGGACCGGCATGAACACCCGCTTCGAAGGCGGCATGGCCATCGACGCGACGATGCCGTACGGCTACGAGAACGACTTCATGCGGCCGGTGTATCCGATCGACCGGGTCGACCCGAAGAAGTGGTTCGACGACTCGGAGATCGCGAGCGCGAAGGCGATCATGCACGGCTGGGTCGAGACCCTTTCCCGGTACGGCCGCTAGGACCGAAGCCACGCAGCAGGCGTCGCTCCTCGGCGGCTGCCGGGTCCTGGACCTCGCGGGCCTCGAGGGCGCGGTGTGCGGGCGCATCCTCGCCGATCTCGGCGCGGACGTCGTGAAGCTCGAGCCGCCCGGCGGCGAGGCCGATCGGATGCGGCCGCCGTTCCTCGGGGACGTCGAGAACAGCGAGCGGTCGATCCCGTGGCTCGCGGCGAACGTGAACAAGCGCGGCATCACCTGCGATCTCGGCTCGACCGAGGGCCGCGCGCTCTTCGCGCGGCTCGCGACGTCCGCGCCGATCGTGGTCGAGTCCTTCGCCCCCGGCCGGCTGCGTGCGCTCGGCCTCGAGGACTCCCTGCGTGACGCGATCGTCGTGTCGATCACGCCCTACGGGCAGGATGGGCCGCTCGCGGCCGTCCCCGGATCCGACCTCGAGGTCACCGCCGCGAGCGGGAGCCTGTGGCTCGCGGGCGAGGAGGGGCGGGCTCCCGTGCGTACCGCACAGCCGCAGTCGCCGTATTGGAGCGGGATGTATGGAGCGCTCGGCGCGCTCGTCGCCCTGCAGGCGTCGTCGCCGCAGCGCGTCGACGTGTCGGCGCAGGCGGCGATGGCGACGGTGCATCCGCCGGCGCCGGTCTGGTGGGACATCGCCGGCGAGGAGCACGGCCGGACCGGGCCGTTCCTGCTCGGCCGCAGCAACGTCGGCTCGCGCTTCCGCAACCTCTGGGAGTGCGCCGGCGGGTTCGTCAGCTTCGCGATCCAGGGCGGTCCGATCGGCCGGCACACCGGGCGGATGCTGGTCGAGTGGATGGCGGAGCGTGGCGCGGCGCCGCCCGCGCTCGGCGCGATCGATTGGGACCGGTTCGACAACTCGCGGTTGACCCAGGCCCAGGTCGATGAGCTCGAGGCGGAGATCGCGCCCTTCCTGCGCTCGCTCACGAAGACCGAGTTCTTCAACGGCGTCGTGCAGCGGAAGATGCTGGGCTATCCCGTCGGCGACGCGTCCGATCCGCTTGCCGACCCGCAGCTTGCGGCCCGCGACTTCTGGCGTTCGCTCGCGCCGGGCGAGGGCCTGCCGGCGCTGCCGTTCCCCGGCGGGTTCGCGCTCTTCGACGGCGAGCGGCCGGCGGTCCGACGCCGCGCGCCGAAGGTCGGCGAGCACAACGCCGCGGTCTACGGCGAGATCGGGGTCACCGAGGACGAGCTGGCGCGGCTCCGCGCGGCGGGAACCGTATGACCGAGATCGCGACGCGCCCGGCGGTGCCGGCCCGCGCGGGCGCGCTCGCCGGCGTTCGGGTGGTCGAGATGGGGTTCGCAGCGGCGGGGCCGCTCGTCGGCAAGTACCTCGCCAACTTCGGCGCCGAGGTGATCCGGGTCGAGAGCCGCCTCGCGGCGGATGTCTTCCGAACGACCTACCCGCCGTTCAAGGACGGGATCGTCGATCCCGATCGTGCCGGGATGTTCGCGTTCTACAACGACGGCAAGCGCAGCGCGACGCTCAATCTGAAGCATCCGAAGGGCGTCGACCTCGCGCGGGCGCTCATCGGAACCGCCGACGTGTTCGTCGAGAGCTTCACACCCGGCACCGTCGCCCGGCTCGGGCTCGGCGCGGACACGTTGCGCGCGGTGCACCCGGAGCTCATCGTCCTCTCGAGCTGCAACCAGGGCCAGACCGGGCCGCACGCGTTCCATCCGGGGTATGGCAGCCAGCTGAGCGCGCTCGCCGGATTCGTGCAGCTCCTCGGAGAGCCGGACTCGACCCCCGTGCTCCTGTACGGGCCGTACATCGACTACATCGCCGTCGGGTACGGCGCGATCGCCGTCCTCGCCGCGCTCGAGCGGCGGAAGCGCACGGGGATCGGCTGCACGATCGACCTCTCGCAGTACGAGGCCGGGCTCCAGTTCCTGACGCCGACGATCCTCGAGTTCGCGGCGAACGGACGCATCCCCGGGCGTGCCGGGAATGCCGACGCCGTCGCCGCGCCCCACGGCGTGTACCCCTGTGCCGGATCCGACCGATGGGTCGCCCTCAGCGTGTGGAGCGACCCGGAGTGGCGCGCCCTGGTGACGCTCAGCGGCATCGCCGGGCCCGCCACCGCGGCCGGCCGGCGCGCTGCGCGCGCCGGTCTCGACGCGGTCATCGGGGAATGGACCGCGACGCGCGAGCGCGACGCGGTCGTTGCGCTCCTCCGCGCGGCCGGCGTACGCGCGGCGCCGGTGCTCTCGATCTCGGAGCTGTTCAGCGACCCGCAGCTCGTGCACCGCGGGATGTGGCCCGCGGTGATCCACCCGGCGATCGGCCCGATGCACGTCATGGCGCCGCCGTTCCGGCTGTCCGGCACGCCGAGCCGGCAGGAGCGGCCCGGTCCGACGGTCGGCGCTGACAACGACCACGTCTTCGGCGAGATCCTCGGCCTCTCGGTCGACGAACGGCGCACACTCGGGGGCGATGGCGTCTTCGACTAGGCCGTCCGGCGACCGGGCCGCTATCGAGCGTCGCAAGGCCGAGCACCTCCGCATCGCCGCCGAAGAGGATGTCGAGACCCGGCGGGCCCCGGGCTGGGACGACGTGCACCTGGTCCACGACGCGCTGCCGGTGACCGACGCCGACCGGATCGACCTCTCGGCGCGCCTTCTGGGCCACGTGCTCGCGCTCCCGCTCGTGATCGCGGGCATGACCGGCGGCCATTCGGGAGCCGAGCGGGTGAACGCGACGCTCGCCGATGCCGCGGCGCGCCACGGGCTCGGGATGGGCGTCGGCAGCCAGCGTGCCGCCCTTCGCGATCCGAGCCTCCGGCGCACGTACGCCGTGGTGCGCGAGCGCGCGCCGAAGGCATTCGTGATCGCGAACGTCGGCGTGTCCCAGCTCGTGGCGCAGGATGACGGCGCGCCGCTCGGGGCGAAGGACATCCGCGCGCTCATCGAGATGGTCGGCGCCAATGCGATCGCGCTCCATCTCAACTACCTCGAAGAGTCGGTGCAGCCCGAAGGACAGACGCGCGCCTCCGGCGTCGAGGCCGCGATCCGCCGGCTCGTGCGCCAGAGCTCCGTCCCGGTCATCGCGAAGGAGACCGGGGCAGGGGTCAGCGGCGCGGTCGCGACGCGGCTCAAGGCTCTCGGGATCAGGGCGGTCGACGTCGGTGGCGTGGGCGGCACGTCGTTCGCCGCGATCGAGGCACTGCGAGCGGAGGACCGCGGCGATCTCGAACGCGCTCGGCTCGGCCAGGTCTTCAGGGACTGGGGCCTGCCGAGCGCCGTCGCCGTCGCGGGGAGCGTGCGCTCGGGGCTGCCGGTCATCGCGACCGGCGGGGTGCGCGGCGGTCTCGACGCGGCGAAGGCTCTGGCCCTCGGCGCGACGGCGGTCGGTGTCGGGCGGCCGCTGCTGCAGGCGGCCCTCGATGGCGCGGACGCGGTGGATCGCTGGATCGCCCAGTTCACCCTCGAGCTGCGGACGGCGACCTTCCTTTCGGGCGTCGCGCGGTCGGCTGACCTCGGGATCCGCCGGCCGGTCGTCACCGGCTCGACCCGAGCGTGGATCGACCAGCTCGGATACGGTCCGCGGCCGCGCACCGCGAAGCCGTGAGCCGGTCAGACTCGGATTACACGCTGTTCCATCGCATCGCCGAACCGGAGAGCGCCCGCATCCGGCTGCGCGTCGTCGATCTCGGTCTCAAGCCGCGGATCGACTTCCAGAACGCCGACACCGACGCCCGGGACGACCCGCGGCTCGGATCGGCGCCCACGCCGGCCCTGTGGGATGGGCGCTCGCTCACGGTCGGCGAGGACGCCGTGGCGCGGAGGCTCGCGACGCTGCGGCCCGACCGCGAGGACGGCCGGTGATCGTGGCATGATCCGCGCGTGGAGCCGGGCCGGCGCTACAACGCCGCCGAGACCTTTGTCGACGCGCACCGCGGCGTCCGCGCCGACCGCGTCGCGATCCGCTGCCAGGGCGCGTCGGTCACGTACGGCGAGCTCGCGGCGAACGTGGATCGGGCGGGCAACGCCCTCAGAGATCTCGGCGTGCAGATGGAGCAGCGGATCGTCCTGCAGATCGTCGACTCGCCTGCGTTCGTCTACGCGTTCTTCGGCGCGATCAAGATCGGCGCGATACCGGTCCCGACCAACACGCTGCTTCCGCCGCGCGACCTGCGGTACATCCTCGAGGACACCCGCGCCGTGGCCGCCATCGTCTCGGCGCCGTTGCTGCCGAAGGTCCTGGAGGTCCGGCCCGAGCTGCCGCGCCTGCGGCACGTGCTCGTCGTGGGCTCACCCGGGCAGCAGGGCGTGCTGTCGTTCGACGACGCGCTGACGGCCGCGGACGACGAGCTCGATCCCGCCGACACGACGCGGGACGACGCGTGCTTCTGGCTCTACAGCTCGGGCACGACCGGCTTCCCGAAGGGTGCCGTCCATCTGCAGCACGACATGCTGTATTCCTGCGAGACGTTCGGCGCGAAGGTCCTGCGGACCACCGAAGCGGACCGCTACTTCACGGTCTCGCCGCTCTTCCACGCGTACGGCCTCGGGAACGGGGTGTTCACGCCGTTCTATGCGGGAGCGTCCGCCGTGTACAAGCCGGAGCGCGCGACGCCCGATCTCGTGTACGGACTCGTCACGAGCGAACGGCCGACCGTCCTGTACAGCGCGCCCACGTTCTACGCGGCGCTGCTCGCGTATCCGGAGGCCGGGTTCCGCTACGACCTGTCGTCCCTGCGCTTCGCGTTCTCCGCGGGCGAGGCGCTCCCGATGCCGATCTTCGACGCCTGGAAGAAGCGGTTCGGTATCGAGCTCGTTGACGGGATCGGATCGACCGAGATGATGCACGTGTTCATCTCCAACGTGCCGGGCAGCGCGCGCGGTGGGACGAGCGGCACGGTCGTCCCCGGCTACAAGGCGAAGATCGTCGACGACGCCGGGAACGAGCTGCCGGTGGGCGCGTCCGGCCACCTCTGGGTCAGCGGCGACTCGTGCTGCGCGTACTACTGGAACCAGCACGAGCGGTCGAAAGCGACCTTCCGCGGCGAGTGGACCGTCACCGGCGACAGGTACCACCTCGATGCGGACGGCTACTTCACCTACGAAGGCCGCAGCGACGACATGCTGAAGGTCTCGGGGCAGTGGGTGTCCCCGGCCGAGGTCGAGGCCGCGCTCATGGGTCACCCGGCCGTCCTCGAGGCCGCGGTCGTCGGGGCCAAGGACAAGGACGAGCTGGTGAAGCCGAAGGCCTACGTGGTCCTCAAGGACGGCACGGCCGCGGGCGACGGCCTCGCCGACGAGCTCAAGGCGTTCGTGAAGGGCCGGATCATGCCGCACAAATATCCGCGCTGGATCGTCTTCCCGAAGGAGCTGCCGAAGAACGCCGCGGGGAAGATCCAGCGCTACAAGCTGCGGGAGCTCGGATAGATAGATGGATGCGCAGGCGACGGTCACGGCCTGGCGCAAGGAGGCGACCGACGACCCCGATGGCTTCTGGGGCCGCGCCGCCGAGGAGCTGCGCTGGTCGAAGAAGTGGGACCGGGTCCTGGACTGGCAGGGGCAGGGGTCCCTGAGCGGCGAAGCCGGGCCGGCGTTCCGCTGGTACCGCGGCGGCCGCTCGAACCTCGCGTACAACTGCCTCGACCACCACGTCGCCTCGGGGCGCGGGTCCGCGACGGCGCTGATCACCGAGAACGAGCGCGGCGAGACGCGGACCTTCACGTACGCGGAGCTCCTCGCCGATACGAAGCGGATCTCCGCCGCGCTCCGTGGCCTCGGGATCGGGAAGGGCGACCGGATCGCGATCTACATGCCGACCTCGGCCGAGGCGATCGCGCTCATGCTCGGCGCGATCCGCATCGGCGCGGTGATCATCGTGATCTTCGCGGGGTTCGGATCGGGCGCGCTCGGCGAGCGCGTGCGGCTGGCCGGCGCGAAGGCGCTCTTCGCCACCGACGTGACCTACCGCAAGGGGAAGGACGTCCCGCTCAAGGGGATCGTCGACGATGCGGTCGCGTCCGCGGAGACCGTGAAGCGGGTCGTGGTCCTCCGCCGCACGACGACCGAGATCCCGTGGACGACCGGCCGCGACATCGAGTGGCCCGAGTTCCTCGCCGGTGCCGCCGGCCAGGACGACGCGCACGTCGAGCTCGAAGCGAACGAGCCCGCGTACATCCTCGCGACCAGCGGCACGACGGCGAAGCCGAAGCTCGCGGTGCACACCCACGGCGGCTACCAGGTCTACGTGTACTCGATGGCGAAGTGGATGTTCGGCCTGAAGCCGAGCGACGTGTGGTGGTCGACCTCGGACATCGGCTGGGTCGTCGGCCACAGCTACATCGTGTTCGGCCCGCTCCTCGTGGGCTGCACGACGATCGCGTACGAGGGCGCGCTCGATCACCCCGACGCCGAGACGTTCTACAAGATCGTCGAGCGCCACCGGGTGACCGGCGTGTTCACCTCTCCGACGGCGGTCCGGCTCCTCATGCGCTACGGCAACGAGCCGCCGAAGCAGCACGACCTGACGTCGCTCGAGCGGGCGTTCTGCGCCGGCGAGGTGCTGAACGCGCCGGCCTGGGAGTGGTTCCAGAAGGAGGCCCTCGGCGACCGCATCCCGGTGATCGACCACTACTGGCAGACCGAGACCGGCGGTCCGATCGTCGGCAACCCGTACGGCATCGCGCTCCTGCCGATCAAGCCGGGCTCGGGCGGCGTGCCGCTCGCGGGCATCGAGGCGAAGGTCCTGACGCCGGAGGGCGGCCCGTGCGGCCCCGACGAGAAGGGCATCTTCGTCATCACCCGGCCGTTCCCCGGATTGACCGCTCGCCTCTGGGCCGAGCCCGAGCGCTACGCGACGGACTATTGGGACAAGGTCCCCGGGCAGCGCGTGTACTTCACCGGCGACGCGACGTCGATCGACACGGATGGCTACGTGTGGTTCAGCGGCCGGGCCGACGAGATCATCAAGATCGCGGATCACCGCATCGGCACGATCGAGGTGGAGACCGCGTTCCTCCGCAATCCCGCGGTCGCGGAGGCGGGTGTGACCGGACGGCCCGACGAGCTGCGCGGCCAGGTCATCTCCGCGTTCGTCGTGCTGAAGCAGGGTCATCGGCCGTCCGACGCGCTGAAGGCCGAGCTGCTCGCGACGGTGCGCAAGGAGCTCGGGCCGCTCGCGGTCATCGGCGAGCTCAACTTCGTCGACCTGCTGCCCAAGACCCGGAGCGGGAAGATCATGCGACGCGTCCTGAAGGCCGTGATCCTGAACAAGGACCCCGGCGACATCTCGACCATCGAGGACGAGGGCTCGGTCGAAGAGGCGCGCGAAGCCTGGCAGCAGCTGCGGACCGTTGTCGCGGACCGGAGCTGAGGCCAAGCCGCCCTGGTCGGCGGTCCCCCGCGCGATCAAGGACGAGGTCGCGAAGCTGCTCGGCTCGCCGGTCGCGCGCGCCGAGCGCGTGTATGGCGGGTACACGCCGTCGGCGACGTTCCGGATGCGGCTCGCGGACGGCCGGCGTGTCTTCATGAAGGGCACCTATCCGCTCGAGAAGGACAGCCACGTGCTCTGGAAGCTCCAGGAAGAGGAGCGCATCTACCGGGAGCTCGGCCCCTACCTGCGACCGTGGGCCCCGCGCTACTACGGCGGCGCCATCGCGGAGGGCTGGCACGTCGTCGTGCTCGAGGACCTCGGACCGCAGACGATGCCGCCGTGGAGCGCGCAGAAGACGATCGCGTGCGCCCGCTCGTACGCCGCGTTCCACGCGAAGACGTACGGCAAGCCACTGCCGGGCTGGCTGTCGCGCATCGAGCACCAGGACTTCGCGCCGTTCTGGGACCGGTTGGCGTCGACCGGTGAGCTCCGCGGCACCGCCTCGCTGGCCAAGCGTCGCGCGGACGAGGCCGAGGAGTGGCTCGATGTCGCGCTGCCGGTGCTGCGCGAGCGGTCAGCGCTGCTCCTGAAGCTGCGCCCACCGTTCGCGATCATGCATTTGGACACTCGCTCGGACAACATCCGGCTACAGGGCAAGCTGCTGCGGCTGTTCGACTGGAACTTCGCCTGCGCCGGCCCGAACGAGATGGACGTCGTCGCGTTCGCGCAGACCATCACCGCCGAGGGTGGACCGGAGCCCGAACGCTTCGTGGCGGAGTACGACCTGCTGCTGCCGCTGCGCACGACCGCGCTCGAGGCATCCATCGCCGGCGTCGCGGGCTACTTTGCCGATCGCGCGTGGCGCGCGCCGTCCGTCGGCCTACCGCGACTGCGCTCCTGGCAGCGCCGCCAGCTGAAAGTGATGCTGGCGTGGGCCGCGCGCCAATTCGATCTGCCCGAGCCGCGCTGGCTCAGCGCGGTCGCGGACTGACCACATGCCGGAGTGGCCCGAGCTGCGGGTCATGCAGGAGCGGATCGCGGCTGCGCTCGTCGGGAAGACGGTGGTCGCCGTTCGGGTCGGGGATCCGGTCGTGCTCCGGGCGCTCGCGCCGGTGGACGAGCTCCTGGTCGGGCGAACGCTGCGGTCGGTCGCGCATCACGGGAAGTTCCTCGTGTTCGGCTTCGACGGCCTCGAGCTGACCGTGAACCCGATGCTGGCCGGCATCTTCACGCTCCAGCCCGTCGGTGCGAAGGCGACGAAGGACACGCGCCTGCGCCTCGAGTTCGAAGGTGGGACCGAGCTGCGCTACCGCGACGACGTGCGGATGGGGAAGGTGTACGTCGGCATCGAGGCACCGGGGCTGTCGGACATCGGGCCCGATGCCGGCACGCTCGGCTGGATCGAGGCGGAGTTCGCCGAGCGCGCGAAGGCGAAGCGCAGCGAGGTGCGCAACCTCCTCCAGGATCAGACGTTCGTGAGCGGGATCGGGAACGCGTACGCCGACGAGATCCTCTGGGCCGCGCAGCTCCATCCGAAGCGCCGCGTCGGCTCGCTGACGGCGGCCGAGCTCCACCGCCTCTACACCGCGCTCCGCGGCGAGATCGCGAGGGGGCTGACCGAGGTCGCAGGGGCGATGCCGTCCCAGCTCGGCGAAAAGCCGCGCGCGCACATGCGGGTGCGCGGGCACGCCGGCGAGCCGTGCCCGCGCTGCGGGACGACGCTGATCCGCAGGCGCAAGGGCCTCGACGATGTGGACCTCTGCCCGACGTGCCAGCCCGCGCCGAAGGGCCAGCTCTACTAGCGATGCACGCCGGCGAGCCGTGGATCGACGCGTCGCTCGTCCGGCGCCTGCTCGCGGCGCAGCTCCCGCAGTGGGCCGGCCTTCCGCTGCGGCGCGTCGAGTCGGCCGGCACCGACAACGCGATCTTCCGGCTCGGCGACGACCTGGCCGTGCGGCTGCCGCGGATCGGCTGGGCGGTCGCGCAGGTGGAGAAGGAGCATCGCTGGCTGCCGCGGCTCGCGCCGCACCTGCCGCTCCCGATCCCGGAGCCGCTCGCCCTCGGCGTGCCGGGAGCGGGCTACCCGTGGCCGTGGGCCGTGCACCGCTGGCTCGCGGGCGAGGACGCGCTCGCCGCGCCGGTGGCCGACCTGCGGCAGGCGGCGATCGACCTCGCGCGATTCATCGCCGCGCTCCAGCGCATCGATCCCGCCGGCGGACCGCGCGCGGGCGAAGCGAGCTCGCGCGGCGTGCCGCTGGCCACGCGCGACGCCGCGGTCCGCGCGGCGATCGCCACGCTGCGACGCGACATCGACGGGCCGGCCGTGACCGCGGCGTGGGAGGCCGCGCTCGCGGCCCCGGCCTGGGACCGGCCGGGGGTCTGGCTGCACGGCGATCTCACCGCCGTGAACCTGCTGGTCCGCGACGGCCGGCTCGCGGCGGTCATCGACTTCGGCCCCCTCGCGGTGGGCGATCCCGCGGCGGACGTGATGACCGCGTGGCTGTACCTCGATCGCGGGGCCCGGGCGATCTTTCGCGAGACCCTGCAGGTCGACGACGCGACGTGGGCGCGCGCGAAGGGCTGGGCGCTGTCGGTGGGGCTGATCATCCTGCCGTATTACCGGGACACGAACCCGGTACTCTGCGGCATCGGCGCCCGCGCGATCGAGCACGTGCTGGAGGATCGATGAGCACCATCAAGGTCAGTCGTGAAGCGCCCATCGCGACCGTGCAGCTGGACCGGCCCGAGGCGCTGAACGCGCTCTCGGAAGAGCTCATGGACGAGCTCGTCGCCTCGCTCGAGCAGCTCGACGACGATCCCGAGATCCGCTGCATCGTGCTCACCGGGAGCGACAAGGCGTTCGCCGCGGGAGCCGACATCAAGAAATCGTTCGTCGATGCCACGCCGGCGAGCATGCTCGAGCAGGACCTCACGTCGAAGTGGGAGCGCGTGCGCAGGATCCGCAAGCCGATCATCGCCGCCGTGTCCGGCTACTGCCTGGGTGGCGGCTGCGAGCTCGCCATGACCTGCGACATCATCGTCGCGAGCGAGACCGCGCAGTTCGGCCAGCCCGAGGTGAATCTCGGGATCATCCCCGGCGCGGGCGGCACGCAGCGGCTCACCCGCGCGATCGGCAAGTACCGCGCGATGGAGATCATCCTCACCGGGCGGCGGGTGAAGGCAGACGAGGCGAAGGCCATCGGTCTGGCCGCGCAGGTGTACCCGGCCGCCACCTGGCTTGAGGACGCGAAGACGCTCGCGCGCACGATCGCCGAGAAGCCCCCGATCGCGGTGCGCCTCGCGACCGAGGCGATCGACCTGGCCTGGAACTCGACCCTCGACGCGGGCCTGGAGTTCGAGCGCAAGGCGTTCTACCTCCTCTTCTCCACCGAGGACAAGAAGGAGGGCGTCGACGCCTTCGTGAACAAGCGGAAGGCCGTCTTCAAGGGGAAGTGACCCTCCACGTCGAGCGCGACGGCGCCCTCGCGATCCTGACCCTCGATCGCGCCGACGTGCTGAACGCGTTCGACGAGGCGCTCACGGCAGCGCTCGCCGCGGCGTTGACGGAGGTCGCCGCGGACGCGAGCGCGCGAGCCGTCGTCATCACCGGCGCGGGCCGCGCGTTCTCCGCCGGGCAGGATCTGCGCGATCGCGCGGCTGCGCTCGACACAGGCGCGGAGCTCCGGCTCGGCGACGAGCTGCGCCGGCGCTATCACCCCGTCATCAAAACCATCCGCGCGATGCGCAAGCCGGTCATCGCCGCCGTCAACGGGATCGCGTCCGGCGCGGGCTTCGGCCTCGTCGCCGCATGCGACGTGCGGGTCGCCTCGTCGACCGCATCGTTCCGCGCGGGGTGGGGTCGGGTCGGCCTCGTCCCCGACGCCGGGGCCGCGTACTTCCTGCCGCGGATCGTCGGGTGGGGCCGCGCGTTCGACCTGGTCCTCTCGGGCGAGCCGGTCGATGCGAGCGAGGCGCTGCGGATCGGGCTCGTGACGCGTGTCTGGCGCGACGAGGACTTCGCGCGCGAGTGGCGCGCGTACGCGACCGCGGTGGCCGACGGCCCGACGGAGGCATATGCGCTCACCAAGGAGGGCCTGAACGCGTCGTGGGAGCAGGACCTCGGCTCGTTCCTCGAGACCGAGGCCGGCCTGCAGGATCGGGCCGGCCGGACCAACGACTATGCGGAGGGCGTGCGTGCGTTCCTCGGCAAGCGGCCGGCTCGGTTCACCGGCTCTTGACAGGCGAAAACCGGCCCAGCTGGCCGAGAGGCGGCTAGAGTTCGCCGCGAGCCACGCGGGGAGGTTCGGAATGGGCGAGCGCAGCGATCGTGCGGCCAAACGGGGGTACCGGCTCTCGCGCCGGGCGTTTCTCATGTCGACGTCCGCGGCGGCCCTGGCAGCGGCCTGCGCTCCCGCGGCGACCGGCGGGAACGCGGCATCGTCCGCGGCGGCGACGACCGCGGCGGCTGCGGCGACAGCCGGGCCGGCACTGAAGATCGGCCAGCTCCTTCCGTTCACGAAGGTCTATGCGGAGCTCGGCAATTCGATGAAGCGGTCCACCGACCTCTACCTGAAGCTGAAGGGGAACAAGCTCGCGAACCGGCCGGTCACGGTCATCTACGAGGATGAGGCGAACGACCCGCAGGTCGGTCTTGCGAAGACCCAGAAGTTCATCGACCAGGACAAGGTCGACGTGATGCTCGGCGTCGTGGCCACGCCCATCGCGTACGCGATCCGGAACGCGGTCGACAGCGCGAAGATGATCTACATCGCCACGAATGCGGGCGGGAACGCGCTCACGCGCACGACCACCGATTGCAAGCCGTCGTGCAAGAGCCCGTACATCTTCCGCACGTCGTTCAGCTCGTACCAGATCTCTGAGCCGATCGGCGAGTACCTGGCCGGCAAGAAGGGCGTGAAGGAGGTCTTCACGTTCGTCGCGGATTACGGCTTCGGGACCGAGTCGCAGGCGGACTTCACCACCGGCTTCACGAAGAACGGCGGCAAGATCACGGGATCGCTCAAGGCGCCCCTCGGCAGCGCGGATTACGTCCCGTTCGTGACCCAGCTGAAAGCGCAGCCGACGAAGGACATCTACTCCTTCTTCTCCGGAGCGGACGCGGTGAAGTACATCCAGGCCTGGAACCAGCTCGGTCTGCCGGCGGCGGGCTACCGGATGAATGGCGCGGGCTTCCTCACCGAGCAGGACGTCCTCGCAGTGGTCAAGGACCTGGCGAACGGCGCGATCACCTCGCTGTTCTGGGCCGTCGAGCTCGACAACCCGGAGAACAGGGCGTTCAAGGACGCCTATCAGAAGGAGTACGGCCGCCTGCCCGACGTATTCGCGGTCGAGGCCTGGGACGGCATGCAGGCCCTCGACCAGGCACTCCAGGCGACCAAGGGCGACACGTCGGACAAGCAGAAGCTCATCGCGGCGCTCGAGGCGGTGAAGTTCAACAGCCCGCGCGGCGCGTTCGAGTTCGACAAGGACACCCACAACCCGATCCAGGACATCTACATGCGCGAGGTGAAGACGTCGGGCGGGCAGACGGTGAACACCATCACGGACAAGATCGGCCGGGTGACCGACCCGGGCAAGTGATTTCCGCGTGACGTTCGAAGACGCGCTGCAGCAGGCGCTGAACGGCCTTTCGTTCGGCGCCTTGCTGTTCATCCTTGCCGCGGGGCTGTCGCTCATCTTCGGGATGATGGACGTGGTCAACCTCGCGCACGGCGCGTTCTACATGCTGGGCGCGTACGTCGCGCTATCGGTGACCCAGGCGACCGGCTCCTTTTGGGTGGCCCTGGTCATCGCGCCGCTGGTCCTCGCCCTCGTCGGGCTCGTCGTCGAGCCGCTGCTGATCCGGCGCCTGCGCGGCAGGCACCTGGACCAGGTTCTCGTCACGATCGGCCTCTCGCTCGTGATCGCCGACTTCATCCGGCTCCGCGACGACTGGGGCTGGGGCGCGACCGTCCGGTCCCTGCCGCTCCCCGCCGGCCTCGACCGCTCGATCCCGATCGCCGGCAGCGACTACCCGACCTACCGGCTGTTCGTCATCGCGTTCGGCGCCGCCCTCGCAGTCCTTCTCTCTGTGCTGCACCGGCGCACCCGCGCCGGTGCGCTCGTCCGGGCGGGCGTGGGGGACGCGGAGATGCTGTCCGCTCTCGGCGTGGACACGGACCGGCTCTTCACCCTGACGTTCGCGATCGGCGCGGGCCTCGCGGGCCTCGCCGGCGTCGTGGCCGCTCCGGTGTTCGGGCTGCAGCCGGGGATGGATGTTGACGCGCTCATCTATTCGCTCATCGTCGTCGTGGTCGGCGGACTCGGCTCGCTGTCGGGTGCCGTCGCGGGAAGCGCCGTCGTCGGGCCGGCCGACACGTTCGGCAAGGTCCTGTTCCCGCAGTTCGCGCTCGCCCTGATCTTCGCGATCATGGCGCTCGTCCTGCTGTTCCGGCCCACCGGGTTGCTCGGCCGCGTGCGCATCGGCCGATGAGCCGGTCGATGCTCGTCCGGGCCACGATCGTGTTCGTGGCGTGGGCCGCGCTGGTCACCTTCCCGCAGTGGTCCGGCTCTTGGGAGTCGTCGCGCTTCGCGGCCGGCGTCATCCGCCAGGTCCTGATCTTCGCCATCTTCGCGAGCTCGCTCAACCTGCTGGTCGGCTACGCCGGCCTGCCTTCGCTCGGCCACGCGGCGTTCTTCGGCGGTGGCGCCTATGCCGCGGCGATCGCCGCGCAGCGGCTCGGCACGGACCAGCTCGTCGTGAGCCTCGGCGCCGCTGTTGCCGGAGGGGCGCTCCTCGCGCTGGTCATCGGGTTCCTCGCGGTGCGCGCCCTTGGCGTCTTCTTCCTCATGCTGACGCTGGCGCTCGCCCAGATGGTCTTCGCCATCGCCTTCCAGGCCACGGATCTCACCGGCGGCTCGAACGGGTTCTCGAGCGTCCACCGGCCGGTGCTGTTCGGCCTCGACTTCGCCGCGGCGAGCGACCTCTACGTCCTCGTCTGCGTCGTCTTCCTGTTCGTCGGTCTGCTCCTGTGGCGGGTCACCACGTCGAGCTACGGTCGGGCGCTCGTCGGCGTGCGCGAGAACGAACGGCGGATGCGGGCCCTCGGCTACGACACGCGGGCGCTGAAGCTGTCGGCGTTCGTCTTCGCCGGCGCGCTCGCGGGCGTCGCCGGTGCGCTCTCGTCGTACGAGTTCCGGTTCGTCTCGCCGAACGACGTCGCGCTGGGCACCTCGGTCGCGGGATTCGTCATGGTGCTCATCGGCGGCGCGGGCACGCTGGTCGGCCCGATCCTCGGCGCGGCCGTCGTGCTCCTCATCGAGCGCGTGCTGCCATCGGAGCTACCGGCCCAGAGCGTCCTTGGGATCGTGTTCATCGGGTTCGTCGTGTTCGCCCGGCAGGGCATCGTCGGCGCCGTGCGTCGCGTGGTCCGCGCATGATCGACATCCGCGACCTACGGCGCGACTTCGGCGGGATCCGCGCGCTCGACGGCGTGGATCTCCGCGTGCGGGCCGGCGAGCGTCGAGCCGTCATCGGACCCAACGGGGCGGGGAAGACGACATTGTTCAACGTGCTCACCGGTGAGCTTCGCGCGACCGGAGGCTCGATGCGCCTGGACGACACGGCGCTCGGCTCACTCACGACGTGGCAGCGCGCGCGCCTCGGGCTCGTGCGGATGTACCAGCGGAACGAGCTGTTCGACCCGCTGAGCGCGCTCGACAACGTGCTCCTCTCCATCGGGTCGCTCGGCGGTGCGTTCCGGCCGTTCCGGTCGCCGGCGCCGTCCGAGCGGTCCGCGGCTGCGGCGGTCCTGGAGCGGGTCGGCCTGGCCGACCGGCGATCCGTGCCGGCGAGAGCGCTGTCCCACGGCGAGCGACGCCAGCTCGAGCTCGCCCTCGCCCTGGCCAGGCGGCCCGCCGTGCTGCTGCTGGACGAGCCCACGGCGGGCATGTCGCCCGCCGAGACGGAGCGGATCGCTGCCCTGATCGCCGCGCTCGACCGCTCGCTCACGGTCTTGATCGTCGAACACGACATGGACGTCGTGTTCCGCCTCGCGGACCGGATCACCGTGCTGCACGAAGGCCGCGCGATCGCGGAGGGCACGCCGGACGAGATCCGCGGGGACCGCCAGGTCCACGACGTCTACCTCGGAAAGGCGGTCGAGGCGTGAGCCGCCTGGAGGTCCGCGGTCTTCACGCGTACTACGGCGAGAGTCACGTGCTCCAGGGTGTCGACCTGGACGTCGCCGACGGCGAGGCGGTGTCATTGGTCGGTCGGAATGGTGCTGGGAAGACGACGACGATCGCGGCCATCATGGGACTGATCCGGCCGCGCGCCGGCAGTGTGCGCGTCGGGACGATCGAGGTCGCCGGGCGGCCCGCGCACCGGATCGCGCGGGCGGGGGTCGCGCTCGTGCCGCAGGGCCGGCGGATCTTCGCGGAGCTCTCGGTCCGCGAGAATCTCCTCCTCGCCGCGCGTCCGGTGGCCGGCGGCTGGGATGAGCGCCGCGTCCTCGAGCTCTTTCCGCCGCTCGCGCGCCGCCTTGCCAATCGGGGCGACGAGCTCTCGGGCGGCGAGCAGCAGATGCTCGCGATCGGGCGGGCCCTGATGCGGAACCCCGGCGTCCTCCTGCTCGACGAGCCGTCCGAGGGACTCGCGCCGAAGCTCGTCGCCGACGTCGGCGAGGCGCTGCGGTCGCTCCGTGGCGCCGGGCTCGCGATCCTCCTCGTCGAGCAGAATCTCGCGCTCGCGACCCGGGTCGGCGAGCGCCTCTACGTCATGAACAAGGGGAGCATCGTCTTCGCCGGTACCGCCGCGGAGCTC
>DASYXA010000082.1:0-13424 GCA_035935465.1 Candidatus Limnocylindria bacterium | reverse complement strand
GGATCGTCGCGCAGGCCCAGTTCGCCCACGAGCCCGACCTGTTCCTCCTGGCGCCGTCCGGCGCGATCGCGCGCGTCCTCGACAAGGCCGGCTGGAGCGTCGGCGACGTCGACCTCTACGAGGTGAATGAAGCGTTCTCCGGCATCGAGGCGGTGCGCCGCGATCTCGGCATCGCCGCGGACCGCTTCAACGTGAATGGCGGCGCCGTCGCGCTCGGCCATCCCATCGGCGCATCAGGCGCCCGGCTCCTGGTGACGCTGCTCTACGCGCTGCGCGCGCGCGGCACGCGTCGCGGGGTCGTCTCGCTCTGTCTCGGCGGCGGCGAAGCGGTCGCCGTCGCGGTCGAGACCGTCTAGATGGTGGAGCGGCGGGCCGGGACGGATCGGCGTTCGCGCGTGCGAACGGGCCTGACCGGTCCCGCGGCCGCTGCCAAGCCGAAGCCGCCCGAGAAGGTCGGGATCGTCGGTGCCGGCACGATGGGCGCCGGGATCGCGCAGGTCTGCGCGACGGCGGGCCTCCAGGTCGTGCTGGTCGATGTCGGGCTCGACCAGCTGAAGCGTGGCCAGGACAGGATCTCGGCGTCGCTCGCGAAGCTCGAGCCGGCGGGGAAGCTCCCCCGGCCGGCCGCGGAGATCGCGGGCCGGATCCGCACCAGCACGGCGATGAAGGACCTCGCAACGGTGGATTTCGTCATCGAGGCCGTGTTCGAGGATCCCGCGGTGAAAGCCGATCTGTTCCGCAAGCTGGACGCGGCGTGCAAGCCCGCCGCGATCCTCGCCTCGAACACCTCGAGCATCTCGATCACGAAGCTGGGCGCCGCGACGAAGCGCCCCGAGCAGGTCGTGGGGCTGCACTTCATGAACCCGGTGCCGGTCATGGGATACGTCGAGCTCATCCGCGGCCTGCGGACGAGCGCCGCGACGATGACGCGCACGCGCGAGCTCGCCGCGACCCTGGGGAAGACCGCGGTCGAGTCCACTGACACGCCGGGCTTCATCGCGAACCGCGTGCTCATGCCGATGATCAATGAGGCGATCTTCGCGCTGTCCGAGGGTGTCGGGACAGCGGACGCGATCGACACGATGCTGAAGGGCCTCAACTTCCCGATGGGCCCGCTCGCGCTCGCCGACCTCATCGGGCTCGACGTCTGTCTCGCGATCCTCGAGGTGCTGCAGCGCGACCTCGGCGATCCGAAGTACCGCCCCGCGCCGCTGCTCCGTCAGTACGTCCAGGCCGGCTGGCTCGGCCGCAAGAGCGGGCGCGGCTTCTTCGGCTACGGTGACCGGTGACCAGCGGCCCGCAGGTCGGCCCGGTGTTCGCGTTCACCGAGCGGCACGCCGCGACCGCGGCGTTCTATCAGGAGGTCGTCGGGCTCGCGGCCGGCACGGGCGGCGGCGACCCGAACGCGAGCTGGCTGAAGGCCGGGAACGCGGACGTCGTCTTCCACGGCCCCGACGATCGGGAGACGCCGGCGGAGGTCCGCGGACAGCGAGGGTTCGTCGTGTGGTTCGGCGTCGACGACGTGCGCGGCGCGTTCGACAAGGCGAAGGCCGGGAACGCCGCCGTCGGCGAGTTCCAGGGCGACTACTTCTTCGCGCGCGACCCCGAGGGCCGGTACATCGGCATCCACGCGAATGAGGAGCACGGCCATGACCACGACCACGAGCACTGAGCCGGGCGCCGCGTTCGACCTCACGCTCACCGAGTCCCAGGAGCTCGTGCGCCGGACCGCCCGCGACTTCGCGACCGAGAAGCTCCTGCCCATCGCGCACGACATCGACGAGCAGGGCACGGTACCGCCGGCGATCCTGAAGGAGCTCGCGGCGCTCGGGTTCATGGGCGTGTACGTCCCCGAGGCGCAGGGCGGCGCGGGTCTGGACGCGGTGTCCTACGTCCTGGCGTGCGAGGAGATCAACCGGGCGTGCGCCTCGACCGGCGTGATCATGCAGGCCCACAACTCGCTCACCGCGAGCCCGATCCTGCACTTCGGCACGACGGCCCAGCATGAGCGCTGGCTCAGGCCGCTCGCCCGCGGCGAGACCCTTGGCTGTTTCGCCCTCTCGGAGCCCGCGTCGGGATCCGACGCGGCGGGGCTGCAGCTGACGGCGAGGCGCGACGGCTCTGTCTGGGTGCTGAACGGGACGAAGAACTTCATCACCAACGGCCTCTCCGCGGGCGTGGTCCTGGTCTTCGCGCAAACCGAGCCCGGATCTCGGCACCGCGGAATCACCGCGTTCGTCGTGGACAAGCCGACGAAGGGGCTCACGGTCGGCCGGGTCGAGCAGAAGCTCGGCATCAAGGGCTCCGATACGGCGCAGCTCGTGTTCGAGGACGTCCGCGTCCCGGACGACCAGCGGCTCGGGGCGGTCGGGCAGGGGTTCAAGATCGCGCTCTCGACGCTCGACGGCGGGCGGATCGGCATCGCGGCGCAGGCCGTCGGCATCGCGCGCGCATGCCTCGAGGATTCGCTCGCCTACGCGAAGGAGCGCCACGCGTTCGGGAAGCCGATCGTCGAGCAGCAGGCGATCCAGTGGATGCTCGCGGACATGGCCACCGAGGTCGACGCCGCGCGGCTCATGGTCTGGCGCGCCGCGGCGCTCAAGGACCGCGGCGAGCCGTACTCGGCGGAAGCGGCGATGGCGAAGCTGTTCGCGTCCGACATCGCGATGAAGTCGGCGCGGAACTGCGTGCAGATCTTCGGCGGCTACGGCTACCTCAAGGACTTCCCGGCCGAGCGCCACTACCGCGACGCGAAGATCACCGAGATCTACGAGGGCACGAGCGAGATCATGAAGCTCGTCATCGCGGAGGACATGTTCAGGTGATCCCGCCCACCCAGGGCGCCGGCGCGGTCGTGCTCGGGGCCGTGGCGGTCCTCGGCTTCGGCGCGTTCGCCTACCGGGCGTGGAAGCTGTACCGGTACCTGCGGCTCGGCTGGAACGAGGACCGCAGGCAGCACCTCGGTACGCGCATCAAGGACGAGCTGGTCATCTACCTCCTCCAGCGCAAGCTGCTGAAGCGCCCGTACTACCTCCGCGGCATCGCGCACGCGTTCATCTTCTGGGGCTTCCTCGTCATCACCATGGGGACCGTCGACCTGCTCGCGAGCGGCCTCTTCGGATCGCGGCTGCCGGGTGCCGAGAGCGCGTTCTTCGTCTGGGCGGTGGACGTGTTCGCGGCGCTCGTGCTCGTCGCGATCCTGCTCGCGTTCGCGCGGCGCGCGTTCTTCAAGCCGCCACGCATGCACATCGCCCTCGACGGATACGTGATCCTCGGGCTCATCGCGACGCTCATGGTGTCGCTGCTCGTCTTCGAGAACGCCGGCCTCGCGGCGGGCTACCTCGCGGTCCACCAGGCGACGCCGCCGTTCGCGGAGCTCCTCCCGGTCGCGTGGGGCGGCGCTGCGGGCACCGTCTTCGCCGCCGCGTGGTGGGTGCACGTGGTCACCGTCCTGGGCTTCGCCGCGTACCTGCCGCAGTCGAAGCACCTGCACATCGTCACGACCCTGCCGAACGTGTTCTTCCGCTCGCAGCGGCCGCGCGGCGCGCTCCGGTTCGTCGAGAAGATCGAGGAGCAGGAGACCTTCGGCGCGGCGACCCTGCGCGATCTGTCGTGGAAGCAGCACCTCGACGGCTACACCTGCACCGAGTGCGGCCGGTGCTCGGACAACTGCCCGGCCCTTTCGACCGGCAAGCCGCTCGACCCGCAGAAGATCGTCCTCGACCTCCGTGACCTCCTGTTGAAGGAGGGCGACGCGCTGCTGAAGGACCCGGCGGCGACCGGCACGCCGCCGGCGCACCAGCTCGCGACGAAGCCGGACGAGCTCTGGGCCTGCACCACGTGCGCGGCCTGCGTCGAGCAGTGTCCGGTGACGATCGAGCACATCGACAAGATCGTCGACCTGCGCCGCTACCTGGTGATGCAGGAGGCAGCCGCCCCGCCGGAGGCGCAAAAGGCGATGACCAACATCGAGCGCGCGGGCAACCCGTGGGGCGAGCCGGCCGCGACGCGCGGCGATTGGGCGCTCGGCCTCGGGATCAAGACCTTCGCCGAGGCTCCGGATGCCGAGTACCTGTACTTCGTCGGGTGCGCGGCGTCGTACGACCGGCGGAACCAGCGCGTCGCGAAGGCGCTCGCGACGATCCTCCAGGCGGCGGGTGCGTCGTTCGCCATCCTCGCCGCCGAGGAGACGTGCACCGGCGATCCCGCGCGGCGGATGGGGAACGAGTACCTCTGGCAGCTGCAGGCGCAGCAGAACATCGCCACCTTCGGCCGCTACACGGTCCGCAAGATCATCGCGTCGTGCCCGCACTGCTTCAACACGATCGCGAACGAGTACCCCCAGCTCGGCGGCCGCTACGAGGTGGTCCACGCCCTGCAGCTCGTGCAGGACCTGATCGCCGAGAAGAAGGTCAACCTGGGGTCGGGGCCGGCCGAGTCGGTCGCGTACCACGATCCGTGCTACCTCGGCCGTCACAACGGCATCTACGAGGATCCCCGCGCGGTGCTCGACGCGATCGGCGGCGTGATCCGGATGGAGATCGAGCCGCACCACCGCGAGCGCGGCTTCTGCTGCGGCGCGGGCGGCGGACGCATGTGGATGGAGGAGCGGGTCGGCCAGCGGGTGAACCACCGCCGCGTCGACCAGATCCTCGCCGCGGGCGACGCGAGCGGCGGGCGCCCGTCGAAGGTCGCCTCGGGCTGCCCGTTCTGCCTGATCATGCTCGATGAGGGCGTCGGTGCGAAGGGGATCGCCGACGAGCTGAAGCCGGTCGATGTCCTCGAGCTCGTCGCCGCTCGGATCACCGATCCGAGGGAGACAGCCGCGCCATGAGATTCCTCGTCTGCCTCAAGCAGGTCCCGGATTCGACGACCCGCGTGAAGGTCGCGCCGGACGGGAGGTCCATCGTGACCGACGGCCTCACCTGGTCCATCTCGCCGTACGACGAGTACGCGATCGAGCTCGCGCTCGAGCACAAGGACACCGCCGCCGATACCGTCGTCAGCGTCATCAGCGTCGGCGGCCCGCGGACGAAGGACGCGCTGCGCCAGGCGCTCGCGATGGGCTGCGACGACGCGACGCTCGTCACCGGCGACGGCGCGGACGCGCTCGGCCCGCTCGGGATCGCGCGGGCCCTCGCGAGCGCGGTCGAGGACCTGCGGCCCGACCTCGTGCTCTGCGGTAAGCAGGCGTCCGACGACGACCAGGGCTTCGTCGGCCAGGCGCTGGCGGAGGCCTTGGGTTGGCCACACGTGTCCCAGATCACGAAGCTCGTCGCAGCTCCCCGGGGGATGGAGATCTTCAAGGAGGTCGAAGGGGGCCACGAGGTCTGGGCGGCGAGCGCCGGCGCCGTGCTCACGGTGCAGAAGAGCGAGAAGGAGCCGCGCTACCCGTCGCTCCCCGGGATCATGAAGGCGAAGAAGAAGGAGATCCCCGAGCGCCCGGTCGCGGGCGTGGCCGATCCGGTGACGGTCGAGATCGTGAAGCTCGAGCCACCGCCGCCGCGCGGCGGCGGGAGGGTCTTCAAGGACGGCGACACGCAGGCCCACGCCGTGGAGCTCGCGAAGCTCCTGCGCGATGAGGCGAAGGTCCTATGACGAGCGAGGAGCGGCGTTGCCGCGACGGGCGAGGACCGGCAGCCCTGAGCGTGTCTCTCGGCGCAGCCGAGAGATGGAGCACGGTCCGGTGAAGATCTGGGTCATCGCCGAACGGTCGAAGGACGGCGCGCTGCGCCGGGTCTCGAAGGAGCTTGCGGCCAAGGCCGCGTCGTTCGGCGACGTGACGGTCCTCGAGGTGACGGGCGAGCGTGTCTCAGGCACCGCCGCGGCGGCGGCGCTCGCCGCGCGCGCGACGGGCGGCGCGCCCGACCTCATCCTCGCCGGCGCGACGCCGGCCGGCCGGGACGTCGCGGCGCGTCTCGCGGCGACGCTGCAGCGGGCCTATCTCTCGGAGTGCACCGACCTCGCGATCGCGGGGACCGCGATCGAGGCGACGCGCGCCATGTACGCGGGCAAGCTGCGGGCGCGGGTCCGCGTGGCGTTACCCGCGGTCGCGAGCGTGCGGCCGAACGCGTTCCCCCTCGGCGAGGACGCGGCCGACCCGCAGGTCGAGGCGGTGGCCGCCGCCGAGACGCCCGGTCTCACGTTCGTGCGCTTCGAGCCCACGGCGTCGGGCGGAGGGCGGGTGTCGCTGAGCGAGGCCCGGGTCATCGTCTCCGGCGGGCGCGGCCTCAAGGGGCCCGAGGCCTGGACGGCGGTCGAGGCGCTCGCGGATGCCCTCGGCGCCGCGCTCGGCGCGTCGCGCGCGGTGACCGACGCGGGCTGGCGGCCCAACGAGGAGCAGGTCGGGCAGACCGGCAAGACCGTGACCCCGGACCTGTACATCGCGCTCGGGATCTCCGGCGCGATCCAGCATCTCGCGGGCATGACCTCGAGCAAGGTCATCGTCGCGGTGAACAAGGATCCCGACGCCGACATCTTCAAGGTCGCGGACTACGGCGTCGTCGGCGACGTCTTCGAGTTCCTCCCCGCCTTCACCGACGCGGTGAAGAAAGCGAAGGCCGGGGCATGAGCGAGACGCAGCTTCGGTCCGGCGGGCGGACCCCACCAGCCCAGAGCGTCTCCGCGACCGCGGGCCGCGGATCGAACACGGCCGGGGCGTGATGTTCCCGTTCGCCGGCCCGGACGAGCGCGATCTCGCCGCGGGCGTCGCCGCGTTCGTCGGCGGCCTGCGCGACCGGATCGGTCCCGCGGAGGATGCGGGCGCGATCCCGGCCGACGTCATCCGGTCGCTCGGCGAGCTTGGCGTCCTCGGGATGAACGTGCCCGAGCGGGACGGCGGGCTCGGGGCGTCGGCGGTCGCGTTCGCGCTCGTGCTCGAGGAGCTCGCAGCGGCCTGGCCGTCGCTCGCCGTCGGCGTCTCGGTGAACAGCGGCATCGTCTGCAGCTCGATCGTGCGGCTCGCGACCGCGGAACAGCGGCGCGCGTTCTTCCCGCTGCTCTCCGAGGGCCGCGGGCTCGCCGCCTTCTGCCTCACCGAGCCGACCGCCGGCTCCGATGCCGCGTCGCTCCGCGCGACCGCGAAACGCGAGGGCGACCGCTGGGTCATCGACGGCACGAAGGTCTTCGTGACGAGCGCGCGCTACGCGCCGTTCTTCATCGTGCTCGCGCGCGTCGGGGCACCGGAGCCGGCCCGGCCGCACGCCGGCATCACGGCGTTCCTCGTGCCGGCCGGGACGCCGGGCGTGATCGTCGGGAAGGCCGAGCGAAAGCTCGGGCTGCGGGCGTCCGAGACGAGCGCGATCACGTTCGATCGCGCGCACGTCCCGCTCGCGAGCGTCCTCGGCACGGAGGGCAAAGGCTTCAGCGAGGTCGCGATGGCCGGTCTCGACTCCGGCCGGATCGGCATCGCTGCGCAGGCGATCGGCATCGGTCGCGGCGCGCTCGCGCTCGCGACGGCCTACGCGAAGGAGCGCAGCCAGTTCGGCGCCCCGATCGCGTCGTTCCAGGCCATCCGGTTCTCCCTCGCGCAGGCGCGGACGGAGATCGACGCAGCTCGGCTCCTGGTGCTGCGGGCCGCGTGGCTCAAGGATCGCGGCGCGCCGTTCACGCGCGAGGCCGCGATGGCGAAGCTCTACGCGAGCGAGGCGGCCAACCGGGCGGCGTACGCCTGCCTGCAGGTGTTCGGCGGCTATGGCTACATGCGCGAGTACGGTATCGAGCGGTACTTCCGCGATGCCCGGGCGACGACGATCTACGAGGGGACGAGCGAGGTGCAGCGCATGGTGATCGCCAGATGCCTTTGAATGGGGCTCGTTCGGCGCCGGCAAAGCCGGGGCCGAACGCACGAAAGAACGAGTGGCTCGCTCGGTATCACGCCGCCGTCGCGAAGCATCCGGAGCGCAAGCAGCGCTTCTCGACGCTCTCCGACCTGCCGATCGACCCGCTCTACACGGCGGACGACCTGCCCGGGTTCGATCCCGAGCAGGACCTCGGGCTCCCGGGCGAGTTCCCGTACACCCGCGGCGTCTACCCGTCGATGTACCGCGGCCGGCTCTGGACGATGCGCCAGTTCGCGGGCTTCGGCTCGGCCGAGGACACGAACGCCCGCTTCACGTACCTCCTCGCGCACGGCGTGACCGGCCTCTCGACGGCGTTCGACATGCCGACGCTCATGGGCCGCGACGCCGACGACCCGCTGTCGCGCGGCGAGGTCGGGAGAGAGGGCGTCGCGGTGAGCTCGCTCGCGGACATGCGGATCCTGTTCGACGCCATCCCGCTCGAGGCGGTCACGACGTCGATGACGATCAACGGGCCGGCCTCGATCGTCTGGGCGATGTATCTCGCCGCGGCGGAGGAGCGGGGGATCCCGTTCGGCATGCTCGGCGGGACGATCCAGAACGACTGCCTCAAGGAGTACATCGCCCAGCGGGAGTGGATCGTGCCGGTGAAGCCGGCGATGGAGCTCGTCGTCGACAGCTTCCGCTACGGCGCGCGCGAGGTGCCGAAGTGGAACACCGTCTCGATCAGCGGCTACCACATCCGCGAGGCGGGCTCGACCGCGGTGCAGGAGCTCGCGTTCACGCTCCTCGACGGGCTCGAGTACGTGAAGTGGGGCGTCGACGCGGGCCTGGATGTGAACGACTTCGCGCCACACCTCTCGTTCTTCTTCGACGTACACAACGACTTCTTCGAGGAGATCGCGAAGTTCCGCGCCGCGCGGCGGATCTGGGCGCGCGAGATGGAGCGCCGCTACCACCCGGCGAACGAAAAGGCCTTGCTCATGCGGACCCATGCGCAGACCGCGGGCGTGTCGCTCACCGCGCAGCAGCCGTACAACAACGTGGTGCGCGTCGCGCTCCAGGCGCTCGCCGCGGTCCTCGGTGGCACGAACTCCCTGCACACGAACTCGCTCGATGAGACCTACGCGCTCCCGACCGAGGAGGCGGTGACGCTCGCGCTCCGCACGCAACAGGTGATCGCCCACGAGTCGGGCGTGAGCGAGACGGTCGATCCGCTCGCCGGGTCGTATTACCTCGAGCACCTCACGAACGAGATGGAGAAGGGCTTCGAGAAGTACCGGGACGAGATCGACGGGATGGGCGGCATGGTCGCGGCGGTCGAGCGTGGCTACCCGCAGCGCGAGATCGTCGAGGCGTCCTTCCACTTCCAGCAGCAGGTGGAGGAGCGGGAGAAGGTCATCGTCGGGATCAACAAGTACGTCGAGGCGACCGCCGGCGAGAAGATCCCGGTGCTCGCGATCGATCCCGAGGTCGAGCGCAAGCAGATCGCGCGGATCGCCGAGACCCGCGCGACACGGGATGGAGGCCGGTGGCGCGAGGCGATGGACCGGCTGCGCGCCCAGGCGAAGGCGCGCGGGGAGCTGATGCCCGCGTTCGTCGAGTGCGCGCGCGCGATGGCGACCGTCGGCGAGCAGGTCCAGGTTCTGAAGGAGGCGTATGGCGAGTACCACGACCCTGGGTACTTTTGAGCCGGCGCTCGTCGGTGCCGTCGCTGGGAGCAGCGGCGACGGGCCGTACGGGCACCTGAAGGAGCTGGGTCTCGGATGAAGCGGCCGATCCGCGTCGTCATGGCGAAGGCCGGCCTCGACGGCCACGATCGCGGGGTGAAGGTCGTGGCCCGCGCGCTGCGCGATGCGGGCATGGAGGTGATCTACACCGGCGTGCATCAGACGCCAGAGCAGGTGGTCGAGACGGCACTCCAGGAGGACGCGGACGCGATCGGGCTCTCCCTCCTCTCCGGCGCGCACAACTACCTGTTCCCGCGCGTGGCCGAGCTCATGAAGGAGCGGGGGATGGACGACGTGCTGCTCTTCGGCGGCGGCATCATCCCCGAGGACGACATCGTCGCGCTGCGGGCGCACGGCGTGGAGCGGATCTTCCAGCCCGGCGCTTCGCTCGATGAGATCACCGCGTACGTTCGCGAGGCCGTGGCGAAGCGCCGCGGCCAGCCCGCGTAAGGAGAAGCGACATGGCGAAGAAGGACGACCGGCCGATCGACGTGGGCCTCGCGGCCCTTGCGGGCAACGATGCGTCCGCGGCCCTCGCGTTCTGGAAGAAGCGCCTCGAGCTCGTCGCCGCGATCCCGAACGAGATCGCGCGTGTCGGTGCGCTCACGCCGCAGCTGCGCGAGCTCACGCGCATCGAGAACGAGGCGGAGCGGGAGCGCCTGACCCGGGCGCGGGTCCTCGCGTTCGCGCAGCTCTCCGCCGACGCGCGGCAGAAGCTCGCCGACGCCCGGAAGGCGGCGTGGAGCGTCGATCGCATGGTCCTCGAGGCGGACCAGGCCATGGTCGACAAGATCCTCCCGACCGTCGACGCGAGCGTCCGCTCGGCGCACCAAAGCGCGTAGTGGACCTCCGCTATCGGGACGACCAGCTCGCGGTCCGCGACGCCGTCCGCGCGTTCGTGCGCGAGCGCATCGTCCCGCGCGCCGCGGGCTGGAGCGAGCAGGGCGAGTTCCCCCTGGCCCTGCTCCCCGAGCTCGCGGCCGTCGGGCTCACCGGCCTCACGATCCCCGCCGAGCACGGCGGCTCCGGCGTCGACACGCTCACCGCGGCCCTCGTGGCCGAGGAGCTCGGCGCCGGCGACGGCTCGATCGCGCTCACGCTCGCCGCGCACAACGCGCTCTGCATCGGGCATCTGCTCACCGCGGCGTCGTCCGGGCAGCAGGAGCGCTGGCTCCCGCCGCTCGCCAAGGGCGCGCACCTCGGTGCGTGGGCCCTCACCGAGCCGAGCTCCGGATCGGACGCGGTCTCGGCGAAGACGACCGCACGGAAGGATGGCGACGGCTGGATCCTGAACGGGCAGAAGCAGTTCATCACCAACGGGTCGATCGCGCACTTCACTGTGGTCATCGCGGCGACGGCCGAACGGCGGCTGACCGCGTTCGGCGTGAGCGCCGACAACCCCGGGCTCTCTGCCGGCAAGCGCGAGAAGAAGATGGGCCTCTGGGCCTCCGACACCGCACAGCTCGTGTTGCGGGACTGTCGGGTCCCCGATCGCGACCGGATCGGAGCGGTCGGAGCGGCGTTCGGCGACGTGCGCGCGGTGCTCGATCGCGGCCGCATCGGGATCGGCGCGCTCGCGATCGGTCTCGGCCGCGCCGCGCTCGAGACCGCGACGGCGTACGCGAGGGAGCGCACGCAGTTCGGGAAGGCGCTCGCCGAGTTCCAGATGATCCAGTGGAAGCTCGTGCAATCGCGGACGGAGCTCGACGCGGGGCGGCTGCTCATCCACCGCGCCGCGAGCCTGGCGGATGCCGGACAGCCGTTCGGGCGGGCAGCGGCGATGGCGAAGCTGTACGCGACCGAGGCGGCGAGCCGTGCCGCGAACGCGTGCCTGCAGGTGCTCGGCGGCTACGGCTACCTGCGCGACTATCCGATCGAGCGCATCGTGCGCGACGCGCGCCTCATGGAGATCGGGGAAGGCACGAGCGAGATCCAGCGGATCGTCATCGCGCGGGATCTCGTCGCGGCCTCTTGATCGCGGCGGCCGAGTCATTGCTCGCCGGCGCGCGGAAGGGCGACACGCGCAGCCTCGCGCGGCTCCTGACGATCGTCGAGAACGACGAGCCCGGGAGCGCCGACGTGCTCCGCGCGCTCTACCCGAAGACCGGCACGGCCCGCGTCGTCGGGATCACCGGTCCGCCCGGCGGCGGCAAGAGCACCCTCGTGTCGCGGCTCGCGGCCGAGTACCGCAAGTCGGTCGACCGCGTGGCGATCGTGGCCGTCGATCCCTCGAGCCCGTTCACCGGCGGCGCGATCCTCGGCGACCGCATCCGCATGCGCGACCGCTTCCTCGACGACGGCGTGTTCATCCGCAGCATGGCCAGCCGCGGTCACGCCGGCGGGCTCGCTCGCGCGACCGTGCGTGTCGTGAACGTGCTCGACGCGCTCGGCACGGGGCTCGTCATCGTCGAGACCGTCGGGGTGGGACAGGAGGAGGTCGACGTCGTCCGCGTCGCGGACACCGTGTGCCTCGTCACGGTGCCCGGGCTCGGCGACGACATCCAGGCGATCAAGGCCGGCGTGCTCGAGATCGCCGACGTCCTGGTCGTGAACAAGGCCGACAAGCCGGGCGCCGACGAGACCGCGCGGGACCTGGCGCACATGCTGAGCCTCGGTCCGTCCGTGCGTCCGGGCCCGGCCGCGCCGGCCCCGGGCGAGCCCCAGCCAAGATGGAAGCCACCGATCGTCCGAACGAGCGCGCACGAAGGCAGCGGCATCGAGGAGCTCAGGCGGTCCATCGACGCGCACGCCGAGTGGGCCCGCACGAGCGGCGAGCTCGCCGGGCGCCGCGCCGGCGCGGCGCGCCAGGAGGTCGAGGCGCTCCTTCGCGAGGCGCTCGTGAAGCGGCTCGAGGCGCGCATCGGCTCCGAGCGTGTCGCCGACGCGGTGAAGCGCGTCGCGCAGCGCGAGCTCGACCCGTACCGCGCGGTCGACGAGCTGCTCGAAGGGTGACCATCGAGCTCACGATCTTCCGCACCGGCGGGGTCCGCATCGTGCGCTCCGCCTTCTGGCCGTGGCTCGGCACACCGGAGCGCGACGAGCTCGTGTACTGCCCGGTCTGGTCGGCCCTTCTCCGGACGCCGGAGGGCGTGATCCTCTTCGACACCGGACTGCACCCGGTGCACGTCGCGCGGCCCGAGGCGACGTTCGGGCAGAGCCCCACGATGGTCGTGACGATGGCGACCGAGGACGCCGTCGTGGCCCGGCTCGCGGCGATCGGTGTCACGCCGGACGACGTCACGGTCGTCGTGAACAGCCATCTCCACTTCGACCACGCGGGCAACAACCGCGCGTTCCCGAACGCGACGTTCGTGGTGCAGGCCGAGCACCTCGCGTACGCGAGGGGAAAGCCGAACTTCCCGGCGATCTATTGGGACGATCCGGCGCTCCGGTACCTGCCGGCATCCGGCCGCGCCCGCGTCGCGGCGGGCCTCGAGGTCGTGCCCACGCCCGGCCACGCCCCAGGGCATCAGTCGCTCGTGGTCGACCTCGCCGAGACCGGGCGGGTGGTGCTGTGCGGCGACGCCGCGTTCACCCGCGCGAACCTCGAGCGCGGCGAGATCCCCGGTCAGGATCCCGCCGCGGGGAAGGAGTCGCTCGCGCTCATCCGCTCGCTGGTGCACGACGACCTCGAGCGGGCGTTCCCGTCCCATGACCCGACGACCTTCCGGCCGGGGACGTACCGCTGATATAGCTCGTTCCCGTGAGTCAGACTTCCGCTGACTCTCGCGGGGAGGCCGGTCAGCCGCTATTCGGTTCAAGCCGTTACGACTAGTGTCCGGCCCTCGCGCTCCGTCCAGGACGGTGATCGGGACTCTGCGGCAGCGAGTGCGCTGGCCGGTGATCGACGATCAGCAGACGTGGCCGGAGTCGGCGAGCTCCCCGAGGGCCAATT
>DASYXA010000081.1:0-12155 GCA_035935465.1 Candidatus Limnocylindria bacterium | reverse complement strand
AGTACCTCCTGAAGCCGTACGTGCACGGTGTCGTGGACACCGCGCTCGACTTCGAGATCGGCATCATGGACGTCACGAACATCTCGGTGTCGAAGAAGCAGTAGCGCTTCGCGCGACATCGCTCGAGAGCCGGGCCGGCCGAAAGGCCGGCCCGGCGACGTCTCGGCGTCCGGCGCGGCGGCGCGAGACAGGCCGGGAACGCGAACCGCGCGAACTGTCGCCCGGTATACACTCGCAAAGGGGCGAGCTCGCCCGTCAGGAGGCCCTCACCGACCGATGCTCCAATACACGATCCGGCGGCTCCTCCTGATCATCCCGACCATGTTCTTCGTCGCACTCATCACCTTCGTCCTCGCGCACTCCGCCCCCGGCTCCCCGTTCGAGAAGAACGAGAACCGGCCGCTGCCCCAGGCCACGATCGATCGGCTGAATCGCCTGTACAACATCGACAAGCCGATGGCCGAACAGTTCGTCCTGTTCCTCGGGAACGCGGTCCGGCTCGACTTCGGGCCGAGCCTCACCCACGACCGCGCGGTCACCGACATCATCGGACAGGGCTTCCCGGTCACGGCCCAGCTCGGCGTGCAGGCCCTGCTCTTGTCGCTCGCCATTTCGCTGCCCCTGGGCGTCGTGAGTGCGCTGAAGCAGAACTCCGCAGTTGACTACGGGAGCCTGTTCTTCGCGACCGTCGGCTACACGATCCCGTCGTTCGTCATCGCGATCTTCGCGATCTATCTGTTCGCCGTGACGTTGCGATGGTTGCCGATCATCGGCTGGGGCGATCTGAAACACATGGTCCTGCCGACGGTGATCCTCGCCCTCGGGCCGGCGGCCGTGCTCACGCGGATCACCCGCGCGAGCATGCTCGAGGCGATCCGTCAGGACTATGTTCGGACGGCGCGCAGCAAGGGTCTGCGCGAGCAGGTCGTCGTCGTCACCCACGTGATGAAGAACGCGATGATCCCCGTCGCGACGATCGTCGGGCCGGTCACCGCGGGGCTCATCACCGGATCCTTCATCATCGAGCAGCTGTTCAGCGTGCCGGGGATCGGACGGCTGTACGTGCAAAGCATCCTCGGCCGCGACTACCCGGTCATCATGGCCACGACCCTGCTGTATGCGTTCCTCATCATGATCGCGAACATCACCGTCGACCTCGTGTACGGGGTCCTCGACCCGCGGATCAAGGTCGGCAAGTAGTGGCGACCGTCACGACGAGCGCCGCCCAGCAGCGTGCGATCGAGACCAACGTCCTTGCGCGAAAGCAGCGGTCGCTCTGGGCGGACGCCTGGTGGCGGTTGCGGCGGAACCGGGCGGCCATGGTCGGGCTGGCGATCATCGCGCTCACAGCGTTCCTCGCGGTGTTCGCGCCGCTCATCGCCCCGTTCGACCCGACCGCCATCGACACGAAGGCCAACAACATGGATCCGTTCTGGGTCAGCTCGCAGTACCACGACTCCAAGTTCCCGCTCGGAAGCGATGTGCTCGGTCGTGACATCCTCAGTCGACTGATCTGGTCGACCCGGATCTCGCTGGTCGTCGGGCTCGTGCCGACGATGATCATCTTCACCATGGGGGTCACGCTCGGGCTGACCGCCGGGTACTTCGGTGGCTGGATCGACAACGTGCTCATGCGCTTCACCGACGTCGTGTACGCGTTCCCCGATCTCCTGTTCGTGATCATCATCATGGCGACTCTCCGCAACACCTGGCTCGGCGACATCATGGGCGGGCTGATCCTCATCTTCGTCGCGCTCGCCGTCGTGAGCTGGGTCGGCCTGACCCGGCTCGTGCGCGGCCAGGTCCTGTCGCTGAAGGAGAAGGAGTTCATCGAAGCGGCCCGGGCCACCGGCGTGCCGACGAAGCGGATCATGATCCGCCACCTGTTCCCGAACGCCCTCGCGCCGGTGATCGTGTCGCTCGCGTTCGCGATCCCGGGCGCGATGCTCGCGGAGTCGGTGCTCTCGTTCATCGGCATCGGGATCCGGCCGCCGACGGCGACCTGGGGCGTCATGATCAACGAGGGGTTCACCGTCTTCGCGCAGAGCCCCTGGCCGGTATTGATGCCGGCCATCTGCATCTCGGTCGTGATGCTGGCGTTCACGTTCCTGGGAGACGGTCTGCGCGACGCGCTCGACCCACGGATGAAGATCTAGCCGACGGTGCGTAGACTCCGCGTCTCAGCGAGCCCATGGTGACGAGAGGGAAGGGGAGCGTGCGTGCCTGAGCTGCTCGAAGTCAAGGATCTCAAGACCCAGTTCTTCACCCGCGACGGCGTCGTCAAGGCCGTCGATGGCGTGTCCTTCGAGCTGGCCGCCGGCGAGACCCTCGGCATCGTCGGCGAGTCGGGCTGCGGCAAGTCGGTGACCGCGCTCTCGCTCATGCGGCTTATCCCGATGCCGCCGGGCAAGATCGTGGAAGGCTCGATCATGTTCGACGGCCAGGACGTCCTGAAGATGGACGACGACGACGTCCGCGCGATCCGGGGGAACAACATCGCGATGATCTTCCAGGACCCGATGACCAGCCTGAACCCCGTGCTCACGATCAGCCGCCAGATCTCCGAGGCCCTCGAGCTCCACATGAAGATGGACAGGGCCGAGGCGAGGAAGCGGACCGTCGAGCTCCTGGAGATGGTGAACATCCCGAGCGCGAAGAAGCGGGCGGATGACTATCCGCATCAGTTCTCGGGCGGTATGCGCCAGCGCGTGATGATCGCGATGGCGCTCTCGTGCAACCCGAAGCTCATCCTGGCCGACGAGCCGACGACCGCGCTCGACGTGACGATCCAGGCGCAGATCCTCGATCTGCTGAAGAACCTGGCCCGCGAGTTCCGCACCGCGTTCATCCTCATCACGCACGACCTCGGCGTGGTGGCGGGCATGACCCAGCGCATCCACGTCATGTACGGCGGGCAGATCGTCGAGAAGGCCGACACCGCCGAGCTGTTCGCGAACCCGAAGATGCCCTACACGTGGGGGTTGCTCCGCTCGATCCCCCGGCTCGATGAATCGCGCAAGGCGAAGCTGCTCCCGATCGAAGGGCTGCCGCCGGACCTCATCGCGCCACCGCCGGGCTGCCGGTTCGAGCCGCGCTGCCAGTACCGCCGCGAGATCTGCGCGACGACCTCGCCCGAGCTGAAGCACATCCCGAACTCGAAGCCGGATCACGAGGCGCGCTGCTGGGGCACCCAGGACGGCGGCTGGCTCGTGGATACGGACTGGCGGAAGGACACCGGGAGCGCGAAGGAGCTCGAGGCGATCAAGGCGGAGATCGCGGATCTGCCGCCGGACGTGAAGCGCGTCGAAGCTGCCGACGACCAGAAGGAGGGCTAGCCGTGACCGTGCAATCGGATGAGTTCATCCAGCGTGGCCGATCGACCGCGACGTCCGACAGCGGCAAGAACCTCCTCGACGTGAAGGCCCTCAAGATGCACTTCCCGCTCACCCAGGGGATCATCTTCCAGCGCCAGGTCGGCGCGGTCCGCGCGGTCGACGGCATCGACTTCTTCGTCGAGAAGGGCGAGACGCTCGGGCTGGTCGGCGAGTCCGGCTGCGGCAAGTCCACGACCGGCCGCGCCATCCTGCAGCTCTACAAGCCGACGGCCGGGCAGGTGGTCTTCGACGGCGTCGAGCTGACGAAGCTCGGTGGCGAGCAGATGCGCAAGATGCGCCGCCGGATGCAGATGATCTTCCAGGATCCCTACGCGTCGCTCAACCCGCGCATGACCGTCGGCAACATCATCGGCGAGCCGCTCGAGGTGCACAACCTCGCATCGGGCAAGGCGAAGACGGAGCGCGTCCAAGATCTGCTCAAGATCGTCGGCCTCAACCCGTACTTCACGAACCGCTACCCGCACGAGTTCTCTGGCGGCCAGCGGCAGCGAATCGGCGTCGCCCGCGCGCTCGCGGTCGAGCCCGAGTTCATCGTCGCCGACGAGCCGATCTCCGCCCTCGACGTGTCCATCCAGGCCCAGGTCATCAACCTCCTCGAAGAGCTCCAAGACAAGTTCAAGCTCACCTACCTCTTCATCGCCCACGACCTCTCGGTCGTGCGGCACATCAGCGACCGCGTCGCGGTCATGTACCTGGGCAAGATCGTCGAGCTCGCGGACCGCATCGACCTCTACGAGCGCCCGCTCCACCCGTACTCGCAGGCGCTGCTCTCCGCCGTGCCGATCCCGGACCCATCGGTCGAGGTGAAGCGCAAGCGGATCATCCTCACCGGCGACGTCCCGTCCCCGGTGAACCCGCCCACCGGCTGCCGCTTCCACACGCGGTGCTGGAAGGCGCAAGAGATCTGCTCCGAGGTGGACCCGGAATTCATCGAGCATGCCCCGCGGCACTGGGCGGCCTGCCACTTCCCCGGTGCGTAGACCGTTCGCGGTGCGCTAGCCCGGCTCGTCGGCCCGAGCGTACGGGGCGGCAGTGGTATGACTATTCGGTGAAGCCCGTCGTCCACGTCATCCTCGCGGCACTCGTGATCTCCGCGTGCCAGGGACCGACGCCGCCGCCGTCACCGAGCCCATCGTCCAGCGTCCTGCCGTCGGCCACCTCGACCGCCGCGCCCTCGACGACGCCGAAGACGCCCCTGGGCGGCACCCTGCGTGTCGCGCTGGCGGCGCCGATCGGATCGCTCGACCCGCAGCTCGCGGACGCGAACCCGCTCGTCGTGGACCAGATCTTCGAGGGGCTCGTCGCGCGGGGGCAGAACGGGGTCGTCGCGGCCCTCGCGACCAAGTGGCTCGTCGGGCCGGATGGCCGCGCGTGGACGTTCACGTTGCGCGAGGGGGTCAGCTTCCACGACGGCACGCCGTTCGACGCCGCTGCGGCGGCCAAGAGCCTCGCGCGCGCCGACGATCCGATCATCGAGCGGGCCGAGGCTCCGGATGCGCGCACCCTCGTGCTGACGACGCGCGTCCCATACGGGCCGTTCCTGAGCGCGCTCGCGACGCCCGCCTACCTCATCGTCTCGCCGGCCTCGCGCACGTCGGGCACCGGACCGTTCAAAGTCGCGGCGGGCAGAGAGGGCGTCCGGCCGCTCGTCCTCGAGCGCAACGACGGGTACTGGCGCGCGGACGCGTCGGGCCAGAAGCTCCCGTACCTCGACACGCTGAGCTTCACGGCGATCACCGACAGCGGCACGCGCCTCGCGTCGATCCGCGCCGGGAACGTGGACTACGTACAGGATCTCGCGCTCGGCGACATCGGGACGATCCGCGCCGACCCGAGCCTGCAGCTCGTGTCGCGGCCCGAGACGATGGTCCTGTACCTCGGCCTCGATCTCGCGCTTCCACCGGTCGACGACCTGCGGGTGCGGCAGGCGATCGCGCAGGGTCTGAATCCGAAGAGCCTGGTCGACCGTCTCTACGCGGGGGCCGCGACGCCGGCGTCGCAGCTCCCGCCGCCGGCGATGCTCGGCCACGACGACTCGGTCGGGGAGTTCGCGAAGCTCGATCCGGCCGGGGCGAAGAAGCTGCTCGCGGACTCCGGACACGCGAACCTGGAGCTCGATCTCTGGTACGTCGTCGACCCGAACCCGGTGCTGCCCGACGGACGGAAGGTCGCCGAAGCGGTCGCCGCGGACCTCGCCGCCGCGGGGATCATCGCGGATACGAAGACGATCGACCCGATCACGTACGCCGCGAACGTGCGGGAGAACCGCTACCCGATGTGGATCGGGCTGGCACCGGCGCCGCTGTTCGACCCGGACGCGCTGTTCGGCGCGTTCATCCCCCCCGTCCGCAACGGGGTCGATCAGCCGACCGAGGCCGGCGGCTGGCTCAACCAGGAGGTCGCCGGCCTGCTGCGCCAGGCGCGGGCCCAGCCCGACCAGTCGAAGCGCGCCGAGCTCTACAAGCAGGTCTCCAAGGTCGTCCAGCGCGAGATCCCGCGCATCCCGCTCGCCTGGAGCGCGCCGCCCGCGGCGGCGACGAAGAAGGTGGTGAACCCGCAGGGCGGGCTCTTCGCGGACGTGGGAATGGGGAAGTAGCGCCTACCCTGAGGCGATGATGATGCGGGTCGCCTCGGGTGGCGGCGGGCACGGACTCATAATGATGGGCGGCAGCGGTCAGCCGAGGAAGAAGCCGTCCATCGCGATGTACCGGCGGCTCCTGCGGTTCGTTCGGCCGTACCGCCGGAACCTCATGCTCTCGGCGGCCCTGCTGATCCTCTCCACGGTGCTCAGCCTGGTCTGGCCGCAGGTGGTGCTGCGTGTCCTCGATCTCGGGCTCAAGGACGCCGCGCTCCTCGATCAGCTCGTGCTGGGGCTCATCGCGGTCCTGCTCGTGCGCGCGGCGATCGACGGCCTGCGCGGCTATGTGATGACCTGGACCGGCGAGCGCGTGATCTTCGACCTCCGGATGGAGATCGTGCGGCACCTCCAGTCGCTGTCCCTGTCGTTCTTCACGCGGCGCAAGACCGGCGAGCTCATGTCGCACGTGACGAGCGACGCGACGCTGGTCCACGGGGTCATCACGCAGACGATCATCTCCGTGCTCGGACAGGTGCTCACGCTGGTCGGAGGGCTCGTCGTCATCTTCCTGATGAACTGGCGGCTCGCGCTGCTCACGCTCGTCGTCGCGCCACCGATCGGGCTCATCGGGCAGTTCCTTGGCCGCAGGATCCGCTCGATCTCGCGCGAGGCGCAGGACGCGCAGGGCGAGGCCGTCGGTGTCCTGCAGGAGGCGATCGCCGAGGTCCGCACGGTGCAGGCGTTCACGCGCGAGGAGTACGAATCCGAGCGATTCCGCACGAAGCTGCTCATCACGCTCACGAAGGTCCTGGAGCGCGCGCGGCTCTCGTCAACGCTGTTCCCGCTCATCGGGTTCCTCGGCTTCGCCGCCTCGATCGTCGTGCTCTGGTACGGCGGGCACCAGGTGATCCGCGGCGAGGCGACCACCGGCGAGCTCGTCGCCTTCCTGCTGTACGCGGGAATGGTCGCCGGACCGGTCGGCGCGCTCGCCTCGCAGTGGACCCAGGTGCAGGAGGCCTTCGGCGCAGCCGACCGCATCTTCGCCTTGCTCGACACCGCACCCGAGATCGCCGACCGTCCGGGCGCGACCGCGCTACGGGCGGCCGACGGCCGCATCGCGTTCGATGGCGTGTCGTTCCGGTACGCGCAGGGGCCGCTCGTGCTGCTGGACGTCGCGACGACGTTCGCCGCCGGGAAGACCACCGCGCTCGTCGGTCCCTCCGGCGCCGGGAAGACGACGCTGGTCAGCCTCGTCGCGCGGTTCTACGACCCGACCGCGGGGCGGATCACGCTCGACGGCCATGACCTGCGCGATCTCACCGTCCGATCGGTGCGCGAGAAGATCGCGGTCGTCCCGCAGGAGCCGATCCTGTTCGCGACGACCGTCGCGGAGAACATCCGCTACGGCCGGCTCGGCGCGACCGACGCGCAGCTCTTCGCCGCGGCCGAAGCCGCGAACGCGACCGAGTTCATCGACCGGCTTCCCGAGAAGTACGAGACGATCGTCGGCGAGCGCGGGGTGAAGCTCTCGGTCGGACAGCGGCAGCGCATCGCGATCGCCCGCGCGCTCCTGCGCGATTCGCCGGTGCTCCTGCTCGACGAGGCCACCTCGTCGCTCGACAACGAGAGCGAGTACCTCGTTCAGGAGGCGCTCGCGCGGCTCATGCTCGGGCGGACGACCATCGTCATCGCGCACCGGCTCACGACGGTCGAGGCCGCCGACCGGATCCTCGTGCTCGACCGCGGCCGGATCGTCGATGACGGGACGCACCCCGAGCTCATGGCCCGCGAGGCGCTCTACTGGCGCCTCTACACGCGTGCGTTCCGCTCCGAAGATGGCGCAGCCGCGGATGACAGGCCCGCCGAGCCGCCGCTACCGATAGTGGTCGGGATGGATCCACGGGGCGAGGCTCATGGCGACCAGGTCGGCGAACGCGTCCGTGCGTGACACCGCGCCGGCGGTGAGCAGCCCGATCGCGCCGCTCGCGGTCTTGCTGTCCTTCACGCCGAACAGCGCGTCGACGAGCGTCCCCAGCTCCTCGCCCGCCCGGAGGCCGCCCGCCAGTGACGGCGGCAGGAGCATCCGGAGGCCGCTCGCGTAGCCCGCGCGGCCTGCCGGATCGATCGCCGCGACCCACGACAAGAGCCACACCCGATCGCCGTCGAGCTCCACGCCGCCCTCGAGCCCGAACGCGATGTCCGCGCCGCTCGCGGCAAGCGCGTTGCGCGCTCGCTCGAGCGCGCCGGCGCGCGTCGCGGCGTCGCCGAACGGCTGGTGGCCCGCGCCGGACGGCACCGCGATCCCGGTGACCGCGCACCCGGGGGCGAGCTCGGCGAGGGCCTCGGTCACGGCAGCGACCTTCGCCGGATTCGTCGAGCCGATCGCCGCGCTGCGGAACGCAAGCCGTCCGGAGGTCACCGGTCCGAGGTGAACCAGAGCTTCCAGCCCGCCGCTTGGTGGATGAGCACCATCTCCGATGCGGTGGTGGAGGTGCCGGACGCGGTCCGGGTCTCGACCCGGTAGGCCACGCGAACGACCCCGTACCCGATGGCCGAGGCTTCTACCGTGCCGACCTCGCCCCGGGTGAGGCCCACGATCCGCCTGCCAGCCGCCGCCGCCTGCGTCCGCCACGTTGTCGCGAACTGCTCCGCGGTCTGGCTGCCGGTGATGTCGGTGGTCATCAATGGATACAGCGCTACTGGGTCGTCGGCGAGGAACGCTGCCTCGACGTGGTCGAGCAGCTCCAGCACCCCGCCCGCGCTCGGAAGCCTCGTCACGAGGACGTACCGGTCTGTGCCGATGGTCAGGACGGCGTCCGCCTGCAGGATGTCGGGAACGAGTGTCGCTCTGAGCGAGATCGTCACGGTGCGTGGCGAGACGGCCGCGGGTGCCGTGGGGCCCGCCCCGAGCGAGACCGTCGGCAGCAGGGTCGCTGGGCCGTCATAGGTGAGGGACAGCGGTCCGGCCGGTGTCGCGGTGAGGGTACCGGATGCGGATACGACGCTCGTGCCGCCGATCTGGAACGCGAAGTGGCCGGCATCCCGAGCGCCGAGGTCGCTGGACACGGCCAGGAGCTGATGGCTGGCCTCGTCGATGAAGGTGACCGTCCGCGAGGTCGGGCCGCCGGGCGTCGCTGTGGGTGCAGCTGGTCCAAGACTCGGCGTCGCGGATACGTTCCCACCTGACAAGGGCGCCGGCGCGGACGCCGGCGCGGACGCCGGCGCCTGGGCAGAGGCCGGTCGGCTGCTCGGTACGAGCTGGCTCGTTGACGCCGCAGGTGCGCCGCACGAGCCAGCCAGCACGACGACACACGCGAGGAGTAGCCGGATCCGCAAGGCTCTCCGGAGCCGGTGCAGGCGCACGTCGCTATGGTCGTTGAGCGCACTGCAACGCACTAGCCGCGGCGGTCGCCGCGGGGGTAGAATTCCGACCGTAGTGCTCGGGAATCCCACCACACCCGCCGCGTTCCACGTCTCGACCCGAGGCGAGTACGGGATGCGCCTCATGGTCGATCTCGCGCGCCACTTCGGCGCAGGCAGCGTGTCGCTGCACGCCGTCGCGGAGCGCGAGCAGCTTCCCGAGGCGTACCTCGAGCAGCTTGTCGCGGTCCTGCGCAAGGCCGGGCTCGTGAACGGCAAGCGTGGCGCCGGTGGTGGCTACACGCTCGCGCGCGAGCCCGCGCGGATCACCGCGGGCGACGTCGTCCGTGCGCTCGAGGGCCCGATCGAGCCGCAGGTCTGCACCGCGGAGGGCGATCCGGTCCTCAACTGCGTGCGCGAGCAGGGCTGCGGCACGCGACTCGTCTGGCTCAAGCTCCAGTCCACCATCGCGATCGCGCTCGACGGCATGACGCTCGCCGAGCTGGCCCGGCAGACCCAGCAGCAGAATGGCACCGTCGCGCCGTAGCGGCCCGCCAGGTCAAGAGGGGGAGACATCGTGTCGACGCTCGAGATCCAAGATCTCCACGTGAACGTGGATGACAAGGTGATCCTGAAGGGGATCGACCTCGTCGTCCGCAGTGGAGAGGTCCACGCGATCATGGGCCCGAACGGCTCGGGCAAGAGCACGCTGTCGCTCGCGATCATGGGCCACCCGCGCTACAAGGTCACGCGCGGCTCGGTCGCGCTCGACGGCGCGGACGTGCTCGCGCTGCCGGTCGACGAGCGCGCCCGCAAGGGCCTGTTCCTGGCGTTCCAGTACCCCTCGGCGATCCCGGGCGTGTCGGTCGCCAACTTCCTGCGCACGGCGATCAATGCGCGGCGCGCGACGCCCGGTGTCGAGAAGAAGAACGACCTGCCGATCCCGCAGTTCCGCAAGCTGCTCGCCGAGAAGATGCAGCTGCTCCAGGTCCCGGACGACTTCCTGAAGCGCGCGGTCAACGACGGGTTCTCCGGCGGCGAGAAGAAGCGCCTCGAGACCCTCCAGATGCACATGTTCCAGCCGACGTTCGCGATCCTCGACGAGACCGACTCCGGCCTCGACATCGACGCGCTGAAGACGATCGCGACCGGCATCGAGTCGCTCCGCGGGCCCGACATCGGGATCCTGCTCATCACGCATTACGAGCGGATCCTCCGCTACGTCCAGCCCGACTTCGTGCACGTGCTGGTCGACGGCCGCATCGTCCGCACCGGCGGCCGCGAGCTCGCCGCCGAGCTCGAGCAGAAGGGCTACGACTTCGTGCGCGAGGAGCTCTACAAAGAGCCGTCAGCGGACGCGGCCGAAGGCCGTGGTGAGAAGCAGCAGCCGGCCGCGGTGGCCAAGTAGTGGCCGTCATCGCGCCGGCCGAGGCCCCGACACCGCTCGACGTCGAGCGCATCCGCGCCGACTTCCCGATCCTGTCGCGCACGGCGCACGGCAAGCCGCTCGTCTATCTGGACAACGCCGCGACGAGCCAGAAGCCGAAGGCGGTCATCGAGGCGATGTCGGACGTGTACCTCGAGCACAACGCGAACATCCACCGCGGGGTCTACGAGTTCAGCGAGCGGACGACCGCGCTGTTCGAGGGCGCCCGCGAGCGGGTCGCGAAGCTCATCAACGCCCCGCAGACGCGTGAGGTCATCTTCTGCCGTAACGCGACCGAGGGCTTGAACTTGATCATGCAGACCTGGGGCCGCGAGCACATCGGCGCCGGCGACGTCATCGTCACGACCGTCCTCGAGCATCACTCCAACTTCGTCCCCTGGCAGCAGCTCGCCAAGCAGGCCGGTGCGGAGCTCGTCGTCGTGGACATCGACGACGAGGGCCGGCTCAAGCGCGACCAGTTCACCGCGGCGATGGCCAAGCGTCCGAAGCTCGTCACGCTCACGCACACGAGCAACGGCCTCGGCACGGTCACGCCGGCGAAGGAGCTCACGGCGGAAGCCCACGCCGCCGGCGCGCTCGTCGTGATCGACGGGGCGCAGTCGGTCCCGCACTCCACGGTGGACGTCCGAGACCTCGATTGCGACTTCCTCGCGTTCAGCGGCCACAAGATGCTCGCGCCACCCGGCTCGGGTGTCGTGTGGGGCCGTGCGGCGATCCTCGAGCAGATGCGCCCGTTCCTGTACGGCGGCGACATGATCTCGCGCGTCGCGGTCGACCTCACGACCTGGAACGAGCTGCCCTGGAAGTTCGAGGCCGGCACCTCGGCGTACGTCGACGCCATCGGGCTCGGTGCCGCGGTCGACTACCTCCAGGCTGTCGGCATGGACAAGATCCACGAGCACGAGCGGGCCCTCGTCGCCTACGCGCTGCCCCGACTGGTCGCGATCCCGGGGGTCACGGTCTATGGGCCGACGACGGCCGAGGACCGCGTCGGGGTCATCTCATTCGATGTCGCGGGCATCCATCCGCACGACGTCGCCCAGATCTTCGACAGCGAGGGGATCTGCGTGCGGGCGGGGCATCACTGCAACCAGCCGCTCATGGCCCGGCTCGGCACCGCGGCCACCACCCGCGCGAGCTTCTACCTCTACAACACCTTCGCCGAGATCGACGCGCTCGTCGCCGCGATCGACAAGGCCAAGAAGCTGTTCAAGGTCTAGGCGGGAGATCGAGATGGACGACTTCTACCGCGAGTTCATCCTCGACCACTACAAGAACCCGCACAACTTCGGGGAGCTTGCCGACGCGACGCACCAGTACCACGACACGAACCCGCTCTGCGGCGACGAGATCACGATGTACCTGAAGGTCGGCG
>DASYXA010000080.1:0-14958 GCA_035935465.1 Candidatus Limnocylindria bacterium | reverse complement strand
AACTGTTCGTCCGTCGCCTGCGCCGCAAGGCGCGCCCCGACCCCGGCCTCGTCCAGCCCCCGCAGCGCGAGCCGCGAGAGCAGCGCCTCGCGCGGCGCGGTCACGACCCAGATGCGGTCGCACAGGCTGCGCAGGGACGTCTCGACGAGCTTGATCGCCTCGACCACCAGGATCTCTTCGTCCGACAACATCGTGCGGGCCTCGAGGATCCGCGCGATGACCCGCGGGTGCAGGATCCGCTCGAGCTGCTCGAGCCGGCGCGGGTCGGCGAACACGATGGCGGCGAGCTTCCGCCGGTCGACCTCCTTGTCCTCGTCCAGCACCGCCGTGCCGAACTGCTGGACGATCGCGCTGTAGCCGGTGGTCCCGCGGCTCTGCTCGTCGCGCGCGATGGCGTCCGCGTCGAGCACGCGCGCGCCGAGGTCGCGGAGCATCGCCGCGGCCGTGCTCTTCCCGGCCCCGATCGGGCCGGTGAGCCCGACGACGAACGCGCTCATTCCTCGGGCTCGGCGGGATCGGCGACCGCCTGCCACTCCTCGTACAGCGTGCGCAGCGATCGCTCGAGCTCGGCGTGCTCGGAGCCGAGGCGGCGCGTCTCCATGAAGTCGCCGGACAGCGCGATGCCCTCGAGCTTCTTCGCCATCTGCGCGAGCTGCAGCTCCATCGCCGCGATGCGCGCTTCGAGCGCCCGGACACCCTCGACCTTCCGGACGCGCGATGCCGTTCGCCGAGGCGCCGGACCCGAGCGCTCCGCGCGTGCCGGTCGGGGCGGTGCCTTCGCAGGTTTCGTCGCCTTCGGTCGCACCGGACTGCTCAGGCGCGCGCCGCCGGCCATGAGCGCTGTCGGGTCCGGATCCGGTAGCGGACGGCCTTCGTCGCGGGCTTTCTCGAACGCCGTCCAGCCGCCTGCGTAGCGCTTCAGGGCGCCGTCCTGGATGTCCCAGATCTCGCCGGCGAGCTTGTCGATGAAGTAGCGATCGTGTGACACGTAGAGCAAGCACCCGGCGAACGACTCGAGGACCGCCTCCAGCTGCTCGCGAGCCGCGAGGTCCAGGTGATTCGTCGGCTCGTCCAGCACGAGGAGGTTCGCCTCCCGCGCCGAGAGCCGCGCGAGCGCGAGCCGCGACCGCTCCCCGCCGGACAGCACGCCGACCGAGCGGAACACGTCGTCGCCGCGGAACAGGAACCGCGCGAGCAGGCTGCGCGCACCCTGCTCGTCGAGCCCGGTCGCCTCCCGCAGCGCGTCGAGGACGGTCTCGTCTCCGGTCAGCTCCGCCTGGGCCTGGGCCAGGAACGCGACCCGGGCCGTGGGCGCGCTCGAGACGTAGCCATCGAGCGCGGGCAGCTGCCCGACGAGGGTGCGGACGAGCGTGGTCTTCCCCGCCCCGTTCGCGCCGACGACCGCGATCCGCGCGCCGCGCTCGACCCGCAGCGGCGGCGTGCGGACGACCACGCGCTCGCCGTGACCGACCGCGAGGGGCGTCGACTCGAGGACCGTGGCGCCGGCCAGGTGCGCGGCCTCGAGGCTCCAGCCGTGCTTCGCGGTGCCGATCGGCGCGTCGACCCGCTCGAGCCGCGCGAGCTGCTTCGCGCGGCCACGCGACTGCTTCGACCGCTGGCCCGCGCGGAATCGGTCGATGTACTCCTCGGTCCGCGCGATCTCCTCCCGCTGCCGGTCGGCGGCGCGCGTCAATGCCGCGTCGCGATCCGCCCGCTGGCGGGCGTACTGCGAGTAGCCGCCCCTGTATTCGACGACCTTCGATCCCTGCTTCGCCGGCTCGAACGACAACGTGCGCGACGTGACGCGATCGAGGAACCAGCGATCATGGCTGCTGGTGAGGAGGGTGAAATCTTGATCCACCAAGAAGGTCTCCAGCCACTCGAGCGCGTTGATGTCGAGGTGGTTCGTCGGCTCGTCGAGGAGCAGGAGGTCGGGGTCGTCGAGCAGCAGGCGCGCGAGCCCGAGCCGCGTGCGCTCGCCGCCGGAGAGCGTCCGGACCTCGCGGTCGCGCAGCGTGTCGAGGCCGAGCCCGGAGAGGACGCGGCCGAGGGTCGCTTCGAAGTCGTAGCCGCCGGCATGCTCGAAGTGGTGCTGCGCGTCGGCGTAGCGCTCGAGCAGCTCTTGGTCCCCCGTGGCGAGCTCGTGCTCCAGCGCGCGCAAGTCGCTCTCGAGCTCCGCGAGATGCGACGCCGCGCCGCGGGCGTGCGCCTCGACGGTGCCGTCCACGTCGACGAGCAGCTCCTGCTGCAGGAACCCGATCCGCGTTCCGCGCGCGAGCGCGATCGACCCGCTGTCCGGGCTGTCGAGCCCGGCCACGATGCGCAGCAGCGTCGACTTGCCGGCGCCGTTCGGACCGATGAGCCCGGCCCGATCGCCGCCGGCGAGCCGAAAGCTCACGTCGCTGAACAGGACGCGGTCCGCGAAGCGCCGCCCGGCCGCCTGGACCGAGAGGACGCTCATAGTGGCGAGGTCACGTGCCAGTGCATGTGGGGGGTCACGCCCGGGGCCGCGGCGTTCGCCGTGAGCTTCACGCCGTTCGCGCCGACGTCCAGTCGGGCCGCGACCTCCTGCACCGCGCGGATCATCGCCACGAGCAGCACCGGGTCGAGCGCCTCGGAGCTGAGGAGCGACGGCGTGTGGCGCTTCGGGATGATGACCACGTGCTTCGGCGCGATCGGTCGCGGGTGGTGGAACGCGAGCACGAGATCGTCCTCGAACACGCGGTCGATGGGCGCCTTCCCGGTGAGGACGTCCTCACAGAACCAGTCACGCTTCCGACCCTGGGCGTCGAAGGCCACGTGCACATACGGCTCGCTCATCGCGAACCTGTCGCACGCGGCGCGCGCTGGCACCGCGGGCAGTGGTACGTACTCCGTGCGCCGATGACGGTGCGCCGGATCGACGCGCCGCAGCGGTCGCACGGCTCACCCGCCCGGTCGTACACGACGAACTCGTGCTGCATCCCGCCCGTATTACCGCTGCTGTCGCGGTACGTGCGCAGCGTCGAGCCGTGCAGGCGGATCGCCTTCTTCAGCACCCACCGGATCGCCTCATGGAGCCGCGCCACCTCGTCCGGCTTCAACGACCCCGCTGTGCGCAACGGGTGGATGCGCGCGCGCCAGAGCGCCTCGGAGGCGTAGATGTTCCCGATGCCGGCGATGCCGCGCTGATCCAGGAGCAGCGGTTTGATCGCGGCGCGTCGGCGGCGGCGCAGGAACGCGCGCAGCCAGGCGACGGTGAACGACCGGCCGAGCGGCTCGCGGCCCATCGCCAGGTGCAACGGCGCCTTGAGCGTGCGCTCGCCGCCGGCGTCATCGGCAACGATGTCCGCGAGGTCGACCAGCGCGATCCGCCCGAGCTTGCGCATGTCGACGAAGTCGAGGCCCGTCCCATCGGTGAACGTGAACGTCGCGCGGGTGAACCGCTCGGGCGCCCCCTGCCCGAGCTCCTTGAACGCGAACCGTCCGGTCATCCGCAGGGATGTGCAGAGCGCGTCCCCGCCCTCGAGCGCGAACACGACGAGCTTGCCGCGCCGGCGGACCGCCGTGATCCGGCGGCCGGCGAGCCGCGCCGCGACGAGCGGCACGGGCTCGGGCTCGGTGATCCGCTCCCAGTCCGAGACGAACGCCGCGATGGTCCGGCCGGTCACGAGCCCGGCGAGCTGGCGCGTGATGGTCTCGACCTCGGGTAATTCAGGCATGAGCGAGGACCGGCTTTGCCGGGCCGAGCGAATTCGACCAGCCCTGAGCAGGTGAGTGGGCGCAGCCCACGAACACAGATGGATCAGGCATGGGCGGGAGCCGGCGCAGCCAGCGGGGCGAGCTCGTCCCAGTTGTCTCCGGTGCGGATGTCGACCACGAGCGGCACGTCGAGCGGGTACGCGTTCCCCATCTCCTCGCGCACGAGCTCGGCGAGGTCGGGCGCGCGCGCGCGGTCGACCTCGAAGACGAGCTCATCGTGCACCTGGAGGACCGCGCGGGCCCAGCGGGCGTCGCGCAGCCGATCGTGCACCTTCACCATCGCGATCTTCATGATGTCGGCCGCGGTGCCCTGCACCGGCATGTTGATCGCCATGCGCTCGGCCGCGTTCCGCACCGCGCCGTTGCTGCTCGCCATGTCCGGGATGTACCGGCGCCGTCCGAGGAGGGTCTCGACGTACCCGTGCTCGAGCGCGAACGACTTCGTCTCCATCACGTAGCGGCGAACGAGCGCGTAGCGCCTGAAGTACTCCTCGATGAACCGCGCGGCCTCGTCGCGGGCCATGCCCATGCGCCAGGCGAGGCCGAAGTCGCTCATCCCGTAGACGATGCCGAAGTTGAGCATCTTCGCGACGCTCCGCTGCTCGCGCGTCACCTCGCTCTCGGCCACGCCGAAGCCGGCGGCGGCGGTGCGGGTGTGGACGTCCGCGCCGGACCGGAACGCGTCGACGAGCGCGGGATCGGCCGACACGTGCGCGAGCACTCGCAGCTCGATCTGCGAGTAATCCGCGGCGAGCAGCGTGCGGTCCGGATGGCCGGCGACGAAGGCACGGCGGATCCGCCGGCCGAGGGGTGTCCGGATCGGGATGTTCTGGAGGTTCGGCGACTGGCTCGACAGCCGGCCGGTGGAGGCGACCGTCTGATTGAACGTCGTGTGGATCCGGCCGTCGCGATCGATGAGCGGGCCGAGGCCCTCGGCATAGGTGGAGCGCAGCTTCTCGACCTCGCGGTACTCGAGGATCTTGTCGATCACCGGATGCGCGCCGCGCAGCTCCTCGAGGACCGCGGCGTCGGTCGAATAGCCGGTGCCCGTACGGCGGCCGCGCGGGAGCTTCAGCTCGGCGAACAGGAGCTCCTGGAGCTGCTTCGGCGAGTTGATCGCGAAGTCGTGCCCGACCGCGTCGTACGCCTCGCGCTCGATGCGCGCGACCTCGCTCGTGAACTCGACCGCGAGCGTCGCGAGGTAGCCGGTGTCGACGGTGATCCCGGCCTCCTCCATGTGGACCAGGACATCGACGAGCGGCAGCTCGATCTCGCGGAACAGCTTCGCGAGCCCGAGGCGGTCGAGGTCCTCGCGGAACAGCGCGGCGAGCCGGAGCGTCGCCAGCGCGGACGTCCCCGCGCGGGCACGCCGCTCGTCGAGGGTCGGGAGGACGTCCTTGTGCCGGCGGTCGGGGGCCGGGAGCGCGGGCACGTCGAGCCCGAGGCGCTCGGTCGAAAGATCGTCGAGCAGATGCTGCCGGCGGCTCGCGTTCGCGAGGTACGACGCGATGACGGTGTCCATCTCGATGCCGAGCAGATCGGCGCCCGCGCGGCGGAGCGACCGGCGCGCGGTCTTCGCGTCGTGCACGAGCTTCCCGATGCCCGCATCGCCGAGCAGCTCGACGATCGGTGCGGGGATCGTCGTGCCGATCGCGACGTAGCAGGACCGCTCCTCGAGCGCGAGCCCGAGCCCGAGCAGGCGCGGCGAGCGGTCCGCGTCCACGTCGGCGAACACCGCGATGCGTCCGGCCTCGCGCGCGCGGACGAGGTAGTCGGCGAGGTCCGCGTCCGCCAGGAGCGCGACCTCGACCGGGGCCGCGACCGGCGCGCTGAGTCCGAGCTGCAGCTGCCCGCCGGCGGAGGAGGTCGTCGGAGCGCGCGCCGGGTCGACCGGGAAGAGCGTCGGCAGCGGCGCGGCGGCATTGCCGTCGGCGGGCGGGAGCCGCGGGATGAGGCTCCGGAACTCGAGGTCGCGGAACAGATCGACGACCGTCGCACGGTCGTACGCCCCACGCTTCGTCCGCTCGCGGTCGAGCGTCACCGGGATGTCGGTGACGATCCGCGACATCTCGCGGCTGTGGAGCACCTGCTCCTTGTTGGCCTCGAGCGCGGCGCGCAGCTTCGGGGTGAGCGAATCGAGGTGCGCGTACACGCCCTCGATGTCCCCGTGGTCGGCGATGAGCTTCGCGGCGGTCTTCTCCCCCACGCCGGGCACGCCCGCGATGTTGTCGGTCGGGTCGCCCTTGAGGGCCTTGTAGTCGACCATCTGGTCCGGCCGCAGGCCATAGCGCTCGAAGATCTTCGCCTCGTCGTAGATGACCGTGTTCTGGAAGCCCTGCCGGGTCGTCATGAGCGACACATGCGGCGTGACCAGCTGCAGCGTGTCGAGGTCGCCGGACAGGATCAGGGTGTCGAGCCCCGCGCCCTCGGCCTGCGTCGCGAGCGCGCCGATGACGTCGTCGGCCTCGTAGCCGGGCAGCGAGTACATCGGGACGCCGAACGTCTCGAGGAACTCCTTGCAGCGCTCGAACTGCGGCCGCAGGTCATCGGGCATCGGCTTCCGCGTCGCCTTGTAGGTCGCGTCCCGCTCTTTCCTGAAGGTGGGGATCGGCAGGTCAAAGCACGCGGCGATGTGCTGGGGCGGGTACTCCTGGATGACCTTCAGCAGGATCGAGGCGAAGCCGAACGCCGCGTTCACGAGCTCGCCCTTCGTGGTCGTGAGGGGCGGGATCGCGAAGTAGCCGCGGTAGATAAGGCTGTTGGAATCCGCGAGGAGCAGACGCTCGGCCATGTGCTGAGTATCGCGGGTCTACGCCCGGCGGAGCCTCCGGTGCGCCACGAACGCGGCGAGCGCGCTGAGGGCCGCGAGCGCCAGGAAGAGCTGCGGCGGTGGTCCGAACGGCTGACCGGCGAGATCGCGCGACGCGGGCAGGGTCCCGGCGGTCGATGCGGCGTCGCCGCGCGACGCCTGCGTCGGCGCCGCGGACGCTGCGGCGCTTCGGCCGACCGCATCGAAGCTGCTGCCCGAAGCGGTCGACTGCGCCGCCGGCGCGAGGGCCGGGACCGGCGCGGGCGTCGCGGTGGCGGGGCCTTTGGCCCGGTCCGACGCGAGCGCGTTCACGGCGGCGCCGAACTGGCCCTTCTCGGCCAGGCGCTCGGCCGTCGTCGTGCCGCCGCCGAGGCTGCTGCCGCTGTTGATCACGGCGGACGCGAGGAACAGGAACACGAACAGGCCGCTGCCCATCGCTCCGAGGAGCCGCACCGGCCGCAGCCAGACCGGGGCGCGATCGAGCCGCGGGACGAGCGAGCGACTCGGGCCGAGCTGGGGCAGCGCGCCGATGAGCCGGCTCGTCGCGCGCAGGTCGGCCAGCTGCGCTCGACAGCGCGCGCAGCCATCGAGGTGCGCCGACACGGCCGCACGCGCGGCCGGGGCCAGAGCCTCGTCGACGTAGGCGGAGAGGTGAAGGTCCGGGTGCTCGGTCATCCCACTCATCTGAACGTGCCCCGGCCGCCGGAAGTTCCGCTCATCCCGCGCTCGCCCGCCAGCCCTTGGCGACCAGATCGTTGCGCACGGCGACGCGCGCCCGGTGGATCCGGGACTTCACCGTCCCGATCTCGGACACGGTGATCGACGCGATCTCGTCATAGCTGAACCCCTCGACGTCGCGCAGCAGGAGCGCATCGCGCTGCTCGACCGGGACGAGCGCGAGCGCGGACTCGACCGCGGCACGGGCCTCGTTCCCGGCCGCGATGTCGGTGAGCGAGGGCCCGCCCGCGACCGGCTCGGCCCAGCTCGGGTCGCTGCCATCGTCGTCGGGGGGGTCGAGCGGTAGCTCGGCTCGCCGCTTCTGTGCGCGGATCAGGTCGATCGCCCGATTGCGCGCGATGCGGAACAGCCACGCCTTGAACGAGGTCCCTTCGAATCCCGACAGCGAGCGCCACGCGGACACGAACGCCTCCTGCACGACGTCCTCCGCGTCGGCCCCGGGGCCGACGATGCGCGCGACGTGCGAGTACAGCGCGCGCTCGTACCTGCGCGCGAGCGCGTCGAAGGCACGCGGGTCGCCCTGCCGTGCGCGATCGAGCTCATCGGTCACGTGATCTGCGATATCCTCGCGACCGCATGCCCGGCGTGAGTGGTGGATCTCGGAAACGGGTCGTGATCGCAGAGGACGATGAGCCCATCGCCGTCCTGCTCCGTGACGCGATCAACGACGAGCCAGGTTACCAAGCGGTCGTCGTAGCGGACGGAACGAAGATCGAAGACACCGTGCGCGAGCACCACACCGACCTCCTCATCCTCGACATCATGATGCCCGGTCTGTCCGGCTTCGAGATCTACGACCGGCTTCGCGCGCATTCCGGGACGCGGCGCATGCCGGTCCTGTTCATGAGCGCGGCGGTCGGCCACTTCTCGGAGGACCTGCTGCGCCGCGGGATCACCGAGGTCGTGGCGAAGCCGTTCGACCTGCTCGAGCTGCTCGACCGCGTCCGCGCGCTCTGCCCGCCGGCCGCCTGATGGCGCGCGCGGCCAGCGACCGCTACGCACGGCTCGCCATCCTCGCGGCGGAGACCGCCCTCGCGGTCGGCGAGCGCATCAGGGTCGACGACGTCGCCATCGTCACGCGCAAGCGCGGCCGGGCGAACTTCGCGACCGCGGCGGACCATGCCGCGGAGCTCGAGATCCTGCGGCGCCTGCGGGCGCACGACAAGACGATCCCGATCCTCGCGGAGGAGAGCGCGGACCGGCGTCTGCGCACAGCGGACCGGCTGTGGGTCGTCGATCCCCTGGACGGCACGCTGAATTTCTCGCGCGCCATCCCGTTCTATTGCGTGGCGATCGCGTACGTGGAGGACGGGCGGACGCGGGCGGCGGCGGTCCACGCGCCACGGACCGGGGAGCTGTTCGTCGCGCATGCGGGTGGCGGTGCGACGCTGCACGCGGTGAAGATCGCGGTGTCCGACGTGTCGCGCGCCAGCGCGGCCTTCGCGGTCACGAGCCTCGCGTTCAAAGCCGCCTCGCGCGCCGACTCGCGCTTCACGGAGCTGAACGCGACCGTCACGCGGCTGCGGGTGATCGGCTCCGCGGCGCTCGAGATCTGCTACGTCGCATGCGGGAAGTTCGACCTCTTCGTGCACGAGGCCCTGGCGCCGTGGGACATCGCCGCTGCCGGGCTCATCGCGCGCGAGGCCGGCGCGGTCGTGCGGTCGCTGAAGACCGGCGCGGACGCCGCGTGGGACGAGCCGCAGGTCGCGATCGGGAATCCGAAGATCGTGCACGACCTCTTCGCGAAGGTGCCCTCGTTGATCCGCGCGCCGCGAACGTAGACTGAAGTCGCGCCGGAGTGATGAAACTGGCAGACATTCGAGATTCAAAATCTCGTGGGCCGCAAGGTCCGTGAGGGTTCAAATCCCTCCTCCGGCACCCGCTAGCGCTTCGATCCATTCCGCGGCAGTGTCAGCGTGACCGTCGTCCCCTGACCCTCGCCCGGGCTCGCGATCGCAAGCGAGCCGCCGTGACCCTCGGCGACGAGGCGCGCGAGGTAGAGCCCGATCCCCATCCCGCTGAATGTGCGCGCGCGACGCGAGCCGCGCGCGAACGGCTTCGCGAGGCCGGGCAGCTCGTCGGCGCCGATGCCGATGCCCGCGTCGGCGACGCTGATCACGACCGCGTCGCCATCCGGCTGGACCGCCACGCGGACCGGGCCGCCGGAGGGCGAGTACTTGACGGCGTTCCCCACGAGGTTCGTCACGGCCTGCTCGATGCGCATCGTGTCGCCGACGACCGAGAGCGAGGCGGGCGCGTCGAGCTCGAAGGTGTGCCTGCCGTCCTCCGCCGCGACCTCGCTGTGCCGCTGCACCACCTCCCGGACCAGCGGTACCACGTCGAACTCCTGCGACTGCAGCTCGAACCGGCCCCGACCGGCGCGCGACACCTCGAGCAGGTCATTCACCAGCCCCGCCATCCGATCGACCTGACGCTCGATCGTGATGAGGTTCGTGTCCAGCGAGTCGAGGTCGAGCGGCCGGCCGTCCTGCCGATGCCGGCGGAGTCGCAGGCGAAGCAGCTGCGCGAGCGCCTTGAGCGGCGTGAGCGGCGTCTTGAGCTCGTGCGAGACGATCGACAGGAACTCGTCTTTCTGCCGCTCGCTCTCCGCCTGCTCGGTGACGTCGTGCATCGCGACGATGCCTGCGGCGACCGAGCCGTTCGTCCCGTGCACCGGCGCCCCCACGAAGCGGTACGTGCGCTCGACCCCGCGCCTGAGGTCGCGCTGGCGGTACGTACCGGTGGATGGCTCGCCGCGGAGCGCGCGATCCAGCGGGGACGCGCCGCCCGGGACGATCGTGCCATCTTCGGTCCGTAGCTCGAAGCTGTCGCGCAGCGTGTGCCGGTCGGGGAGCTCCGCACGGTCGATGCCGAACGCCACGCGCGCCGCGTGGTTCATCCGGAGCGGACCCTCGGTGAACGCGATGACGACCGCGTCGCCGAGGGACTCGAGCAGCGACTCCTGCAGCCGGCGAGCCTGCCGCTCGGCGTCATAGAGGCGCGCGTTGGTGATGGCGATCGAGGCCTGCGCGCCAAGGATGTGGAGGATGTCCAGGCCGATCGGGTCCAGACCCCAGGCCGCGTCCCGGCTGTACGCGCTGATCGACCCGATGAGCCTGCCCTCGTGCGCGAGCGGCATCGCCACGACCTGGGCGAATCCGTCCGCGATGAGCTGCGCGTCCCCGGGCGTCGCCTCCTTCGCGAGATCGACCGCGACGTGCGTATCGAACCCCTTGTACATCGCGCGGGCCCGATCGAGCCCGAAGCGGCGCGACTCCGCGTACCGCGCGGTCAGGCCGTCCTGGGCGACCACGCGCAGGGCCCCGGCGGCCTCGTCCACGAGCATCACCGACGCGGCATCGGCCCGCGCCAGCACCTTCACCGCTCGCACGATCTCCGGCAGCAGGCCGTCGAGCTCGAGGCTCCAGAGCATCGAGGTGGTGATCCGGTGGAGGGCGCTGATCCGCTCCGGCATGCTGCCTAGTATCCGGTCCGGGCCGACGTGGTCATCGCCCGGTCACACGGCAGGTATCGGGCCAGCCGGCGAGGCTAGGAGGGGACGCGAGCCTCCGGCAGCACGACGTCCACGACACCCGGCCCGACGGCGGCGTCGATCTCGCGCGAGAGGTCGTCCGCGGCGCGGGCCCGGAACGTGGTCGCGACGCGGCGCATCCCGCTTCCGGCGCGCGGCAGCTCGAGATACACGGGGAGCGGCCCGGCGTACCGCGCGAGGACCTGCTGGATCTTCTGGAACACCGCGATCGAGCGGTCGTAGTCAAGGGCCTCGCGGAACCGGATGACCAGGTCGCCGCCGGCCGTTGCGTGGCCGTTTCCATTCCCGCCGCTGCCGCCGCCGTGCGGCGCGGCGTTCCGCTCGGCGAACTGGCGCTTCTTCGCGAGCGACACGCGCCGTTCGTCGGCGATCCGCGAGAGCTCCGCGATCCCCGCCTCGCTGAACGGCACGGCGTGCTCGCAGAGCAGCTTCGGCTGCTCGTCGCGCTGCTCGACCCGCGCGAGCAGCAGCAGGATCTCATCGGTGTTCCAGACCGCCGCCGTCTGCTCGTACGTCCGCGGGAAGACCGTCACCTCTGACGTGCCGGTGAGGTCCTCGACCTGGGCGAAGAGCATGAGCGACTTGTTCTTCATCGTGATGTGCTTCCGGGCGCTCGTGACGACACAGACCACGGTGACGAGGTCATCCTTGACCTCCTTGAGCTCGGCCAGGTAGACGATCCCCGGCACGTCCCCGATCCGCTGCGCGATGTCCGTGAGCGGATGGTCGGAGACGTAGATCCCGAGGAGCTCCTTCTCCCACCCGAGGAGCTCCTTGCGCGACGCTTCGGGGCCGGTCGTCGGCGCGGCGATCGCGGGCTCGGCGGCGAGGTCGAACAGCGAGACCTGGCCGGAGAGGCGGTCCTTCGCCTCGCGCTGCCCGGTGGCGAGCGCCGCGTCGAGCCGCGTGAGCTGCGCCAGGCGCGGCCCGAAGGCATCGCACGCGCCCGCTTTGATCAGTGACTCCAGCACCCGCTTGTTGTTCCGCTGAAGGTCGATCCGGCCGCAGAGGTCCTCGAGCGAGCGGAACGGCCCGCCCTCCTCGCGCGCCGCGACGATGTTCTCGATCGCACCCTCGCCCACGTTCTTGATCGCGCCGAGGCCGAAGCGGATCTCCTCGCCGCTCACGACGAAGTCGAACCGTGAGACGTTCACGTCCGGCGGCATGACCGGGATCCCCATCCGGCGGCACTCCGCGATCGCGATCGCGACCCGCTCCGCATTCCCCATGTCCGAGGACAGCACCGCGGTCATGTACTCGGCCGTGTAGTTCGCCTTCAGGTAGGCGGTGTGGTACGCGATGATCCCGTAGATCGCGGCGTGCGCGCGGTTGAACCCGTACTGCGCGAACGGCTCGAAGTCCTTCCACACGGTGTCGATGATCCCCGGCGACACGCCGTGCTTCAGCGCGCCGGCGACGAACTTCTCCTTCTGGGCATCGAGCTTCTCGCGGATCTTCTTGCGGATCGCGTAGCACAGGACGTCGGCCTCGCCGAGCGTGAAGCCGGCGAGGGCCTGCGTGACCGCCATCACGTCCTCCTGGTAGACCATCACGCCGTACGTCGAGCGGAGCACCGGCTCGAGCGACGGATGCGCGTACGTGACGGCCTCCTGGCCGTGCTTGCGCGCGATGTACCGCGGGATGTACTCCATCGGTCCCGGCCGGAAGAGCGCGACCATCGCCATCACGTCCTCGACGCGGTCGGGCTTCAGGGCCTGGATGTGGCGGCGCATACCGGCCGACTCCAGCTGGAACAGACCGGTCGTCTCGCCCGACGCCAGGAGGGCGAACGTCCTCGCGTCGCTCAGCGGGATGTCCTCGCGCTTGATCGTGATCCCCCGCTGCCGCTGGATGAGCTTCAGCGCGTGGTCGAGGATCGTGAGGTTCGACAATCCGAGGAAGTCGAACTTCAGGAGCCCGAGCTTCTCGATCTGCTTGTCCTCGTACTGCGTCTGGTAGCCCTCGGCCTTCCCCTTCGGCCGCTCGATCGGCACGAGGGTCGTGAGCGGATCGCGCGTGATGACGACGCCCGCGGCGTGCGTGCCGGTCGAGCGGACGAGGCCCTCGACCTTCTCCGCGAGGTCGATGAGCCGCGAGACGTCCGGCTCTTGCGCGAGCTGCTCGAGCTCGGGTACATCCACGCGCGACTCCGACAGCGTGGGCGCCGCCGGCCCGGTCGGGATCACCTTGGCCACGCGGTCCGCCTCGCCGTAGCTCATGCCGAGCACGCGCGCGACGTCGCGGACGGCGGCGCGCGCGAGCATCGTGTTGAACGTGACGATCTGCGCGACGTGGTCGGAGCCGTACTTCTCGGTGACGTAGGCGATGACCTCGTCCCGGCGGTCGTCCATGAAGTCGACGTCGATGTCCGGCTGCGTGTACCGCTCGAGGTTGAGGAACCGGTCGAAGATCAACCCGTACCTGATCGGGTCGATGTCGGTGAGCCCGATCGCGTAGCTGACCAGCGAGCCGCCCGCGGATCCGCGGACCGCGGTGAGGATCCCGCGCGCCTGCGCGAACGCGACGAAGTCCTGGACGATCAGCATGTAGCCCGAGTAGCCCATCTTCGCGATGACGCTGAGCTCGTGCTCCATCCGCTCCTGCAGCGGAGGGGTCAGCTCACCGTACTTCGCCACGATGCCGGCCTCCACGAGCATGCGGAGCTGCTGGTCCTGGGTCAGGCCGGCCGGAACCTCGAAGTGCGGGAGGATGAGCCTCCCGAGCGGCAGCTCCAGGTCGACCATGTCGGCGATCCGGAGCGTGTTGGCGATGGCCTCCGCGTCGTCGGGGAACAGCTCGGCCATCTGCGCGGCGCTCTTCAGGTAGAGCTCGGGATGGTCGATCATCTTCAACCGATCGGGCTGATCGACGGTCTTCCCGCTCTGGATGCAGACCATGATGTCCTGGGCCTCGGCGTCCTCGGCGTGCACGTAATGGATGTCATTCGTGACGACGAGCGGCACGCCGGTCCGCCGGCTCACCTCGCGGAGGCCCGCGTTCACGGCCTCCTGCTCGGGGATCCCGTGCGCCATGAGCTCGAGGTAGTAGCTGCCCGGCCCGAAGATCCCGGCGTGCTCGAGCGCCACCGCGCACGCCGCATCGATGCCCTGCTCCTGGATGGCGCGCGAGACCTCGCCTTGGAGGCAGGCCGACAGGGCGATGAGCCCCTCGCTCCGCTCGCGAAGCAGCTGCTTGTCCATGCGCGGCCGGTAGTAATAGCCCTCGAGGTGCGCGGTCGTGACGAGCGAGACCAGGTTCTGGTAGCCGGTGAAGCTCTTCGCGAGGAGGACGAGGTGGAACGGCTTGCCGTGGCCCTCGACCCTGGCGTCGCGGTCGGCCCGGCCGCCGCGCGCGACGTACGTCTCCACACCGATGATCGGCTTGATCCCCGCGGCTTTGGCCGTCGTGTAGAAGTCGACGGCGCCGTACAGCGCGCCGTGGTCGGTGAGCGCCAGGGCCGGCATCTCGAGGGCCTTCGCCCGCGCGACGAGGTCGCGCAGCCGTGACAGCCCGTCGAGCAGGCTGTACTCACTGTGGGTGTGCAGGTGGACGAATTGCTGCGGGATCGTCGGCCCTTTCCGGAAGCGCTCGGAACGTCAGTCTACCGTCGATGGCACCGGTGCCCAGGTGGCGGGTGCCGCAGGGCCAACCGGACGACCGTCGTCGCCGTCAGCGCCCGCTCAGCGTGACGTTCACGACCACCGGCCGGTGATCCGAGGCCGTCGACGCCACGATGTGGCCCTGCGCCGCCGTCACGCCGACGCCGAAGATGTAGTCGATGCGCTCGACCGGCTGGTCGGACGGGAACGTGTTCCCGCCGCCGCCGGATTGCAGCAGGAGATCGCCGAATCCGGAGTCGGTGATGAGCTTCAGCTCGTTCGCGTCGGGGTGCGCGTTGCAGTCGCAGGCGATGATCGCGGGGGTCGCGGTCCCGACCTCGTCCAGCAGCGCGCGGACCTGCTCCATGCGCACGGCGGTCGCGTCGGGGTTCTCGTCGAGATGTGTGGCCGCGACGAGCAGGCGGACCGGCGTGCTGCCGTCGCCGATCCGCGCGATGACCGCGCCGCGCGGCTGGTAGCGCAGGCCGGGCTCCTTCGCGTACGAGAGCCGGCGGACC
>DASYXA010000079.1:0-11419 GCA_035935465.1 Candidatus Limnocylindria bacterium | reverse complement strand
AGCCGCGAGAAGATCACGCTATCGCGCACCTCCTCCCCAGCAGCGACAACCGATCTCGAGCGGCGGGCAGCGATGCCCGCCGCTCTCATTCGTCGCGGCTAGGACTTCGGCGGCAGCTTGCCGGTCCTCGGACCGCCGATCTGCTTCGAGAACATGATCGCCTTCGTCGGCTGGCTGGCGTCATCGGTCCACACCGCATTGGCGTTCCCGTCGGCGTCGATCGCGACGGTGATGAAGTCGGCCAGGTCGCGGTTGCCGCCGAAGATATTGCAGTTGAGCCCGCGGTTGCAGATGTCGCCGCGGTGCATGACCTGCGTGCTGATCTGGCCGGTCGACCAGCGCGGCGAGCGCTTGTCCGCGTTCCGCGACTGACCGAAGAAGATGTTCCATTGGTTCGTCGGATCGCTGACCGTCGTCCCCGGCGTGCCGATCCAGGTCAGGTCGACCCGCCCGTTGTCGCCGGCCGCGATGGCCGGGAAGACCGCGGTCTGATCCACCGGATTCACGCGCTGCGCCGCGGACCAGCTGGCCCCGCGGTCGGTCGAGGTCACCAGGTACACGCCCATGTTCTGCCCGGAGAGCTGCGTGGAGAACGCGGCGTAGGCGTTGCCACCGTGATCGATGGCGATCACGGGGAAGAGGTTCTGGATGCTCGTGCCGAGCGGGCCGGCGTAAGCGAGATGGCTCGTCCACGTCGCGCCACCGTCGGCCGAGCGGCTGACCACGAGGATGCGGGTCGTCGCGCCGGTCGCGTCTTCGATGGCCTGGGTCGCCCAGGCGATGTAGATCGCACCGGACAGCTGATCGACGGCGAGCTTCGCCTCGACCGCACCCTGGACCGTCGCGTCGGCGGTGTACCCGAGCTGCGACAGGTCGTTGGCGCCGACGACCCCGACCGGAAGGAACGACTGCCCGTCGTCGATCGACCGCCAGAACTGGAACAACGCCCCGGGCACGCAGGCGCCGGAGTTCTGGGTCTCGTAGATCGTGAGCGGGCCGGTCGGCGCGTTCGGACCGCCCCAGGCGATCCACTGGCGGTCGGAGCACGGCCCCATGTCGGTGGAGGTCCAGGTATCGCCCTGGTCGACCGAACGCCAGACACCGGTGTAGACGAGCGACCGCAGGTCGGCGGCGAACACGTTGCCGAGGCCGTCGTGGATGACGTCGCTGTCGCCGCCGCCGAGGGGACTCAGGAACGCGTTCGGGGCAGGCTGCGTGAACGTCGCGCCCTCGTCGGTCGAGCGCCAGAACACGACGCATTCCGCGTTGGATGCGCCACAGGGGATGCCGGTCGGCGAGGTGACGTAGATGTTGTCGTTCGACGGGTCGACGTCGACCGACGGCTCGCCGATGTTGCCCTGCTCGGCGCCCGCCGGGAAGGGCAGCGCGATCGGCGCGGAGAACGTGAACTTCGAGGCGACGAACGCCGGAGGTGGCGGCACCGGCAGCCCGCTCTGATAGGCGAACGTGACGTTCGCGCCAGCGAGCAGGTAGACGATCGCGTGGTCGCCGCACACGACCCCCGCGGCTCCGGGGTTGCCGTCGAAGGTGCCGCAGGTGATCCCGTTCGTCATGTCGGTGTAGAAGGCGATGCTCGGCGCTCCGGCGCCGGTGTTGGTCGACGCGAGTCCGAGGGTGAAGTACGTGCCGACGGTCGCGGGATCGAGCGTGATGACGTACCCGTTCACGCCGTTGACCGCGCCGCCGGATGCCGTCCACTCGCGGCGCGCGACGCCGCCGCCGTTCGACGGCAAGAGGACCGTCGCCGTGACGGTCTGGCCAGCGGCGAGCGCGGGTCGGCCGTCCAAAACGATGGAGCCCAGGACGATCGCGGCGATCGAGACCGGGGCGATGAGATGCCGAAGCGACATGCAGCGCAACCTCCCAGCTGCCTTGGCAGCCGGTCGACCCTACTCACGCGCGCGCGTCGCGGCGGTAAACGTTTCGGCAATACCCGCCGCCGTGTCGCCCGCCGGTCGGTCGCCCCGTCCAGCGCTGTGTCGCTCGGTCGGCGCGCGAGGCGCCAGAATGTGGCATGCAGGAGCTCACCCCGGCCGAGCTTCGGAAGCTCCGGTCGCTCAAGACGCCGCACGGTGTCCAGCGCTTCCTCGACGACCTCCCGTATCACATCGCGACCACCGCTTGGTCCCCGCGGCGCGTGCTGAAGGAGCGCACGGCGCACTGCCTCGAGGCGGCGATCTTCGGCGCGGCGGCGCTGCGCGCGATCGGCCGACCGCCGCTGATCCTGGACCTCGAGGCCGAGCAGGACACCGACCATGTCCTCGCGGTGTTCAAGGAGCGGGGCCACTGGGGCGCGATCGCGAAGTCGAACTACGCCGGGCTCGAGTACCGCGAGCCGATCTACCGCACGCTGCGCGAGCTCGCGCTCAGCTACTTCCCGCTGTACTTCAATCTCCGCCGGGAGCGCACGCTGCGCACGTTCTCGCGGCCGGTGGACCTGTCGCGGTTCGACGATCGCGCCTGGATGACCTCGGCCACGGACGTCTGGTTCATCCCCGAATATTTGCTGGACATCTCGCACACGCCGCTGCTCGCGCCGGCGGTCGCGAAGGGGCTGCACCGCCTCGAGCGCCGGACGTACGCGGCCGGGCTCGTTGGCCACCGCTGGAAGTGACGCGCTGGCGGTCGCGCAGACGCGCCGGGTCCGCGTGCCGACGGGCAGGCGTGATCACCGCGGGGTCCCGCTCCCGGCCAGCGGCAGCGCCAGCGCGAAGACGCTCCCGCTGTCGCCCGTCGACTTCAGCCACAGACGTCCATGGTGTTGCTGGGCGATGCGCTGGCTGAATGTGCAGGCCCAGGCCGGTCCCAGGGACGCTTCTCGTTGCCGGGCGTGAGCTTCTGCCGCTGCGCCGTCGTGACCGCGGCCGGATCGATCGATTTCGGGGTGGCCGGCATGAGAGGATCCTTCTCGCCCCGCTCGGGGCATGGCGTCGCCGACCATTCATACACCTGCGCACCGCCGGACAGATGACCGGACCGTCATCGGCCCGCGACCGCGCCGGAATGGAACGATGCGGCGATCGCGACGTCGAACGACGCCGGGCTCGAGCACCGCGAGCCGATCGACCGCGCGCTGCGCGAGCGCGCTCAGCTACATCCCGCTGTCCTTCGAGCCCGGCCGCGTACGTTGGCCACCGCTTGAAGTGACGCGCTAGCGGTCGAGCGCCCCGACCGCCAGCAGCAGCCCGTCCTTCTTGATCGCCGGGCTGGTCACGATGAACAGGAGCACGCCGCTCGACGGCGCGGTCACCTCCGCGAGCGGCTCGCCGACGAGGTCAACCAGCTCGCCGACCGGCTCGCCCTGCTTCACCAGGTGGCCCACCGCGACGCGCGGGTGGAAGATGCCCTCGACCGGCGAGCGCAGCCAGTCGAAGCTCTTCACGACCGTCGGCGGCTTCACGAGGTCGGGCCCGCCGGCGAGCGCGCCGACGGAGCGCAAGATGTTCGTCACACCCCTGACGTGGCGCGCGACGTCCGCCTCGATGAGCAGGCCGCGCCCGCCGGACTCCGCGAGCATCGCGGCGACGCCGTTCAGGCACGCGACCGCGTAGAGCGATCCGGGCCGCTCGCCGGTGGGCGCGCTCTTCACCGCCCATTTCGCGCCGTAGGCATTCGCCATGCGCGTGATCCGCGCGTCGAGCGCCGCGTCGCCGGTCTCGCGGTAGATGACGAACGGCACCAGGTCCTCGATGAGATCGCCGGCGTGCAGGTCGACCGCGTTGTCGCACCTGGTGACGATCTCGGAGAGGAGCCGGTGCGCGAACCGTTCGCCCCAGGTCCCGTCGGCTCGGCCGGGGAACAGCCGGTTGAGGTTGTCGTTGTCCTCGGGGTTCACGTAGATGCTCCGCTCGTAGAAGCCCGGGCGGTTGAGGAGCGGGAGCACGACGATCGTCCCGCGGACGAGCGTCGGGTCGATCGACCGGCCGATCCGGATCGCCGCCTCGATACCGGTGTACTCGGCGGCGTGGATCCCCGCCGTGATGAGGACGGTCGGCCCGTCGGACGGCCCGCTGAGCGCGACGAACGGCCAGCGGTACTGCTCGAGGCCCGGGTCGCCGGCGAACGTGAACTCGCCGGTCGCGCGCTCGCCCGCGGTCGGCAGCGGGATCGGACCCAGCGAACGACCGGCCACGAGCGACACGCTAGCGCGACCCGTGTTCGGACGAGCCACCGACGGCGTGCTAGTGTCGGTTCGAGATATTCAGATGAAGCTGAATCTGAAGCAGCGGCAGTTCGTCGAGGGCCTGGGCCAGGACATGGTCGGCTGGGGCCTGCCGCGGACGATGGGCCTGATCTACGCCTACCTGCTCCTGCGCGCCGAGCCGGCGAGCCTGGATGAGATCGTCGCCGAGCTCGCGGTCGCGAAGAGCGGCGCGAGCGTGGCGGCGCGGCAGCTCGTCGCGGTCGGCCTGGCGCGCGCCGTCGGCGAGCGCGGCTCGCGGCGGATCCGCTACCAGGCGCTCCTCGACCTCGACGCGTTGTTCGCCGCGCGGAACGCGCAGACCCACGTGTTCCTCGCCCGGATGAGGGAGGGCGCGGCCGCCGCGCCGGCCGGATCCGCGCGGCGCCAGATGACCACCCTGGCCAGCCAGCTCGAGGACCTCCTGGCGGAGGTCCCGGCGTTGCTGCGCCGCATCCGCGAGAGGAGAAGGGCATGACCACCGCCATCGGCACCGGGATGCTCACCAAGGATTACGGCGCGGGCCGCGGGATCTTCGACCTCGACCTCGAGGTCGCCGAGGGCGAGGTGTTCGGGTACCTCGGGCCGAACGGCGCCGGGAAGACGACCACGATCAAGCTGCTGATGGGGCTGAGCCACGCGACGCGCGGTCGGGCGACGGTCTTCGGGCTCGACGCGGACCGCGACGCGGTCGCCGTGAAGAAACGTGTTGGCTACGTACCGGGGGAGCTCCCGCAGTTCGGCGGCTGGCGGGGCTCCGAGATCGTCGCCTACATCGCGGGCCTGCGCGGCGACATCGCCGACGCGGACGTCGAGGCGATCGCGAAGCGGCTGGACCTGGACCTCGGCCGCAGGTACCGCGAGTACTCGCACGGCAACAAGCAGAAGCTGGCGCTGCTGCTGGCCTTCGCGCCGCGTCCGGCGCTCCTGATCCTCGACGAGCCGACGAGCGGGCTCGATCCATTGCACCAGCAGGAGTTCTACGGGCTCGTGCGCGACGCGCGGACCGGCGGTGCGACGGTCTTCATCTCATCGCACGTCCTCTCGGAGGTCGAGCATCTCTGCGACCGGGTCGGCATTGTGCGGGAGGGCCACCTCGCGACCGTGGGGACGATCGACGAGCTCGCGGGGATCCGCGCCCACCACGTCCGGATCGAATTCGCGGACGCGCCGCCGACCGAGCGCCTGCGCGCGCTGCGCGGCTTCGAAGGCCTCGCCATCGACGGACGGGGGGTGAGCGGCCTCTACCGGGGGAGCTTCGACGAGCTGCTCGCGGCGATCGCGGGAGCGCGCGTCGCGACGCTCGAGAGCCGCGAGCCGACGCTCGAGGAGATCTTCCTCAGCTATTACTCGAAGTGATCCTGTTCCGCCTCGCCCTCCGCTCGCACCGCACCGGGGCGATCGCCACCGCCGCGATCGGCGCGTTCGCGGGCCTGCTCAACGCGGTCGCGTACGTCTCCATCGCCGGCCCGACACCCGCGGACCGCGCGGCGTTCGCGCATTCGATGGAGGTCATCGGCCAGCAGCTCTCGTATCTCCTCCCCCGCCCGGTGCAGCTCGACACGATGGGCGGCTACCTCACCTGGCGCGACCTCAGCACCGTCGCGATCGCGTACGCGGTCTGGGCGCTGCTGGCCGCGACCGGCGCCGGTCGGGGCGACGAGGAGAAGGGCCTGTCCGAGGCGTGGCTGGCCACCGGTGTCGCGCGCGCGCGGTATCTCCTCGTACGGATGGCGGCCTTCGCGGTCGCCGCCCTCGCGTCGCTCGGCGTCACGCTCCTCGCCACCGAGCTCGGCACGGTGGTCGCGAAGGACACGGTGCCGGTCGCCGCGATGGCCGCCGAGCTGCTGCCGCTGGCCGGCGTGACGCTCTGGGCCTTCGCGGCCGGACTCGTCGTCGCGCAGCTGGTGACGACACGGCGGGTCGCGTCGGTCGCAGCCGGCATCGTGATCGTGGCGCTCTACACCCTGAACTCGTCGCTCCGGGCAGGGGCCGATCCCGCCGAGCTGGGTCGGGTGAAGTGGCTCTCTCCTTTCTATCTGTTCGACCGGAGCGCGCCGCTCCTGGCGGGTGGCTCGGTGGACGGGCTCGCGAGCGCGTTGAGCCTTGGCGGAGCGGTCGTCCTCAGCGGGCTCTCGGTCTGGGCGTTCGCGCGGCGGGACATCGGCGGCGCGCTCGTCGCCGGCCGGCCCGGCTCGGCTCGGCCACGCCACGTGCCGGCAGCGGATCCGGCGCTCCGTCTTCCGGTGCTCGCGGGGATCGCGCAACAGCGCGGCTGGATCGCCGGCTGGGCGATCGCCATGGCCGCCCTCGCGTACTTCCTCTCGTCGCTCGCGCGTTCGATCGTCGACGGCTTCAAGGACATCCCCGCGATGCAGGTGTACCTCGCCCGCGCCGGGATCGCCGGATACACCGACGTCGTCGGCGTGATCTGGTTCTCGACCGCCCTGCTGCTCATCGCGATCTTCGTCGTCGCGCAGGTGAACGGCTGGGCCGCCGACGACGCGGAGGGCCGTCTCGAGATGGCGCTCGCCGCCGGCGCAGCGCGGCCGCGCATCGTCGTCGAACGGCTCGCCGCCCTGATCGTGGCAGCGGGCATCGTCGCTGCCGTCAGCAGCCTTGGCGTGTACCTCGCCGCGAACGCGTTCGACATTCCGGTGGCCGGCGATCGCCTCGCGCTCGCCACCGTGCTCGTGCTGCCGGTCGTGTTCGCGCTCGGCGCGATCGGTCACCTGCTCGTCGGCTGGCGACCGCGCCTCGCCGTCGTGCTCGTCACGACGGTCGCGGTGATCTCCTACTTCACGCAGGAGTTCGCGCCGCTGTTCGACTGGCCGGAGTGGGTCGGCCGCACATCGCTCTTCGTCCTGTACGGCGCGCCGATGACGAACGTGGACTGGGGCGGTGCCGCGACGCTGGTGGTGATCGGGATCGTCGGGACGCTGGTCGCGATCGCGGCACTGGAGCAGCGCGACATCGGCCGCTGAGCGCATCCCGGGGCCACAATTGGGGCGTGACGGCAGGCCGGCGGATCCTGGTCGTGGACGACGACGCCCGGCTCGGCGCATCGCTCCGCCGGGCGCTGTCCTACGAGGGCCACGCCGTCGAGGTCGCCGCCGACGGTCCCGGCGCGCTCCGTGCGGCACGGGATCGGCCACCGGACCTCGTCGTCCTCGATCGGATGCTGCCCGGCCTGGACGGCGTCGAGGTCTGCCGCCGCCTTCGAGCCGGATCGGACGTGCCGATCCTGATGCTCACGGCGCGTGATGCGATCGCCGACCGTGTCGCGGGCCTGGACGCCGGGGCGGACGACTACCTGGTCAAGCCGTTCGCGCACGACGAGCTCCTGGCCCGCGTGCGCGCGTTGCTTCGTCGGCGCGAGCCCGGCGGACATGAGGTCCTGCGGTGCGCCGACCTCGTCGTCGACGTGGCGGGGCGCGAGGTCCGGCGCGCCGATCGCGCGGTCGAGCTCACGGCGCTGCAATTCAACGTGCTCGAGCACTTCCTGCGGCACCCCGGTCAGGTCCTCGAACGCGACCGGCTCCTCGAGTCGGTCTGGGGGATCGAGAGCGACGCGATCTCGAACGTCGTCGACGTGACCATCGCCGGTCTGCGAGCGCGCCTGGAGACCCACGGCCAGCCCCGGCTCCTGCATACCGTGCGCGGCGTCGGCTACGTGCTGCGGGAGCCCTAGCTGCCGATCCGCCGCCGGCTCGCGCTCTTCGGGACGGCCGTCGCCGCGGTCGGGATGTTCCTGTTCATCGTGCTCCTGTCGGGCCTCGCGGCGAACGGCGTCCGCGACGATCAGGACCGCGCGCTCGCGGCGATGGCCGACGCCGCGGTCGCCGCGCTCCAGCACGGCGGCGCCGCACCGGCCGCGGTGCGGCCGCTCGTCGTGATCGATCTGGGTGCCAGCACCGAACCGTTCCTGCTCGTGCTCACCGCCGAGGGCGCGGTCCGCTACGCGTCCGGTCTCCTCGACGGCGTGCCACCGCGGATCCCGGCCGCCGTCGTGGTGGAGGCGAACGAGCAGGGCCGGTCGATCGCCACGATCGCCGCCGCCGGCGTGGCGCCGCGCACCGATCGCGAGCCGGCCGGGCTGCGGGTCGTCGCCCGCCGGTGGACGAGCGGGTCGGACGGCGGGATCGTCGTCGCCGGGCAGTCGACGGCGTTCCCGAACGGCCAGCTCGCCGGGCTTCGCGCGTTCCTGGTGATCGCGGCGATCGTCACGCTCATCGTCGTGGCGATCGTGTCGTGGCTCGTCGCGGGACGGGCGGTCCGGCCGCTGGTCACGCTGGCCGAGACGAGCGAGGCGATCGGTGAGACCGGCGACCTGACGCGGCGCCTGGCGCCGACCCGAAGTCGCGATGAGGTCGGCCGGCTGACGACAAGCTTCAACACGATGATCGAGCGGCTCGGGTCCTCCCAGTCCGATCTCGCCGCCGCGCTCGCCGCGCAGCAGCGCTTCGTCGCGGACGCCTCGCACGAGCTCCGGACGCCGCTCGCGACGATCCGGACGAACGCCGAGTTCCTCCGCGGGCGGCCGGAGGCCGCGGCGAACGACCGCGGCGAGGCGCTGGCCGACCTCATCGGCGAGGCGGAGCGGATGAGCCGGCTCGTCGACGGCCTGCTCGTGCTCGCGCGCGCGGATGCCGGGATCCCGATGGAGCGCCGCCCGGTGGATCTCCGCGCGGTCGCGGCGGAGGAAGCCCGGCGGATCCGGCCGCCGGGACCGGCGCGCGCCGAGACGCACGACGTCCAGGTCACGAGTGACGGAGCCGCGCTCGTGTCCGGCGATGCCGAGGCGTTGGGCCGCGCGATCCGCGTGCTGGTCGACAACGCGTTCCGCCATGGCAGCCCGCCGGTCGGCATCGCGATCGCCACGCGCGACGGCCGAGTCCGGCTCGAGGTCCGCGACCGCGGTGCCGGGCTGCCGGCGGGCAGCGAGGATCGGATCTTCGAGCGGTTCTACCGGGCCGACCCGGCGCGCGGCGGCGAGGGGACCGGCCTCGGCCTATCGATCGCGCGCGCGATCGTCGTCGCGCACGGCGGGTCGATCGGCGCGACCAACCTCGCCGGCGGCGGCGTGGCGGTCACGATCGAGCTGCCGGCGCTGTAGCCCGCCGCAACGCTCATGAAGCGCTCATGAGCGGCCCATGCCGGGCTCATCCGCAGGGCCGACGCTGGCCCCATGGACATCGAACGGCGGACGGAAGAGCTCCTCGAGGTCGCCCGGGCGCTGCTGCTGCTGCAGGGCGCGATCCTCGTCGCAACGACGATCGAGTCCATCGCGTGGGGCCTCATCCTTCCCGGAGCCGGCGGCCCCATCCTCCTCAGCGCCGCAGCGGCCGCCGCGATCCTCGTGGCCCGCGCCCGGCTGCGCGCCGATCGCCGCCGGCCGCGCCGGGTGATCTACCTCGTCGAGGGCCTCGCCGTCGCGATCTTCGCCGCCGACGTCGCGCTGGCGGTCGCGGTGGCCCACACGCTCCCGCCCCCGGTGGCGCTCGTCACCCAGCTCGCGCTCCCGCTGGCGGTGGTCACGCTGCTCCGTCGTTCGGCTCGAGCGGCGACCGGGCCCACCGGGTCGCGGCACGTCACGGCCCTGGAGGTCGCGCCATGATCGGTAGCCCGCTGTACCGGATCGAGCCCGGGCATCTCGCCGCGCTCCTCGCGCTCGGCGTCGTGGCGATCGCGCTATGGCCGTTCCGCCGGCCCGATCTGCGGCGGCTCGCGCCGATCGATCGGCTCCTGGTGGGACTGCTCCTCGGCTCCGCCGCGGTGCACGCCGGGCTGGTCATCGGCAACGACCACGGGCCCGCGGTCGGCCTGCTGTTCATCGTCGATGCGGCGCTGCTGGCGGCGATCGCGCGCCGGGTGCTGCGCGGCTCCCGGCCCGGTCGCCTCGGCGGCGCGGTCCTCGTCGGCTCGGTCGTCGCCTACTGGCTCGCGATGGCGAACGAGCCGCCCGACCAGCTCGGCCTGGTGACGAAGCTCGCCGAGCTCCTCGCCCTCGCGATCGTCGCGCGGCCGCTGCCAGGCGCGCGACCGCGGCGCCTGCGCTCGCTCGCCGGGGGCGTCGGTCTCTGCCTCCTCGTCGTCGGAACGGCGGCGAGCTCCTGGGCCGGCGGGTTCCGCGCCGCGGCCGCGGAGCCCGGTGCCGTGGCCGGGCACACCGTCCACGGCGGCAGCGTGCCGCCGCCGGGCACGCTCTTCCCCGCCAGCCCGGCGCGCGAGGCCACACCGGCGGAGCGCGCGGCGGCGAACGCGCTCCTGGCGGCCACCCGTAGCTCGCTGGCCCGGTACGCGGACCCGGCGGCCGCGGCGGCCGACGGCTATCGGGTGAACGGGCTCGCCGGGATCGACTTCCATGCCGCGAACCCGGCGTACGAGCGCGACGGCCGGGTGTTCGATCCGGCGCACCCCGAATCGCTGGTCTACGCGGTCGCGCCGAACGGCCGGCCGGTCCTCCTCGGCGCGGTGTTCCAGATGCCCGAGCTCGGCCAGGCCGGTCCGGCGATCGGCGGTCCGCTCACGACCTGGCACGGACACGAGCAGGTCTGCATCTCGCTCACGCCGCCGGCGCTGGTGGGGCTCCTCGGCCCGCTCGGGACCTGCCCGGTCGGCGCGATCCTCCTGCCGCGGACGGCCCAGATGATCCACGTCTGGATCGTGCCCGGCGCGCCGGATCCGTTCGGCGATCTCGGCGAGGCCTGGAAGCGCGCGTACCTCGGCAGCGTGGCCGCGCGCCCCTGATCAGCGGACGGTGACGGACCAGTACACGCCGTAGTCCTCCAGCCACTGCGCGCCCTCGACGAGCGGGCGGATGTAGAGGCGGTAGCTGCCCGGAGCCGACGGCGCCTGGATCGTGAACTGGAACCAGGCGACCTGGTTCGGGCCGACGTAGTCGGCGGGCTGGAGCGCGACGCGGTTGTACCGCGGCCAGCCGGTGTCCGGCGAGCCCTGCTGCCCGTCGCCGCCGAGCGGGCTCGGTCGATCCTGGCCCGGCAGCGGCGTCCAGGTGCCGAGGTACGCGACCTCGCCCATGCGCGCGCGGACCCAGCCCTGCGTGCCGGAGTTGTAGTACGCGACCGTCGCGGTCGATCGCTCGCCGGGGCAGAGCGTCGGGTAGCCGGACTGGCCGTACCACGAGGCGTGGAAGCCGGGCTGGCCCGACGGCAGCGTGGCCGGCGGCGGGATGCCCGGGCCGACGCTCGACGTGCA
>DASYXA010000078.1:0-13934 GCA_035935465.1 Candidatus Limnocylindria bacterium | reverse complement strand
CCATCCGAACGACGTGCTCCTCGACACGGTCGGGCCCTTCCAGTCGCGCTCGCAGGCGCTCCTCGACGTCGCGCTCGAGCGCGGAGCCGACCTCGTCGATCTCTCGGACAGCGCCGAGTACGCGCGAGCGGTCAGCGACCGCGCCTCCGAGATCGGCGCGCGCGGTATCACGGTGCTGACCGGCTGCAGCGCGATCTCCGCCGTCGTCGCGACGCTCGCCCGCGCGAGCGCGGTGGGTGACCCGCTGCGCATCGACCTCTGGCTTGCGCCCGCGTCGCGCGAGACCGCGAACGTCGCGACCGCCCGGTCGCTCCTCGCGTCGCTCCGCTCGACGGACCGCCGCGCCTGCGACTTCGCGCCGGTCAGCGGGATGCGCGTCGAGAGCGCGCTCTCGGTCCAGCTGCCGGCGATCTGGCCGAGCATCACGGATGCCGCGTTCTGGGTCGATCCGCACACCCGCGGCGCGGGCCCGCTGCTCGCGCTCGCGTCGCGTCACGCCGCCGCGCGGCGCGCGCTCGGCGAGCTCGCGCCGATCGGGGTGCGGCTCGCGCGGCTCGGCGGGACGCGCGAGGGGATCGTGGCGCTGCGCATCGAGGGGGCGGCCGGCGTCGCGCGCTGGATCCTCCGCGCGCCCGTCGGGAGCTACCTCTTGGCGCTCGGCCCGGCCACGATCGCCGCGCGCCGGCTCGCGACGGCCGAGCGCGGGCCACGCGGCCTGGTGCCCGCGGACGAGCAGGTCTCGAAGGACGCGCTGTTCGCGTATCTCGAGCGCCATCGGATCGCGGTCACGCCCGTCTAGCGCTCGTTCGGATGCCCGCGTGAACTCACTCATTCGCGGACTGCGGGTACATGCCCGCCGTTGCGAACAGGTCTCGTCCCCCGCCGATACCGTTTCAGGTCTCGAACACTTCGTCGATAGCTTGGGTGACGGTCGAGCGTCACGTCTGTATCGCGTGTGCTTGACGCGGCTCTCGAGCTCTGCGTCAATGGGGAGGCAGCCGTTGCCCCCTAGGGCCACAGGCTGCTCTCTTTTTACGCCCCTCCGACCGCTGCCGGATGGCCGAACTCGGCGACGTTCAGGCGCGGCCCGCGCACGCCACCAACGAAGGTCTTGATCCCGAAGCCACCCAAGATGTGCATGAGTAGTTCGCGCTTCGGGGATCTCGTCGCGGCGTCGACGAGGCCCGCTTGAAGCTTGTAGTCGTAGGCAACCGCCCCAACGAGGAGATCTAGCACCTGGAAGAGGTCGACGCCGGTTGACCTCATCCGGCAGACGCCGATGATCGCGCGGCGCTGGAACTTATCCTCGACATGCTTCTGGAAGTCCTCCTCGAACGTCACGTGTGCGGGCGTTGAGTACTCATCCGCGAGCACGGTGACGTATTCGTGCGGCAGCACGTTACCGATGACGAGCTGCGACGCAAGCCGTTCGTAGGCCCTCCAGTGATCGCCGAACCGGGCGACCGGATCAGCGCGTTGCTTTGTCGGCGACGAACGAAGCGAAAGTCGCTTCACCGCACCTGAAGAAGCAGTCCACCGCCTCCCGATAGACCGGAAGGAGACCTCTCCGGTTCAGTTCGTTCCACTTCAACTCCTGGTAGAAGTGGTTCTTGTCGCGCATGACCTGAAAGGGCCGCTGCACAACCGCCGGACTCGGACACTTGAGGATTCCGACGGCGAAGATGCGATCCGACTTCACGGCACCCGTCTCGTCCATGAAGATGACTGACGAACGTTGGACGGGCTCAGGGCGAATATCGCGCCGAAACACCATCACATGCTAGGTCGTTGTCGAGCCGCGAGGCGGGTCTAGCCGAGCTTGTAGCCGACGCCCCTGACGTTGGCCGGGACGGGCGCGCCGGCGGCCTCGAGCTTCGAGCGCAGCCGTGCGAGATGGGCTTTCAGCCACTCGGGATCCGGATCGCGCTCGTCGGGCCAGCCCGCGCGGAGCAGCGCCGTGCGGTCGACGAGCTCGCCGGGTCGCATCGCGAGCGCCGCCAGCAGCCGGAACTCGGTCGGGGTGAGCGGCAGCTCGTCCCCGCCCATCCGCGCGCTGTGCGCGCGGGCGTCGATGAGGAGCCCGCCGATGTCGGTCGCGGTCGCCGGGCCGCTGTTGCGCGGGGCGCGGCGGAGGAGCGCGCGCACACGGGCGAGCAGCTCCTTGCGGCCGAACGGCTTCTCGAGGTAATCGTCGGCGCCGAGGTCGAGGAGCTTCACCCGCTCGTCCTCGCCGCGCTCGCCGGTGAGCATGAGGATCGGCGTCGGCGCGGTCGCGCGGATGCGCCTGCAGATCTCGTCGCCACTCATCTTTGGCAGGCGGCGGTCGAGGATGACGAGGTCCGGGAGCTCTTCGGCGTGCCGGCGGAGCGCCGTCTCGCCGTCGTACGCGGTGAGCAGGTCGTAGCCCTCGGCACCGAGGAGCGACGCGACCATGCCGACCAGGGCGCGGTCGTCGTCGACGATGAGCACGCTGGTCATCGATCGTCCCCGCGGGCGAGCGGCACGCTGAACGCGAACACGCTGCCGGTCAGGCCGTTCGGCCGGTCCTCGTACCAGAGCGATCCACCCTGCGCTTCCGCGACGCGGCGGCACGAGAACAGTCCGATCCCCGCGCCCGAGATCTCATCCGAGCCGAGGCGCACGAACGGCTCGAAGATGCGCCGGCGGTCCTCAGGCGGCACGCCGGGGCCGCCGTCGGCGACGCGAACGATCGCGCGGTCCTTCTCCGTCGTCACCGACACCGCGATCCCGGTACCTTCGGGCGCGTACTTCGTCGCGTTGTGCACCAGGCCCGCGACGACCTCGGCCGTCCGGCGTTTGTCGCCGCGCGCCCAGAGCGGCGCACCCGCGCGCGGACCGCGCAGCGTGTGCTTCCTGGCCATCGGCGCCATCTCGCGCACCGCGCTCACCAGACCCGCGCGCAGGTCGAACCGCGTGCGTCGCACCTGGATATCCGGACGGTCATCCTTCACCGACGCGAGGATCCGGTCCACGAGCTGATCGAGCCGCTCCACCTGCGACGTGGCCTCGGCGAGCGGCATCGCGTGGCCGTTCTTGCTCTTCTTCGTCTGCTCGGCGAAGAGCTCGAGGTACCCGCGCACGACCGAGAGCGGCGTACGCAGATCGTGGGTGACGACCGCGACGAAGTCCGAGCGCGCGCGGTCGAGCTCGCGCAGCCGCTCCGACGTGCGCCGCTCGAGGGCGTAGAGCGAGGCCTTGTCGATCGCGAGCGCTGCCTGGTTCGCGAGCGCGCCGACGAACGCGACCTCGGTCTCGGCGAACTCGGCCTGCCCCGGCACGTGGAGCGCGACCGCGCCGACGAGCCGGTCGCCCGCGATGAGCGGCAGCGCGAGCCCGTCACCGTGCGCGACCGGCCGCTTCTCCGCGAGCGCGGTCCGTGCGGCGGCGAGGGCCGAGCGCGGCAGCGATCCGGAGCTCGCGCGAAGCACCGATTCGCCGGTCTCGTCGCGGAGCAGGATCCCGCCGGACGCGCCCGGATACACCCGGACGAGCCGGTCGACGACGAGCCCGAGCACCTCATCGAGCTCGAGCGTCGAGGTGAGGACGTTCGAGACCTCGAACAGCGCCGAGACCTCGCGCAGCTTCCGCTCGGCGTCGCGCTGCAGCCGGCTCTTTTCGATGATCCCGGCGACCTGGTTCGCGATCGTCTGGAGGAAGTCGATCTCACCGCGCTCGAACTCGCGCAGCTCGACCGTCTGGACGTTCATCACGCCGATGACCTCGTCGCGGATGACGAGCGGCACGCTGAGCATCGAGGTGAAGCGATCGACGTCGACCGACGGAACGACCTTCCAGCGCGGCTCGGCATGCACGTCGCGCACGGTGAGCGGCACCCGCGCGTTCGCGACCCAGCCGGTGATCCCTTCGCCGAGCCGGAGGGTGGCCTTGCCGATCGCGCGCGGGTTCAGTCCGTTGCTCGCGACGAGCCGCAGCAGGCCCTCACGCCGTTCGACGAGATAGAGGGAGGAGACCTCGGCGCGCATCGCATCGGTGGTGCGGTCGATGACGATCCGCAGCATCTCGTCCCAGTCGCGTGTCGAGGAGGCCAGCTGGGCGATCTCACGGAGGAAGGACAGCTCCGAGAGCTTCCGTTGCGTATCGGTTTCGGATGCCGCCGTCATCAGGGAATTGTGAGGCATAGCCACTACGCTTTCCGGCCATGGGAGTCGTGCTCCGCACCGACCGCCTCACGAAGCGATTCGATCGCCTGACCGCCGTCCTGGACCTCGACCTCGAGGTCCGCGAGGGCGAGGTCTTCGGGTTCCTCGGTCCGAACGGCGCGGGCAAGACGACGACCCTGCGGCTCCTCTGCGCGCTCATCGCGCCGACGAGCGGCCGGGCCGAGGTCGCGGGCTTCCGCCTCGGGGCGGAGGACGAGCGGATCCGGGCGTCGGTCGGGATCCTCACCGAGCAACCCGGCCTGTACGAGCGCCAGTCCGCGGAGGACAACCTGCTCTTCTTCGCCGCGCTGTTCGGCCTGGGCCCGGCGGTCGCGCGCTCACAGACCGAGCGCTACCTACGGCTCATGGGACTCTGGGATCGACGGACGGAAGCCGTGGCGACGTTCTCGCGCGGGATGAAGCAGAAGATGGCCATCGCGCGCGCCGCGATCCACGAGCCGCGGATCATCTTCCTCGACGAGCCGACGACCGGCCTCGACCCCGACGCCGCGCGCACGGTGCGCGAGTTCATCACCCAGATCCGCGGCGAGGGCCGCACGGTCTTCCTCTGCACCCACAACCTCGATGAGGCCGACCGGCTGTGCGATCGCATCGCGTTCTTCCGCCGCAGCGTCATCCGCATCGACACGCCGGCCGACCTCCGGGCCGAGCTGTACGGCCACGCGACGGAGTTCCGGATCGTGCCGTCCCCACACGCCGATCTGCTGGTGAAGGTCAGGGCGGTCGACGGCGTGAAGGACGCGCAGTCCGAGAACGGCTCGATCATCGTGAAGAGCACCGACCCGCTCCTCGTGAATCCGCGGGTGGTGCGGGCGCTCGTCGGCGCGGGCGCCGAGGTCGCGTACGTCAGCGACCGCAAGGTCTCGCTGGAGGACGTCTACCTGCGCGTGGTGGAGGGAACGTGAGCACGCTCGCGACGACCGCCGACCGGCAGACCATCGTGCGCGCGGTCTGCGTGCGCGAGTGGCGCGAGTCGCTCGGGAACCGGCTCCTCGTGGGGATGACGATCCTGCCGCCGCTCGTGATCCTCTTCGCCGGCATCGCCGCCGTCGCGACCGCGGCGCTCGTGCCGCCGAGCGAGAAGGACGTCGCCGCGCTCTACGCCGCGTCACCCGCCGTCGTCGGCCTCGATCCGAAGGAGGCGGTGCAAGGACTCATCGCGACGTACTTCCTCATCCTGTTCATGCTCATCCCGACGGTCGTGCCGCTCACGATCGCGATCTACTCGGTCATCGGCGAGAAGTCCGCGCGCACGCTCGAGCCGCTCCTCGCCGCGCCGGTGCGGGTCGGCGAGCTCCTGCTCGCGAAGAGCCTCGCGTCCGCGATCCCGGCGGTCATCGTCACGTGGATCGCGTACGGGATCTACCTCGGGTCGGTGAGCCTGCTCGGGAGCGCCGCCGCGGTGAAGGCGGTGACCGCGCCGCGGTGGATCCTCGCGATCGTGATCATGGTGCCGCTGCTCACGCTGCTGTCGGTCAACCTCGGGATCCTCATCTCGACGCGGGTGAACGACGTGCGCGTGGCGCAGCAGATCGGTGGCCTCGTCGTCGTGCCGGTCGTGGGGATCGGCATCCTGCAGGTGACCGGACGGGTCGTCCTGAACAACGAATCGTTCATGGGCACGGCCATCTTCCTGCTCGTGTGCGACGCCGTCGTGTTCCTGCTCGCACGCATCGCGTTCCAGCGGGAGAACATCCTCAGCCGCTGGCGGTGATCACCGCGTCGGCGCGGGCGTCCGGCCGCGTGGCGTTCCGCTCGGCGACGGACGCGGTGCCCGCGTCGCGCCGCCCGGACGTGGCGTCGTGGTGCGCTGCGCCGGTAGGGCGGCGCTATCGCGGTCGTCGGGGTAGGTCCGCGCGCCCGCGATCTCCACGGTGATCGACTGCGCCGCGCTCACGGTCTTCCCCGCCTCGCGGAGCTCGACCGCGAGCCGGTAGGTGCCGCGCAGCGCGGGCGCGTTGAACGCCGAGAAGAACGTGCCGCTGGTGCCGGCGCTCACGCCGAGCGGCGAGCTGCCGGAGGCGATCGCCCGGCTCGTCGCCGGATCGATCGCGCGCCAGAAGAGCGTGTAGCTGCGCGGATCGCCGCCCGCGGCCGGCAGGTTCGACCACTGGACGACGAGGAGCGAGGCCTCGCTGCGATGCAGGAGCCCCGGGATACGCGCGACCGACGTCACGAGGTAGGTGGGGTGGACGTGGAACGTGAACGATCCGGTCCCCGCGCCGGCCGACGCGAGCCCGACCCCGTTCGCGTCGGCGAGCCCGACGGTCATCGTGTAGCCGCCGACGGCCGTGGGGGCGGAGAACGCGATGCGCACGATCGTCGTCGCGGCGGGCGCAAGGGCAGGGAGCGCGATCGGGGCCGGCGACGAGGCGACGAGCTGCTTGGTGGTGTCGCGGATCTCCCAGATCAGCCGCACGCTGCCGGCGCCGGTGCCGACCCAGGCCTTGGAGCCGGAGTTCGTCACCGGGATCGAGAGCGTCTGCGCCGAGCCGGCGTCGTACTGGAGCGTCGCGGTCGGCAGCCGGTAGCGCGCGTTCGCCGGGGGCTCGAGGACGGCCGAATAGACGAGCGCGCCGAGGCCGCCGAGGAGCTGCACGGCCTCCTCCTCGCTCGAGTTCGCGGTCATGCCGACGACGACGCGCGGACCCGACTTCGTGTAGATGATCCCCGCGTCGTGCGTGGCGAACCCGAGATTGCCGGTCTTGTGCGCGACGACGGTCCCCGGCGGCAGCTGGGACGGCAGCCGGTCGTTGATCGTCTGCCGCTCGAGGCGCGCGAGCATCCGGTCCGAGGCGGCGGCGGAGACGAGCTTCCGCTGGGCGAGGAGCGTGAAGTACTGACCGATGACGCGCGCGGTCGCGGTGTTGTCGTCGTTGTCGTCGCTCGCGATGTGAAAGTCGGTGAGCCCCAGCCGCCGGAGGGTCGCGTTGATGTTGTCCGGTCCGAGCTGATGCCAGAACGCGAGCGCCGTGCCGTTGTCGGAGATCGTGATCATCGCCTCGAGCGCCTGATCGACGGTCATGACGGTGCCGGACAGCTCGTACGAGCCATCCTCGGTGATGTCCTCCGGCTGGATCTCGATGGTGTCCGTGTACCTCAGCGTGCCGGCATCGACCAGGCTCTCCGCGTGCGCCAGGATGCCCAGCTTGTAGAGCGACGCCGTGATGAACGGAACGTCCGCGTCGTGGGTGTACAGCGGCTGCGCGGCAAGCGGGTCAGCGATGTACACGCCGGTGTCGCCGGGGAAGCTCTTCACGAGGCCGTCGACCTGGACGATCAGATCCCCCGTCGTGGCCATCCCCGGCCGGGCGATCGTCGCGAGCAGCACGGAGGTGGCCACGGCCACGGCGAGCGGGCGCATATCAGCCGGTAACGGCCGAGACGGCCGGTTGTTTCACCGGCGCGATGCTGCCACGCCCTCCGCCGTCGCGGCAGTCCCCAGCCGTACCATCTCGCGGTACCCGGCCGGCGTCTCGTCCTCGAAGCCGAGCAGATGAAGCGCCCCGTGCGCCGCGAGAAAGGCGATCTCCCGCACCAGCGTGCCCTTCCGGCGCTTGGCCTGGCGGGCCGCCTGCGCGGGACTGATCACGATGTCGCCGACGTCGAGCCCGCCGTCGGCGTCGCGCGCCAGCTTTTTTACCGCCGCTTCACCTTTCGCTCGTCCGACGGCCTGCCCGAACGAGAGCACGTCGGTCGTGCGGTCCGCGCGGCGATACCGCGTGTTGAGCGCGCGCATCGCCCCGTCGTCCACGAATGCGACGGTGATCCGCGCGTCGCTGGGAAGCGCGTACGGCTTCACCGCGGCGTGCATCGCACGGCGCACCGGTGCGAGATCGCACGGCGGCTCGCCGCGAAAGGAGATCCTCAGGTGCCGGACGCGGTCGTCGGCGGCGTCGCCGGCGGAGGCAGGCGCGCGATGCGATCCTCGGGGTACGGGATCCGCTCGTGGTACACGCCGGCGAGGAGCTCGCGGAACGCCTCCTTCACCCGCTGCACGTCGCGCAGCGTCAGATCGCAGTCGTCGAGCTGGCCGTCCGCGACCTTCTCGGTGACGATGCGCTCGACCATCTCGGCGATCCGCTCGGGCGTCTTCTCCTCGATCGAGCGGACCGCTGCCTCGGTGCCGTCGGCCAGCATGACGATGCCGGCCTCCTTGCTGCGCGGCTTGGGGCCCGGGTGGCGGAACGCGGCTTCGTCGATGACCATGCCGCGAGACTGCGCGAGCGTGTGGAAGTAGCGGATGAGGCTCGTGCCGTGGTGGCCGGGGATGATCTCGCGGATCTGCGGCGGCAGCCGGTACCGGTCGGCGAGGGCGAGGCCGTCGCGGACGTGCGCGGACACGATGCTCGCGGACACCGCCGGATCGAGATCGTCGTGCGGGTTCGTGCCCGTCTGGTTCTCGATGAACGCGAGCGGGTTCCGCATCTTGCCGATGTCGTGGTAGTACGCGCCAACTCGCGCGACGAGCGGGTCGGCGCCGATGACCTCGGCAGCGCGCTCCGCGAGGTTCGCGACGAGCAGCGAGTGGTGGTACGTGCCCGGCGTGCGAAGCAGGAGCTGGCGCAGCAGCGGATGATTCGGATCGGCGAGCTCGCGCAGCTCGAAGACCGTCGTGATGCGGAACAGGTGGCCGAGCATGACGATCGCGCCGAACGCGAGGACGCCGGACGCGACGCCGCTGATGAGGGCGGCGGCCGCGAGCTGCAGCGCGCCGAGCGTGTCGGCCGACCGACCGACGAGGAGGAACGTGCCGATGACGCCGAGGTCGCCGAGGGTCACGTAGAACGCTGCCTCGACGAACTCGCGTGCCGTCGTCGCGCGCCGGACCGCGGCCATGCCGAGCAGCGCGGGCACGAGGACGTAGGCGACGAGCTCGACCTGGCCGGACATGATGCCGACATGCAGCGCGCCCGCGATCTGCGTCGCCAGCGCGGTGCGCCCGCCGACGAGGATCGTGAGCATCATCGCGACGGCCGCGAACGGGACGAAGTACACGGCGACGGTGTGGCCCGGGATCAACGCGCGGCCCGCCGCGGTCAGCGCGATGAGCGAGAGACCCACGACCAGCAGCTTGCGGTCGTCGGACCAGGCCTCCTGCGCGTACCGCTCGACGAACAGGGCCAGGACGCCCGCGATGATGAGCGCCCAGGTGAGCAGACCGACCGCGCTCTTCCAATCGATGCCCGGGTTCACGAGGCCGAGCGAGCGGAGCTTCTCGAGATCCAGCTCGGTGACGACCTGGCCCTCGCGGACAACCACCTCGCCCGCGGTCACCTGCACCTGGACCGGTGTCACGTTGTTCCGCGCCGCTTGCTGCGCCGCGGCGGTCGCGGCCGCGTCGAACGCGAGGTTCGGTTGGAGGCTCTGCCGCAGGAGCTCGGCCCCGATGCGCTTCTGCCGGTCGGTCCAGGAGACCGGCAGTGCCTTCGCGGTATCCGTTCGCGCCGCCTCGACCTGCTCCGGCCGGATGCCCTGCCCGTAGAGGGTCTTCAGCGCGCCGTCGAGCTCCTTGGCGAGCTGGTCGAACTCGGCGGCGGTCATGTCCAACGCGTCGATCGCGAGCGGCGCGCTGAGGGCCACCTCGCTCAGCTTCGTGAGCGCCGTGAGCCGCTGGTCGCGCGGCAGCGTCGCGTCGTTGCGGATCCTCGTGATGCCGGTGAGCGCGGCCTGGAGGTGCGCGCTCGCGGTGACGTTCACCGCCGGGTCGACGACGTAGACCCGCTGGACCGCCGCGGCGGCCTTGTCGCGTTCGATCTGGGTCAGCGCTTCGGACGAGAACGCGGTCGAGTGCGGCGCGCGGATCTCGTGATCGGCCACGACGCCGGCCTTGCCATACGACACGACGGCGGGCGGCGAGAACAGCAGCGCGACGGCGCTCATGAGGCCGGTCGCGATCACGAACGCGAAGATGCGGGCGCGCGGGTCGGCCTGGACCAGCGCGCGGAGCTCCGCGATCGACCGGGTGCGCGGCGCGAATCGGATCACTTCTGCGCCTTCTCGTGCCGATCGTACGCCCGCACGATCCGCGCGACGAGCTCGTGGCGGACGACGTCCCGCTCGTCGAAGTCGACGAACGAGATGCCTTCGACGTCGCGCAGGGCCTCACGCGCGACGACCATGCCGGACTTCTGTCCTTCGATGAGGTCGACCTGCGTGATGTCGCCGGTGACCACGGCCTGCGATCCGTAGCCGAGCCTGGTCAGGAACATCTTCATCTGTGCGGGCGTCGTGTTCTGCGCCTCGTCGAGGATGATGAACGCCTCCGAGAGCGTGCGGCCGCGCATGTACGCCAGAGGCGCGACCTCGATCTCGCCGCGCTCCTGCGCGCGGGAGAGGCGCTCCGCGGGCATGAGCTCGTACAACGCGTCGTAGAGCGGGCGGAGATATGGATCGATCTTCTCCTGGAGATCGCCGGGCAGGAACCCGAGGTTCTCGCCGGCCTCGACCGCGGGCCGCGTGAGGATGAGGCGCGTGACTTTGCGCTCGCGGAGCGCGTTCACGCCCATCGCGACCGCGATGTACGACTTCCCGGTGCCGGCGACGCCTGTGGCGAACACGAGATCGAACGCGCGTATCGCCTCGACGTAGCGGCGCTGGTTGTCCGACTGCGGCGCGATGCGCTTGCCGGTGACGGTCGTCGCGATGTGCTCGCGGATCTGCTGCGGCGTCGCGACTGGCGATTCCTTCGCGTCGCCGATGAGCCGCTCGAGCGCCGGCTTCCGGAGGTTGTCGTCGCGGCCCGAGAGGCTGCGCATCGCGCCGACGAGATCGCCGACCCGCGCCACCGACGTCGGGTCGCCGCTGATGCGCAGCTCCGCGCCGCGGGCGACGATCTTCACGCCGAACTCGCGCTCGATGCGGTCGATGTTCGTTTCGTTCTGGCCGGCGACGAACATCATCTCGTCGGCATCGGGGATGAGGATCGTGATCTGCTGCGCCGGTGCCATCAGGCCCCTGTCTTTAGCAGCTCGCTCACGACGCGCGAGACCATCCCACCGTCGGCCTGTCCCTTGAGCTCCGGCATGAGCTTCTGCATGACCTTGCCCTGCTCCCGCGGGCCGGTCGCACCGGTATCCGCGATCGCGCGTAGCGCGGCGGCGCGGACGGCGGCCTCGTCGAGCTGCTTCGGGAGGTACGACTCGAGGATCGCGAGCTCCTTCGCTTCCTTCGCCGCGAGCTCCGCCCGCCCGCCCTTCGTGAACGCCTCGATCGACTCGCGGCGCATCTTCGTCTGCTTGCGGAGGACCGCCTCGATCGCGGCGTCGTCGAGCTCGCCACGCTTGGCGACCGACTCGTTCTGGATCGCCGCGAGCGCGAAGCGCACGGTGTCGCGGCGCGCGTCATCACGGGCCTTCATGGCCTCACGAAGGTCCTGCTCGAGACGGGCTTTCAGCTCACGATCGCTTGCGAGGCGTCAGCGCTTGCGACGCTTGGCTTCCTTGCGCTTGCGTCGGGCTGCCGGGCGCTCGTAGTACTCGCGCCTGCGGGCCTCAGCGAGGATCCCAGCCTGCTGGATCTTCTTGTTGAACCGGCGGAGGGCGGCCTCGAACGACTCACCTTCGCCGATGATCACTTCGGACATGTGGTCTTTTAGGGTCACCCCGCTTTCGGTCATACAAGACGATGCCGGCGCACCCTTCCAGGGCCGCCGACTTCACGAATGATACGTGGTCGGGGGCGGCCCGTCGATACAGGTACGCACATCTTCACGGCCGCAGAATGACCGGCGTGACCGTCATCGCCGTCCTGCTCGCCTACCTGGCCGGCTCGATCTCCTTCCCCTACTGGGTCGCCCGCGCCCGCGGGGTCGACCTGCGGGCGGTCGGCTCGCGGAAGCTCGGCGGCAGCAACCTCTGGAAGAGCGTCGGGCCAGGCGAAGCCGTCGTGGGCGGCCTGCTCGACGCGGCGAAGGCCTTCGCCGCGGTGCTCGCGGCGCGCGCGGGCGGGCTCCCCCTCGAGGCCCAGCTCGGCTGTGGGCTCGCGGCGGTCGCCGGGCAGATGTGGCCGGTCTTCCACCGGTTCGACGGCGGCCGCGCGAACTCCGCCGGCTGGGGATCCGCCCTGGCGGTCGATCCGATCGCGTTCGCGATCATGATGCTGCCGGTCCTCGCGGCGCTGGCCCTGGGCCTCGCGGTCCGGCCGCGGCCGAGCCGGGTGCTGCCGATCGCGGCGCTCCTGTCGTTCGCCGTGTTCCCGGCCGTGATCTGGGAGCAGGAGGGACCGACACCCGCCGTCTCCGCCGGTCTCGTGCTGCTGGCGCTGATCCTGGTGCGCCGCGTCACCGCCGGCATCGGCGCGGACCTCGCGACCGGCGCACCCGCGCGACGCATCCTCCTGAATCGCGCGCTCTTCGATCGGAGCGAGCTCCAGCAGCGGGGGGTGGTCGGGATCTAGCGGCGGTCGCGCGCGCCGGCGAGGATCGCGACCGCGGCGATCCCCGCGGTCTCGGCGCGGAGGATCCGCTTCCCGAGCGACGCGATCGCGGCACCGTGCGCGCGGGCCGCGTCGATCTCCTCCGCGGTGAGCCCGCCCTCGGGACCGACCACGAGCGACACGTCGCCCCCACGCGACGCGTCGAGCAGATGGGGACCGGTCGCCTCCTCCCAGCACACGACGATCTGGCCGTCGAGCCGCGCGAACAGCGCGCCCCAGGGGACCAGCTCCTCGACGCGCGGCACCGCGCCGCGGTGCGCGGTCTCCGCGGCCTCCCGGGCGATCTTCGACCAGCGCAGGTACTTGGGATCGGAGAGCTCGCGGACGATCGAGCGCGCGGACACGAACGGCACGAACCGCGACACGCCCAGCTGGCTCGCGGCTTCGATGACCTCCTCGCTCCGGTCACCCTTCAGCACGGGGACCGCGAGGGTGAGCTGGAACGCGAGCTCGGTGGCGACGGGCCGGCGCGCGACGACCTTGCCGGTGACCTGCGCCGGCGCGACGGCCTGGAGCTCGACCTCGTGCTCGACCCGATCGGCGATGAGGATGATGCGCTCGCCCGGCTGAAGGCGGAGGACCGTCGCGATCTGCCGCGCCTGCTCGCCGGTCAGGAAGGCGCGTTCCGCCGGGCCGATGTCGACGAAGAAGCGGTGCATTCCGTGCACTGTTCTAGCGCGTCAGCTCGACCGAGACCCAGTCGCCCTCTTGATCGCGCGCGACGGGACGCAAGCCCTGCGCCGTGAACGCCGCGAGCGTCTCGCGCTCTTCGGTCGCGATGATCCCCGCGACGACGAGCCGGCCGGCGGGCGCGACGAGCGCCGCGAGATCGGGTGCGATCTTCTGGAGGACCGCGGCGACGATGTTCGCGAGCACGACGTCGAACGGGCCCTCGAGATCCGCGGCACTGCCGACGCCGAGGTCCACCGTGACCCCGTTCCGCGCGACATTCTCGCCGGCCTCCCGCACCGCGACCTCGTCCACGTCGACCGCCACCACCTCGCGCGCGCCGCGCTTGGCGCAGGCGATCGCGAGGATCGCCGAGCCCGTGCCGACGTCGGCGATCCGTTTCCCGCTCACGTCGATCCGCGACAGCGCGCGCAGGCACGCCTGGGTCGTCGGATGGAGGCCGGTGCCGAAGGCCATCCCGGGATCGAGCGAGAGCACGATGGCGTCACCGGGCGGCGCGTCCGACCACGTCGGCCGCACGAGGAACGCACCGACCCGGATGGGCTTGAACGACGCCTTCCAGGTCTCGAGCCATTGCTCGTCCTGGATCTCGCGCACCGCGAGGTC
>DASYXA010000077.1:0-27406 GCA_035935465.1 Candidatus Limnocylindria bacterium | reverse complement strand
CCGTACGCCGGGTGCCGGATCACGTTCACGAGTCCGTTCCTGAGCCCGGCGAGCACGACCGAGGCGTGGTCGGCCTGAGCCGACCCAGAGACCTCGCGGCGACGAGCGCGCGATCTGCGGTCCCGACCGGGGTCTGACCCGCAGCGTCGAACTCTGATCCACGGCGTCCTTGTCGGCGGCCTGGAGGATCTGATGGAGCTCCTCGCCGCGGGTGCCGCATGACCCGCAGGCTACCCGCCTGGGCCGGCGTGTGGCCGCGTGTGGCGGTTCTTGGCCGATGTCCGCGCGGAACCTGCCTGGCCGTGCCGGGCCGCCCAGTGACCGCCGCGTCGCCCCGTGGGCCACGAGGGCGGCAGGGATGAGGCAATCGCCGAGGTCCTACCCGCGGCCGCTCACGGCTCGCGAATGCGCGACCCTCGGGCGGATGGCGCGGGGTATGACGCAGAAGATGATCGCGTTCGAGTTCGGGATCTCGATCAACACGGTCGGCAACATCGCGGCGAACGCGTACAGGAAGCTCGGTGTCCACGGCGCCGCAGCCGCTGTCAACGCGCATCGCGACGTGCACGCTTTCTGCGGGTCCCGGATCGACTTTGGCCCAGTCCGCGAGCGCCTCAATGCCGGCCGTTCGGCATAGCGCCCAGGGCGCGCCATGATTGGACCGCACGACGGACACGGAGAGGCCGATCATGGTCACGAGGCGGGGCAGCCCAGCGGCCCCGTCGAACCGTCCGGCGGAAGGGGAGGCGACTGATGAAGGCCACGACCAGCAAAGACACGATCCTTGCGCGACTGCGCCGGGTCGGGCACACGGAGACTGCGAACGGGCTGAGCTTCGACGTGCACATCTACATCAACAAGCGCGGGAATGGCACCGTCGTTGTGAACGGCCCGCAAGGGGTTAACGTGCCGTTCGGCAACATCGGCCAAGGCATCGCCGTCATGGCGGAACTCATGGGCAAGAAGGCCGTTGTCGCCGCCCGGAGGGATGGCCGGTCCGATGGCTGAAGATCTGGCCGTGACCCGCGAGGGCGACACGCTCGTCATCCGCATTCCGCTCCAGGCGCCGACCCCCAGTTCGAGCGGCAAGACGCTCGTCGTAGCGTCGACGCGCGGCAACCAGAAGACCGGAGTTCAGATTGATGGCAATGACGTCTACCTGGGCGTGAACGCCTACGTGTACGCCGAGCCGAAGCGGCGCTCGTGACGGGGCGACGGGCACGCCACGCGGCGTTCTGGATGTGGGCTGACTGACTAACGCGACACCGGCAGCGTGAACGTGAAGATCCACGGACCAGGCAGACGCGTGATAACGCCCGCCGCATCGGGCACTCCGTGCAGCTCAGCGATTGTCAGGTGGAACGAGACTCGTTCCGCGTTCGCCGGGATTCGCGTTGCATCGAAGTTGTAGACGCCGACGAGCGGCTCGCCGCTCCAGGCAGCACCGCTGCTGAGCGGGCTCTCCGCGGCGCGGAGATGCCCATACTTCCGGCCGGCATCGTCAGTCAGCGTGACGCTCCCGCCGGTGGTCAGAGGTGACTTGGCCTGCTGCCCGTTGTCCCAGGGCTGCCCTGGGTCAGACGGCGGATTCTCCACAGTGAACTGCACGACGATCCGGTGTACGTCCGCGTACGCCCGGTTCACCGTGATGGTCACGCCCGCGGCGCTGTCGCTGATGTTGAGCTCCCGGGCGCGTCCGCTCTGTAGCAGCTCTACTGCTGAAGGATCGAACATGCTGAAGATCTGCGGGAGCAGGACCGGGAGCGCGTAGGCGCTGCCGACGAGCATGCCGACCAGGAGCACGGCAGCGAGCACAGCAACACGCAGGCGGGGTGCGGACATCGTGAGCAACGCAAGTCGCGACCAGACGCGAGGCCTCGCGGCGACGCGCTCGCGCACCGCGTGACGGACGCGCTCGCGGGCCGCGCTCGCGGGCTGCAGCGCCGACACGGCGCTCGCCAGCACGCGGGCCACCTGCAGCTCGTCCCGGTTCGTGGCGTCGCTCACCGGCTCGCCCCGCAGGATGCGGTCGATGGCAACATCAAGGCTGTTCGTCTCACTCATTCGGATACTCCTCCCAGATCGTCGGTCGCTGTGTAGCCATCCGCTGCGAGACGGTCCCGCAGCTTGCGGAGGGTGCGGTGGAGGATCTTGGCAACGTTGCCCTCGGTCGTCCCGACGAGCGCCGCGATCTCGCGGTTACGCAGCCCGGCGATGAAGCGCAGGCCGATCACGTCGCGTTCACGTTCGGAGAGGGCGTCGAGACATCGACGGAGGACTGTGAGACGCTCATGTGCGAGGCTCGCGTTCTCCGGGGTAGGACCCGCTGGGTGGTGGGCTTCCGCCACCGACCCGAGCGACGTCGACGGATGCCGCCGGTGGTGGTCGATTACGAGACGGCGCGCTGTCGTGAAGAGCCACGCCGCGGCCGCGTTGCGGTCGTCCGGGTCGCGCAGCTTCGACCAGGCCCGGGCGAACACCTCGCTGGTGATGTCTTCAGCAGCCGCCTCGTCACTGATGCGGAAGCGGACGAACCCGTACACGCGGTCGAACTGCATTTCGAACAACGCCTCGAAACCCGCCTCGCGTGCCGAACTCGACGCGTGAATTGGACGTCGGGAGAGACGCAAGGCCGACGGGATCACGCCCACAGTCTCGGGTGTCGCTCCACGTGGCACCTCCGACCATAGAGACGCGAGGAACTCGGAACCATTCCAGCCAGTCGGTTTGTTCGGCCTGAACTGCACGGTCGGCCTAGCGACCGCCGTAGCGAAGGGCGCTATGCCAAGGCGCCCGGCCGTCTCGACGACGCGGCGGCTACTTCTTTCCCTTGACCGCGAAGATCGCGCAGGCCTCGCGCGCGAGCACGGCTACAAGGTCGAGACCGCCGAGATCGAGCGGGTCGCCGAGAGGTTGGAAGGCCAGGACCCGCAGCGCGCCAAGACCGTCTCCGCGATCAACGAGGCCAACCGAGAGCTCTGGGCCGCGGCCGCGAGCCCGGGCGTCGCGCCCGCGGCGAGGGCCGGCTACCTCCAAGCGATCGCGCGCAACGAGGAGCGCCTGCTGCGCATCGCCGGACCCGAGGGCGAGCGCACAGGGCCCGCGCGCTATGTCGCGGTCGCGCGCAAGGACCGCTGCGCCGCGCGGGGCCGCGGCAAGGACGCAGGGCTCTTCTGCGATGAGCCGCCCGCCCCGGGTCGCACGCGCTGCCGCATCCACGGCGGCGCCTCGCCCGTCGTCGCGGCGCGCGCCTACCCGCTCTCGGGGGCGCGCTGCCGCTGCGGCAAGGTGACCTCGATGTCGAAGGGGCGCATGCGCTGCCGCAACGCGCAGCAGCACGCCGCGTGCGAGCAGCCGTCGGTCTCGGCCGTCGTGCTCGAGCGCGAGTTCGGGGCCTGGTTGACCATGGCGACGACGCTCCGCGACCAGGACCGCGCGCGGATCGCGAAGCTCGTGCGCGCGCACATGCTTCACGGCGCCGACGCGGGGAAGGCGGCGCGGCTCGGGGTCGCGATCAAGCGGCTCACCGACGCGTTCACCTGGGGCGCGCTCGAGGAGGATGACTACCGCTCCCAGCTCGCGGACCTCCGCGCGCAGCTCGGGCGCGTCGAGCAGCTACCGGAGGAGAGGCGGATCCTCGTGGCGCCTAAGATGGCCGCGGACTTCGCCTCGACCTGGCAGGAGGCATCGCCGGAGGTCCAGCGTCGGATCACGTGGACGATCTGCTCGCGGATCCTCATCGATCGCGGGACCTTCACCGAGGTCGACGTCCGGAAAGATGTCGCGCCGCTGTTCGCGGTCGCGGTCTTCCGGTTCGACGCCGCGGTCCCGACCGGATTCGAACCGGCGATCTCGTCCTTGACAGGGACGTATGCTAGGCCGCTGCACCACGGGACCGTGGCGGAAATACGGGGTTCTTCCGCCCGCACTCCCCTGCGCGCATCCATTCTCTCACCAATGCCGCCGGAGACAGAAAGAGGCGGCGAGTGCGCTTCCTTTCACTCGCCGCCCCTGCCGGTGTGGCCAACGTCGCGCGGGCTAGCTCGCCAGTGCCGCCTCGTGGCGCATGGATCTGGTCACCTCGGCCGTGACGCGGCTCGTCCGCGCCAGTCCCGAGAGCGTGAAGTCGAGTCCCGCCTCCCGTAGCTCGTCGTAGCCGAGGCCCTTGTACAGGCGATTCCCGGCCACGTAGCACATCTCGTCATAGAGCTGAGGCCACCCGACCGAGCGGCGCTGGAAGCAGAACGCGATGAACTCGATCGCAAGCGCCGCGATCCGCTCCTCCGCCACTTGCTGTCCCTTCCTTCGACGCGACCTGCGCATCATCGGCACCGGCTTGACGGCGAACAAGGCTCTTTGTCCACGAACGCGTCCACACCTTCGTCCACAGCGGTGCGTGCTCGTCGTCCACAGTCCATCCACAGCTTCAGCGGGGCCGGCGATCGGATATGCGCCGGCGCACGTTCGCCTCGCGCGCGCTCGCGCGGTCGAGGGCGTTGTCGCCGAACTTCGACCGCACCGCGTCGAGCGCCGCGTTGAGCCGCGAGACCCGCGCGCCGGTGAAGAGGTCCAGCTGCTCACCGCCGACGAGGCCGCTCACGGTCACCCCGACGAGCCGCACCGGGCTCACCCGTCCCGCGTCCCGGTCCGCGGCGAGCGCGTCGCGCAAGAGCGTCCGGGCGGTCTCGAAGATCCTGAGGTCGTCGGCCGTCGGCTCGGTGAACGTGCGCTGCCGCGTGCGGGTCTCGAACGGCGCGACGCGCAGCTGGAGCGTCACCGTCCGCCCGCGGAGCTCGTGCCTGCGGAGCCGGCGGCCGACGCCCTCGGACAGGCGCAGGAGCGTCGCCTCGAGCTGCGCGTGGTCGAGGGTGTTGCGGTCGAACGTGTGGGCGTGCCCGATCGACTTCGGGGCCCCCGGATCGGGTACCACCTCACGGTCGTCGTCGAGGCCCTTCGCGCGCCGGGCGATCGTCGCGCCGTGCTCGCCGAGCCGCGCCTCGAGGAGCGCGGGATCGGCGTTCGCGAGATCCCCGATCGTGCGCAGTCCGAGGTCCTCGAGCACCTGCTGGGTCTTCGGTCCGACGCCCCACAGGCGCCTGAGCGGGAGTGGCGCGAGGAAGGCGGCCTCGCCGCCGCGCGGGACGATCACGAATCCATCCGGCTTGCGAAGGTCCGACCCGACCTTCGCGCAGAGCTTGTTCGAGGCCATCCCGACCGAGAGCACCAGGCCGACCTCGTCGCGCACCGCGCGCTTCAGATCGCGCGCGCACGCTTCCGGTCCGCCGAAGAGGTGCGCCGTGCCGGTGATGTCGAGGAACGCCTCATCCAGCGAGATCGGCTCGACCAGCGGCGTGCGTTCGGCGAACAGGGCCATCACCGCATCCGACGCGGCCTCGTAGGCCTCGAAGCTCCCGGGCACGAAGATCGCGTGGGGGCAGAGCTTCGCGGCCTGCTGCAGCGGCATCGCCGAGTGCACGCCGAACGCGCGGGCCTCGTAGGACGCGGCGCTCACGACGCCGCGGTCGGTCGGGCCGCCGCCCACGACGAGCGGCCGGCCGCGGTACTCGGGATGGTCGCGCTGCTCCACCGACGCGTAGAACGCATCGAGGTCGCCGTGCAGGATCGTGCGTTCGATCACGCGAGCGTGGCGCCGTGGGTCTTCGCCGCCGGGGCGACGAAGCGGGCCAGACGCTCGCCCTCCGCGACGAGCGCCGCGCGATCGGCTCTCGCGATCCGGCCGAACGGCGTCACCGTGACGACGGCCGCGCTCGGCGTCGCGGTCACGCGCCAGGTGCCCGCGACCATGCCGTCGACGAGGACCGTCTGCGCGACGTCGCCGTTCTTGGCGATGACCGTCCCGCGGTGCGGCTCGGCGAGGATCCGCACGCGCTCGGGCGGCGCGTACGCGAGGAGCGTGCTGTCCCACTTCGGGAGGAACCGGACCGGAGCCGGCGTGTCCGGGTCCGGGAGCGGCGCGCCCGCGATGTCGTACAGCGTGCGGCCGCGCGGATCGGCGAACGTGCGCACAGTCGCACCGAGCCCGTCGAGCGCCGCGCGGATCGCGGGCCCGCGGATCGAGCTCCACGAGGCGATGTCGCCGATCGAGGCGGGGCCGAAGGCGCCGAGATGGCGCCGCACCGTGAGCCGTACGGCCGCGGCGAGGTCGGGCTCGCGCGCGGCGCGGATCCACGCCGGGGCCGCGATGAGGTCGCCCGAGAGACGGTGAGCCCAGGTCCCGCTCGGCGGCACGTGGACGAGCCAGCCGCGCGACGCGATGAGCCACCAGAGCATCGGCCGCGACAGCTCCTTCGCCACGCCCTGCGTCTCGAGGAAGCGCGCGAGCTCCTCGCGCGTCCGTGCGCGCGTTGCGTACGCGATCGTCTTGCGATGGATCCGCGCCGCGTCGGCGAGCCGGCGCGATGCCGGCGCCCAGCGCTCGGGCCGCGAGCGCGTTGTCGCGACCGAGAGGGCGGGGTAGTCCTTCGCGCTGACCAGGTGGAGCGTCCCGCGCATGAGCGTCGCCTTCACGACCGTGCGCGCGAGCAGCGCCCGCTCGAGATCCGCGATCGCGAACGCGTTGAGGCGCGACCAGAGGCCGACGTACGGCGCGGGCGCCCATTGGGCCTGGAGGCCGGCGAGCCGTTCGATCGCCGCCGGCGGCGTGAGCGGCGCGCGTTCCAGGAGGAATTGCCGTGCCAGGAGCGCGCGGTTCAGCTCACGGTCGGAGAGGACGCGCGGGGTGGTCACCGGCGACGGCTAGGAGAGCCGGCGGATGACCCCGATGACCTTGCCCTGGATCTTGACGTCCCGGGCGTAGATCGGCTCCATCGCGCTGTTGGCCGGCTGCAGCCGGACGCGGTCGCGCTCCTTGTAGAAGCGCTTGAGGGTCGCGGTGTTGTCGTCGAGGATCGCGACGACGATCTCGCCATCGCGCGCCGTGTCCTGCGGCTGGATCACGACGTAATCGCCGTTGTCGATGTGGTCGTCGATCATCGACTTGCCGCGCACGCGGAGCACGAACGTGTCGTGTCGTGGCGCGAGCTCCGCGGGAAGGGTCATCGTCTCGCTGCGATCCTCATACGCCTCGATCGGCTGGCCGGCCGCGATCTCGCCGATGATCGGCGCGTGCACGAGCTTGGCGGCGTGGCTGCCGGGGAGGGACAGCGCGCGGGAGCGGGTCGCCTCCTTCTGGAGGCGGCCGTCCTTCTCGAGCTTCGTGAGGTGGTGGTGCACCGCGGATGTGGACGCGAGGCCGACCGCCTCGGCGATCTCTCGGACGCTCGGCGGGTAGCCCCGCTCGTCGATGGTCTCGCGGATGTACTCGAGGATCCGTTCGGCGCGCTGCTGGTCCTGTTTGGTCATGGCCGGACGGTACCGAACGGATGTTCGTTTGTCAATATGACCCCTAGCATCCGGCCGGAATGGACCCCCTGGCCGTCCGCGACACCCTCCTCGACTACACGATCCGGACCCTCTGGGCCGCGGTCGTGGTGGTCATCGCCATCGTGCTCGCGCGGGCCGTCCGCGGCGTCACGATGCGGCAGCTCACCCGCCACCGGGCCCACGGGAACGCCACGATCCTGCTCGGCAACCTCGCCCAGCTCGGGGTCATCCTGCTCGGGATCCTCATCGTGCTCGCGATCTACACCCAGGGCGCGTTCGGGTGGATCCTGACGTCGTTCAGCGTCGTCGGGATCGTGATCGGGCTCTCGCTCCAGGACATCCTGCGGAACTTCTTCGCCGGCGTGTGGGTCCTGGTCGAGCGGCCGTTCCGCATCGGCGACACGATCGACGTCTCCGGTTACAGCGGGCTCGTCGAGGAGATCTCGTTCCGCACGACCCAGCTCCGGACCGCCGACGGGCGGCAGGTGATCGTGCCGAACGGCGACTTCATGACCAAGCCGGTCGTGAACCTCACCCGGTTCCCGCTGCGCCGCGGCGTCCTGTTCCTCGCGCTCGACGCGGCAAGCGAGCTCTCGACCGATGCCGTGAAGGAGGCGCTCGCGTCGGTCACCGCGATCGCGCGCGATCCCGCGCCGACGGTGGAGCTCCGCCGCGTCGTGAACGGGAAGGCGCGCTACCAGCTCACGTTCTGGGCGCCCGACCACGACGCCGCGGTCTCGGCGGCCGTCGCCGCGGTCCGCACGCACTTCCCCGACGGCGAGGTCCGTCCCGCCTGAGGCCCGCGACCGGCGCGCCAGCCGCTCGGCGGCGGGCCATCGCGGGCGGTAGATTGGACTCCATACCGATAGGGGGGCGATCCGTATGAGCGACCGCGACAACGACGGCGGGTTCTTTGGAGCCATCGAGGCGATCCTCGCGATCATCGGCGCGCTGACCGTGATGGGCGTGGTCGCCGTCGCGGCCTCCGTCCTCGCCTGGGAGATGGAGCTCCGCAAGTCCGAGCAGGAGAACGCCCTGCCCGAGTCGCCGTCCGTTCCGACCGCGTAGCCCGAGCAACGTGCGCGTCGTCCTGAAGCAGGAGGTCCGCGGGCTCGGCCGCCCCGGTGACGTGAGAGAGGTCGCCGACGGCTACGCCCAGAACTTCCTGCTCCCGAAGGGTCTCGCGATCGAGGCGAGCGCGGGCGAGCTCAAGCGCGTCGCGCAGGAGCGCGCGAGCCTCCAGGCGAAGCAGGACCGCGCGCACGGCGACGCCGAGGCGCTCGCGAAGAAGCTCTCCGCCGTGACGCTCATCTTCACGCTCAAGGCCGGCGACCAGGGGAAGACCTTCGGCTCGGTCACCACGAAGGAGATCGCCGACGCGCTGAAGCGCGAGCACCGGATCGACGTGGATCCGCGGAAGATCCAGGCCGAGCCGCTCCGCGCGCTCGGTGTGCATCGCGTGGAGGTGCGCCTGCGCACCGACGTGCGCGCGGCCCTCACCGTCGCGATCGAGCCGGCCCGATGACGGTGCTCGTCGGCATCGACGACACGGACGTCCTCGACAGCCGCGGCACCGGGTTCATCGCCCGAGAGCTCGCCGCCGCGCTGCGAGTCACGCTCGGAGCGTGGCTCGGCGGCATCACCCGGCATCAGCTCCTCGTCGACCCGCGGATCCCCTACACGTCCCACAACAGCTCGGCGTGCCTGTCGGTCGAGACCGCCTCCGCGATCGACGAGCTGGCCGCCTTCGCCGGAGCCTTCCTCGAGGCCCGTGCGCCGAGCGGATCGGACCCCGGCCTGTGCATCGCCACGGAGCCGGCCGCCGCGGCGGTCGTCGAGTTCGGCCGCCGCGCCCAGCAGGACGTGCTCCCGGCGAGCGAGGCCACGGCCCTGGCGGCGCGGGCGGGCGTCCACCTCAGCGCCCACGGCGGCACCGGCCAGGGCGTGATCGGCGCGCTCGCCGCGGTCGCGCTGCGCCGCGGCGGGGACGACGGCCGGTTCCTCGACCTCGGCGACGTCCGGCGGCTCCAGGGCGTCGTCGCCGTCGCGCGCTTGCGGCAGTCCGGGATCACGGAGTTCCGCAGCGACGACCGCCCGGTCGGGCTGCGGGATGCGGACCTGATCGACGTGGGAGACTGGTGCCGCCCGGTGCTCCGCGGCGGGCGACCGACATTGCTGATCGAGGAGGCCCGCGATGGCTCGGCACTCTGGAGAGGTATCTCGCGCGAGCGGCTTCGCGCCCTCTAGCCTCGCGGTCCTCGCGTTCGCGCGCGCCTGGCTGCTGCCGATCTGCGTCGGGCTGGTCGCGGTCACGCTCGCGAAGGTGGTGCGCCTGCCGCTACAGCTTCCCGGCCACAACGCGCTGTTCTGGATGGCCGGCCTCGTCGTCGGCCGCATCGCCTCGGGCAACGCGCTGGGCGGCATCGCCGCAGGCCTGGGTGCGGCCGCGGGCTCGGTCGGCGGTGATGGCGGCGCCGCGCTCGGACTCGCCGCCGCGGGCGCGGTGGTCGACGGCCTCGCCGCGACCGCGCGGTGGCTGCGCGTCGGCTGGACCGCGCTCGCCGGCCTGCTGGGCAATCTCGCGATCCTCGGGGTGAAGCTGCTCGTCGCGCTTCCGCCGACCGCGGCCGCGACCCGAGGCCTGGGCCTCGCGATCGCGAGCTACGCCGCGTTCGGCGCGATCGGCGGCTTGATCGGAGGGTCGGCCATGGCTGCGGCGATCGCCGCCCGGAAGGCGCGCCGAGCCGGCTAGGCCTACGCGACCTCGCGCGTCTCGCCGAGATCGCGGAACCGTGTGAGCTCGGCTTCGAAGTGCAGGTCGATGTCGGCGGTCGGGCCGTTCCGGTGCTTCGCGAGCTTCAGCCGCACGACGCCGTCCTTGCGATCCTGCTGATCCTTCTGCCACAGGAACATCACGATGTCCGCGTCCGCTTCCAAGCTTCCGCTCTCGCGTAGGTCGGAGAGCATGGGCTCGGTGCCGCGGGTCTCGATCTGCCGCGACAGCTGTGAGATCGCGACCACCGGGACCTCTAGCTCGCGGGCGATCGCCTTCAGCGCGCGGGAGATCTTCGCGACCTCCTGCACCCGGTTGTCGTCGTCGTCGCCCGCGGCCCCTTCGATGAGCTGGAGGTAGTCGATGACGATGAGGTCGAGGGACCCGCGTTCGGCTTGCAGCCGCCGCGACTTCGCGAGGATGTCGGTGACCGTCAGCCGGGTCGACTCTTCGACGTAGATCTGGGCCTGCTGCAGCCGGCCGGACGCGTCGCTGATCGCCTGCAGCTCGGGGAGCGACAGCCGGCCGCGGCGGATGCGGTTGCCGTCGATCTCCGCGTTCATCGAGATGAGCCGCTGCACGACCTGGAGCTCGCTCATCTCCAGGGAGAAGATCGCGCAGGTCTTTCCCCCGCGAAGGGCGGCGTGCTCGATGAAGCAGAGCGCCAGGCTGGTCTTGCCGAGGCCCGGCCGGCCGGCGACGAGGATGAGGTCCGAGGGCTGCAGGCCGCCGGTCTTCGCGTCGAGCGTCTTGAGCCCGGTCGGCACGCCGGCCTGGGCCTCGTCGCCGCGCTCCTCGATCTGCGCGATGTACCGGTTGAGCGCGACCTCGAGCGACACGATGTCCCGGTGGAGCGACGTCTCGCTGACCGCGAAGAGGAGCCGCTGGGCGTCCTCGACCGCGCCGCGCGCATCCTCGCGCACGAGCGCGAGCCGGGCGATCTCGTTCGCCGCGCCGATGAGCTTCCGGAGCTGCGCCGTGCGCGCGACGATGGTCGCGTAGGTCTCGGCGTGCGCAACGGTCGGCACGTTCTGCATGAGACCGACGAGGAACTGCGCGCCGCCGACCGAGCCGAGCTCGTTCGTCGCGCCGAGCTCCTGCTGCACGGTCTCGAACGAGATCTGGTCGCCGCGCGCCGCGACGCGCTCCATCGCGCCGAGGACGAGCTTGTGGTTGTCGCGTGACAGGTCGGGCGGCGCGATGCGGTCGCGGACGAACGGCGCGTACAGCGAGTGATCGATGAGGATCGCACCGAGGAGCGACGCTTCGGCCTCCGGATTCTCGGGCGGCGGCTTCGGCGCGTTGCGCGTGAGGTCGAGCGTCATGCCGGCAGGCCCTCTTCGTCGCTCCGTGAGAAGAAGCGCGCCTGCTCGGCTTCGAAGTACAGCTCGAAGCGCCCGGTCGGGCCGTTGCGGTTCTTCCCGATGCTCCCGCGGATGAGCTTCGGCGCGCCGGGGGGCGTCTCGTCCTTGTCCTTCCAGAGCATCACGACGACGTCCGCGTCCTGCTCGAGACTTCCCGACTCCCTCAGCGTCGAGAGCTTTGGCTCGTTGCCGCCGTCGCCCGCGGCGCGCGAGAGCTGCGACAGCGCGACGATCGTGACGTCGAGCTCGCGGGCGAGCGACTTCAGGTTGCGCGTGATCGTGGCGAGCTCCTGCACCCGGTTCTCCTCGTGCTCGCCGGTGCGGATGAGCTGGAGGTAGTCGACGACGATGATCCCGAGCCCGCCGGGTGCCTGCGCGATCGCGCGCCGGGCCTTCGTGCGGAGCTCCATGATCGAGATGCCGGGCGTGTCGTCGAGGAGGATCGGCAGGCCCGCGAGCGCGCTCGCGGCCTCGGTGTCGCGGATGTTGCCGGTCCGGAGCGCGAGGAGGTCGGTCCGCGAGTTCAGGCCGAGGAACCGCGCGACGATCTGCTTGCTGTCCATCTCGAGCGAGAACACGAGGACGCCGGTGCCGCGCTTGGCGACGTGGTGCGCGATCGCGAGCGCGAGGCTCGTCTTCCCGACCGATGGCCGCGCGGCGATGATTACGAGGTCGCCGCGGGTGAAGCCCTCGGTGTACGCATCGATCTCGCGGAACCCCGACGGGATGCCGCTCACCTCGAATGGATGCTCCATCCGCTCGGTGATGTGCTCGTAGTTCTGCATGAGGGCGATCTGGATGTGCCGGAGCTGCGCATTGATCGCGTCGTCGCGCAGGCTGAAGATCCGCTGCTCGGCGCGATCCAGCGTGAGCGTCACGTCGGCCGGCTCGCCGTAGGCGTCGGCGGCGATGTCCTTCGCCGCGTTGAGCAGGCGCCGGAGCAGCGACCGGTCGCGCACGATGCGCGCGTGCCGCTCGACGTCGACGGCCGTCGGCGTCAGGTCCACGAGCTCGCGCAGGTAGGCTGCCCCTCCGACCTGATCGAGCATCTCGTTGCGGGCGAGCTCGACCTGCATCGTGAGCGGGTCGATCCGCTCCCGGCGCTCGAGCAGCGCCTGTGCCGCGCGGTAGACCCGCTGGTGCTTCGCCTGGTAGAAGTCCTCGGCCCGGAGCAGGTCCGCCACCTTGAAGATGGCGTCCCGATCGATGAGCAGCGCGCCGAGGACGCGCTGCTCCGCGGCGAGGTCGTGCGGCGTGGCGCGCTCGGCCGCCTGCTCCAGGGTCACGGCGTCATAGAACACACGTTCGGTTTCGCCGTGTCAAGACCCGCTGGCTGCGGAGGTCATGACTGGACGAACACGCCCCGACCGGGTCCGGAGCGGCTGGGAGAGCACGTCCCCATTTGGCGTGGAAACGCACCGGCTGTCCACGGCCTCGTCCACGGAGTCGTCCACACTGGGTGTTGAGCCGGGGTGGAGAAGTACCGTTCTCTCCCAATCTCGTGCGACCCCATGAAATTTGATACCGGAGCCGAGCTGATGCGGGTCCTGGTCACCGGCGGCGCGGGCTTCTTCGGATCGCACATCGTCGACGCCCTCGTCGCGCGTGGCGACGATGTCGTCGCGCTCGACGACCTGTCGACCGGCGACCGCGCGAACCTCGATCCGGCGGTCCCGCTCGTCGTCACCGACATCGGCGACCGCGAGCGCGTGCGCGATCGCGTCGCCGGCGAGCGCTTCGACGCCGTGGTCCACGCCGCGGCGAAGACGAAGGTGGTGGAATCGATCGCGCAGCCGGCGCTCTACCACCGCGTGATCGTCGACGGCACGTCGAACGCGCTCGACCTCGCGCAGGCCTCCGGCGCCGCGGCGTTCGTGAACGTCTCGACGGGCGGCGCGCTGTACGGCGAGACGCCGGCCTGCGCCACGGAGGAGAGCCCGATCGACGCGCCGTCCCCGTACGGGCGGTACAAGGCCGAGGCCGAGCGGCTCGCGTCCTCGACGGCCGGCCTCCGGGCGGTGACGCTCCGATTCGCCAACATCTACGGCCCGCGCCAGCGCACGGACCTCGAAGGCGGGGTCATCGCGATCTTCGCCGGTGCCTGGAAGCGCGGCCTGCCGCTCACGATCTACGGGGACGGCTCGGCCGAGCGCGACTACCTCCACGTCGCCGACGCGGTGACCGCGATCCTGGCGGCGCTCGATCGGCCCGTGACCGGGGCATACAACATCGGCACCGGCGTCGCGACGTCGGTGAACGAGCTCCTCGCGCAGCTGACCGCGCTGCTCGGACCGCCCGCCGAGGTCGTCCGCGCGCCCGAGCGGGAGGGGGAGATCCAGCGCAGCTGCCTGGACGCGGCGAAGGCCGCTCGCGAGGGTCTCTGGCGATCCGCCGTCCCGCTCGCCGACGGCCTCCGGCGGACCGTCGCCTGACGGCCGCCCCCTTGCCTGCCCGGAGTACTTTTCTGCCGGGAGCACGGGAGCAATGTCCTTCGCGGACCGATCGCTGAGCTGCCGCGAATGCGGGAACGCATTCGTCTGGAGCGCGGGCGAGCAGGAGTTCTACCAGCAGAAGGGACTCCTCCACGAGCCCCAGCGCTGCCTTGACTGCCGCCAGAAGGCCAAGGCCGAGCGCGCCGCCCAGCGCGCGCAGAACCTGCACGACATCGTGTGCAGCACCTGCGGCCAGGCCGGCCAGGTGCCGTTCGCGCCACGGACCGATCGACCCGTCTACTGCAGCACCTGCTTCGAAGCCCGCCGCGGGGCCACCCAGGCGCAGCTCTCGACCTAGACTTCGGGCGATCCGATGCGCCGATTCCTGGCCGGTTTCCTGACCGGTGTCGCCGTCACCTGCGCGTCGTTCGTCGGCATCGGGCATGTCCTCGACGTGGAGGACCCGCTCGCGCCCGCGGACGCGATCGTCGCGCTCTCCGGCGACACCGGCGCGCGCACCCTGACCGCCGTCGACCTGTGGCGGCGCGGCTACGCGCCGACGATCATCTTCGCCGGCGCGTCGGAGGACCCGAACTCGGTCGCGAGCGGCGAGCTCATGAAGCGCGAGGCGGTCGCCCAGGGCGTGCCCGGGTCGGCGATCCTCGTCGAGCCCTCTTCGACCACGACCCAGGAGAACGCGCGCCTCGTCGCGGACCTCATGCGGGCGAGCGGCCTCCGGTCCGCGATCCTCGTCACCAGCCCGTACCACCAGCGCCGCGCGGCGAACCTGTTCGCGCAGGAGTTCGGCGCGGCCAAGCTGGCCTTCACGAACTATCCCGCGCGCGACCCGCAGTGGGATCCGAACACCTGGTGGCTGCGCGAGCCGTCGCGCACGCTCACGGTCGTCGAGCTCGCGAAGCTGTCGGTGGAGGTCGCGAGCTCCGCGTTCCACTAGCATTCCGTCACGTGCCGGTGACCGCCATCGTCGGAGCGCAGTGGGGCGACGAGGGCAAGGGCAAGATCACGGACCTCCTGGCGCAGGAGGCGGATCTCGTCATCCGTTATCAGGGCGGCAACAACGCCGGCCACACCGTCGTCAACGAGCGCGGGACCTTCAAGCTGCACCTCGTCCCATCGGGCATCTTCAACCCGAACGCGATGTGCGTCCTCGGTACGGGGATGGCGATCGATCTCGGATTCCTCGTGAACGAGATCGACTCGCTCGAGAAGCGGGGCATTTCGACGGCGAACCTGCGGATCTCCGAGCGCGCGCACCTGCTGATGCCCTGGCACGTCGCGCTCGACCGGCTCGATGAGCGCGAGCGCGGCCGGCGCAAGCTCGGCACCACCGGCCAGGGCGTCGGACCCGCGTACGCGGACAAGGTCGCGCGGCACGGCATCCAGCTCTACGAGGTGCGCGACGCAGCGTCATTCCGCGCGCGCGTCGCGCACGAGCTCGAGACGAAGAACGTGATCCTGACGAAGCTCGGCGACGCGCCTCTCGACGCGCGGGAGGTGGCCGACGCCGTGCTCGCGGCCGCGGCCAGGCTGGGCGATCGCATCGCCGACACGCTGCCGTTGGTCGAGCGCGCCGTCGCGACCGACGCGCGCGTGCTCCTCGAGGGCCAGCTGGGCGCGATGCGCGACCTCGACTGGGGCATCTACCCCTATGTCACGTCGAGCAACCCGCTCGCCGGATTCGCGTCGATCGGGGCGGGCATCCCCGCGCGGTCGATCACGCGCGTGATCGGCGTCGTGAAGGCGTACAGCACCGCGGTCGGCGAGGGGCCGTTCCCGACGGAGCTCGACGGCGAGGCGGCGAACGCGCTCCGCGAGCGGGCCGAGGAGTACGGGGCCACGACCGGACGGCCACGGCGCATCGGCTGGTTCGATGCGGTCGCGGCGCGCCACGCGCAGCGGCTCAACGCGTTCACCGAGCTCGCGGTGACGAAGCTCGACATGCTCGGCACGTACGACGAGATCCCGTTCTGCGCCGGCTACGAGCTCGATGGCCGCCTGACCGCCGACATGCCGCCGACGAAGCTGCTCGACCGCGTCACGCCGCGGTACGAGCGACTGCGTGGATGGTGCCAGGACATCGGTGCCATCCGTGAACAAGCGCACCTGCCGTCCGCCGCGCGCGCGTACCTGAAACGCATCGAAGAGACCGTCGGCGCGCCGATCGGAATGGTCGGGGTGGGACCGGAGCGCAAGGCGACGCTCCTCAGCTAGGGGGATATTCCGGCGCAGGCCGATGCGCCATCATCTCCGGCGTGAGCCTCTCCGACATCGCGTTCCCCCACCGGCGCCAGCGGCCCTTCGGGGTCGTGTCGTTCGCGTTCGTCTTCCTGCTGCTCGTCCTCGAGGCCGAATTCGTCGTGTTCATCGGTCTTGGGATCATCGCGCACCGGCTCGACCTGTTCATCGAGCTCCAGCCGGACATCCTGCCGGCGGCCGCGCTGGTGAGCCTGGTCGCGAGCGGCGTCTTCGCCTGGCGGGCCCGCGCCTGGAGCAAGGCCCGCATCGCGGGCCTGCGCGACTACAGCGGCGCCGCGACGACCTCGTACGCCGAGAAGATCGCCGCCCGGCGCGCCCACCAGCAGCAGGGCTAGTACCACCGGGGGGAGGGATCCCACCCGCGCGTCCGTTCCCCGGGCATCGGCCGCCGCTCATCGTTCACGACATGACTCGGTACCCGCCCGCAGACGTGTTCGACCTCGAGCCGGCCCCGCCGGCCCGCACGCCGGAACGCCGCGCCCTGCTCGACCTGCGCGGCTGGATGTTCCTGGGCATGGGCCTCGCGGGCATCCTCACCGTGGCGCTGATCGTCACGGCGGACGAGTCGTACGCCGGCATCGATGGCCTGCGCGCGGTGCGCGCGTTCGTGCCCCAGAACGAGCAGGACCGGCCCGCGGTCGAGGACATCCCGTTCCTCGGCGGGATCGCGGCGGCCATCCACGACATCGCGCCCGACGTCTTCGCGCCGACCCCGGACGCCGTGCGGCCGTCCGATCCGCTGCCGGTCGCGTTGCCGCTGGCGCCCTCGGGCGGGCCGCCGGTCCGGCCGTCCGGGTCCGCCCCGCCGCCGTCCCCGTCCGCGACCACCGCACCGGTCTCGCCGCCGCCGCCGCGCCCGACGCCAGGTGCCTCGAGCCCGAGCCCGACGCCCGCGCCGATCGCCGCTCCGAGCGCACGGCCGTCGCCGACGCCCGCGGCCGCCGTCGCGATCGCCATCGATCGCGGAGCCACCGCGGTGGTCAGTTTGCGCGACCTGGCCCCCGGCGACTCGGTCGGCCGCACGATCACGGTGCGGAACACCGGCAGCCTCGCCTTCCGGTACACGGTCTCGGCGGCGCAGACCGCATCGACGCTCCTGTGGACCGACCCGGTCGGCGGTCTCCAGCTCACGGTGACCGACTCCGGCGGGAGCGTCCTCTATCGGGGGCCGCTCTCGGGGCTGGGCACGCTCGCCGGACCGACGGTCCTCGCGCCCGGCACGACCGAGCTCCTGCGCTACACCTTCGACTTCCCGACGAGCGCCGGGAACGCGTTCCAGGGCCTCGTCCAGGACCTCACCCTCGTCTTCGACGCGGTCGAATACCCGTAGCGTCACCCGCCCGGGTGACGGGTGGTACGAGCCGCCGCCCGGCTGCGTAGTACCACCGATGGAGGGGGTCTCCCCCTCCGGCCCGATGGAGCGATCGGACCCGAACCGGATAGTTCCCCTTGTCACAACCGCCCGGAACCGACGAGAGGCGAGGCGGAGAGAAAGGGAGACCAGCGATGCGCAAGCCAGCAGCCCTCCTCGCCGGCATGGCCCTCTCAGCCCTCGTGCTGATCGGCCTCACGGTGACGGCGGACAAGTCCAGCGCGAGCTTCACCGCGACGACCACGAACCCGGCGAACTCGTTCGGATCGGCGACGCTCTCCGCGAGCAACGACAAGAGCGCGGCGGCGTCGCTCATCTCGATCTCGAACCTGGTCCCCGGCGACACGGCCAACCGGACCGTGGTCATCACCAACAGCGGCAACGTCGGCTTCACCTACGTGGGCGGGATCTCGGCGACCGCGGCGACGGCCCTCTGGACCGACACGACCAACGGCCTCCAGGTCACCGTGAAGCGCGGCGCGACGACCCTGTACACCGGCGCCCTCAAGAACCTGGCGCTCGCGGCCTCCGGCACCATCGCCGCCGGCGCCACCGACACCCTGACCTTCGACTTCTCGCTCCCGACGAGCGCCGACAACACGTTCCAGTCGCTCACCCAGGACTTCACGATCACCTACACCGCGACCCAGCTCGCAGGCGCGGCCCGCTAGCTCTCCAGCCGGGGCGGTCCCGCGAGGGACCGCCCCACCCCCCCGGCTTCGGAACGGAGCGGGACGAACGAACGGAAAGGAGCACGACGGACATGACCCAGGCCATCAAGGTCACGATCAGCAGCCTCATCGTCGTGCTCTTCGCCTTCTCGCTCCTGTTCGTCGGGATCCGGGCGCTCGGCCTGGCGTCCTTCGTCGTGACCGGCGGCTCGATGGAGCCCACCATCCACAAGGGGTCGCTGGTGATCGACGAGCCGGTCACCGCCGACAAGCTCCGGCTGGGCGACGTCATCACCTTCGACCACTACGACCAGACCACGACGCACCGCATCGTGGGGGTCGAGGGCAGTGCCTCGGGCACGATGTTCTCGACGAAGGGCGACGCGAACCAGGTCACCGACCCGGAGCCACTCACCTTCCCCGGCCGGGTCGGCCTGGTGAAGGTCGCCATCCCCGGCCTCGGCTACGCGGTCGCCTGGATGCAGTACATCTGGCGGCTCGGGGCGACGTTGGTCGCGGCGATCATCTTCTTCAGCTGCGCGGCGATGGTCTTCCTCCGCACGGACCCGAAGGCGGCGCCGGTCCCGAGCGCGCGGCAGATCCAGCGGCGCGCGGTCGGTGCCGCGACGCTCGTTCCGGTCCGCGCCCGCCCGGCGTCGAGCGCCGACGCGCAGCGGATCTGGGCCGAGCACGAGCGCTGGCTCCAGCAGGCCACCGCCGGTGCGGCGAGGGCCGCCTGATGCGCCTGGACCGCATCTTCGCCGCCGCGTTCGTCGTGCTCGTGAGCACGGCGATCGTCGGTTTCTCGGCCGGGGACACCAGCGCGAGCTTCACCGGCTCGACCACGAACCCGGGCCAGAGCTGGAACACGTCGAACGTCGCCGCTCCGGCGTCGGAGACCGCCACGCCGGCGATCGCGGGCCGGATCGACCTCGCCTGGCCCGCGACGACGACGCCGCCGAACGGCCACACCGTCACCTACCTCGTGCTCCGCAACGGGGTCCAGATCGGGGCGACCGCGTCGCTCGCGTACTCGGACACGCCGCCGGCCGACGGCACCTACACCTACACAGTCCAGACGAAGATCGCCCAGGGGGCCGGATTCTTCACCAGCCCCGATAGCCCGGCCCAGAGCCCGACGTCCGATCGCACCGCGCCCGCGATGTCGGCGACCTGCAACGGCGGATCGTGCGCCGGCTGGTTCAACGGCACCGTGACCGTCGTGGTGAGCGGGAACGACGGTACGGGCGTCGGCATGGGCACGGCGACCACGAACGTCGACGGCGCCGGCGCGGCCACCTCCGCGGCGCCCCGGACCGTCACCGTGAGCGGCCAGAGCGCCAGCCACAGCGTCGTCTACTCGGGTGCCGACGCGGTCGGGAACGCCTCCGGGAATACGACGGCGAGCTTCGGGATCGACCTGACCGCGCCGACGGCCGCGGGCGGCGTCAACGTCGCGACCGGCGCCGCCGCGGGCCAGCTCAACGTGAGCGGGACATCCGCCGGGACCGACGCGCTCTCCGGCGTGGCCGGCTACCGCGTCTACTACAAGCAGGCGGGCGCGAGCTGCGCGGCCACCCCGTACACGACCTACACCTACTTCGCCGGCAATCCGCCGGCGATCCCCCTGGTCCTCACCGGCCTGACCTCCGGCAAGTTCTACTGCGCGTACGCGGTCACGGTCGACAACGCCGGGAACCTCAGCGTCGCGAGCAACCTCTCGAACCGCGCGAAGGCCCGGTAGCGACCGCACCGCTTCACTACACTTGAGCGGGTGAGGGCGGCGGCGTGACGGCGGAGGACAAGTTCGGTACCGAAGGGCTCGCCTTCGACGACGTCCTCCTCATCCCGGCCCGCAGCGACACCCGCCCCAGCGAGGTCTCCACCCGAAGCTTCCTCACCCGAGAGCTCGCTCTCGACATTCCGCTGCTTTCCGCGGCGATGGACACGGTCACCGAATCGCGGATGGCCATCGCCCTCGGCCGGCTGGGCGGGATGGGCGTCCTGCATCGCAACCTCAGCGTCGAGGATCAGACGGCGAACGTGAGAGCGTGCAAGGACGGCGGGGTCCGCGTCGGCGCGGCGGTCGGCGTCTCGGGTGACGCGGACGAGCGCGTGAGCGCACTCGTGGCGGCCGGCGTCGACGTGATCTTCGTGGACATCGCGCAGGGCCATTCCGCCGGCGTCATCCGGATGGTCGAGAAGATCAAGGCCCGCCACCGCGTGCAGGTCGTCGCCGGGAACGTCGTGACCGCGGCCGGCACCGAGGACCTCATCGCGGCCGGCGCCGATGGCGTCAAGGTCGGCGTCGGGCCGGGGGCGATCTGCACGACGCGGGTCGTCGCGGGCGCCGGCATGCCGCAGGTCACCGCGATCTTCGATTGCGCGAACGCGGCCGCGAAGGCGGGCGTGCCGGTCTGCGCCGACGGCGGGATCCAGGAGTCCGGCGACATCGCCAAGGCGATCGGCGCCGGCGCGCACACCGTGATGCTCGGCGGGCTCTTCGCGGGCGTCGACGAATCGCCGGGCGAGGTCATCGAGACCGACGAGGGCCGCTTCAAGTCGTACCGCGGCATGGGCTCGCTGGGCGCGATGCAGGCCCGGCAGACGTCGCGCGACCGCTACGGCCAGGGCGACGTCGCCGAGTTCAGCAAGCTCGTGCCCGAGGGGATCGAAGGGCGCGTGCCGGCGCGCGGCGCGCTCGAGCCGTTCGTGCATCAGCTCGTCGGCGGCCTGCGCGCGGGGATGAAGTACACCGGCGCCGCGTCGATCGAGGAGCTCCGCACGACGGCGCGCTTCGTCCGCATCTCGGGCGCGGGGCTCCGCGAGTCGCACCCGCACGACGTGCGCATCACGGTCGAAGCGCCCAATTATCGGGTCCGCACCTCCTGATGCTCGGTTCCGTCGAACGGGACCTCGCTCGCCGCGCGCTCGATACCGCCCGCACCCGCGGCGCCACGTACGCCGACGTTCGATTCGTGCGCCGGTCGGTCGAGGACGCCGTGGTGAAGAACGGCCATCTCGAGAACGTGGACCGCTCCGACACGTACGGTTTCGCGGTCCGCTCACTCGCCGAGGGCGCCTGGGGCTTCGCCGCGTCGCCGATCCTCACCGCCGACGAGGCCGATCGCGTGGCTGCGCTCGCGGTCGCGCTGTCACGCGCCTCCGCGCTGACCACGCAGCGCGACGCGCGGCTCGCGGACGTGAAGCCGGTGACGGCGACGTACACGACGCCGATCGGGATCGACCCCTGGACGATGCGGTTCGAGGATCGGGTGCAGCTGCTGTTCGACGCCGATGCGGCGATGCGGCAGGCGCAGCCGACGCTCCGGACCACCCGGTCGTCGTACGAGATCTGGAAGGAGGAGAAGCTCTTCCTCTCGAGCGAGGGCGCCGACATCGCCCAGACCCTCTACGAGACCGGCGCGTCGATCGCGGCCGAGTCCGTGGGCAACGGCGAGCAGCAGATCCGGACGTACCCCGGATCCGGGGGCCGCAGCCAGAACACCGCGGGCTGGGAGTACGCCCTCAAATGGGAGTTCGCGAAGCACGCGCCGCGCATCGCCGACGAGGCGGTCGCGCTGCTCACGGCGAAGCAGTGCCCGCAGGACATCCGCACGTCGGTGATCCTCAGCTCCAACCAGCTGATGCTCCAGTGCCACGAGAGCTGCGGCCACCCGATCGAGCTCGACCGCGCGCTCGGCACCGAAGCCGCGTTCGCCGGAACGTCGTTCCTCACCACCGATCGCCTCGGGTCGTTCCGCTACGGGAGCGAGCACGTGAACATCGCGATCGACTCGACCCGCGCGGGCGGCCTCGGCACGTTCGGCTACGACGACGAAGGCGTCCCCGCGAGCGAGGGCTGGGCGGTGAAGGACGGGATCTTCGTCGGCTACCTCATGTCGCGCGAGACCGCCCTGTCGCTGGGCACCGGGAGCAACGGGACGATGCGCGCCGATGGGTGGGCGCGGCTGCCGCTCATCCGGATGACGAATGTCTCGGTGATGCCGGGGACCGCCGGCACGCTCGAGGATCTCATCGCCGACACCGACGAGGGCATCTACATGGACACGAACCGCTCGTGGTCGATCGACGACCGGCGGCTGAACTTCCAGTTCGGCACGCAGGTCGGCTGGGAGATCAGGAACGGCAAGCGCGGGGCGATGCTCCGCAACCCGACCTACACCGGGATCACGCCGGAGTTCTGGGGGAGCTGCGACGCGGTGTGCTCCGAGTCCGAATGGGTCATGTGGGGCACGCCGAACTGCGGCAAGGGCCAGCCCGGCCAGATCGGCCATACCGGGCACGGGGCCGCGCCGGCCCGGTTCCGGAACGTCCGGGTCGGCGTCCTGTCGTGAGCGGGATGCTGTTCGGCGAGCGCGCCCTCCGCGCGATCTGCGACAAGGCGCTCCGGGCCGCCGACGGCGACGAGGCCGAGGCCGTGGTCGTCGCGCGGACGGCCGCCCTCACGCGCTTCGCGAACGGCGCGATCCACCAGAACGTCGTGAGCCGTGAGGCGGAGCTGCGCGTCCGCGTGGTCCGCGGCACCCGCGTCGCCATCGTGACGACAGACCGGCTCGACGGCGAGGGCATCCACCGCGCGGCCACGGACGCATCCAGCCTCACGAAGATCACGCCCGAGAACCCGACGTTCGGCGGCCTGCCCGGCGATCGCGATCTGCGCCCGGCGCCGAGCGCGTTCGTCGAGCGGACGGCCGAGGCGACACCGCTCGATCGCGCGCGCGCCGCCAAGCAGCTGTGCGACGCGGCGCGTGCGGCGTCGTTGAGCGCCGCGGGATACGTCTCGACGAACGTGCAGGAGCTCGCGGTCGCCAACTCGCGCGGCGTGTGGGCCTACGCGCCGGCGACCATGAGCGATGCCGAGCTCGCGGCGATCGGCGACGCCGGCACCGCGTTCGCCCAGCGCCTCTCCCTCGATTTCGGCACGCTCGACATCGCGGGCTGCGCCCGCGAGGCGGTCGCGAAGGCGAAGGCCGCGCAGCGGCCGCGCGATCTGGCGCCGGGGACGCACGAGGTGATCCTCGAGCCGTACGCGGTGCGCGACATGATCTCCTTTCTCGGCTCGCAGCTCACCGGTCAGGCCGTCGAGGAGGGACGCTCGTTCGTGGTCGGCAAGCTCGGGCAGAAGGTCACCGGCGACGTCACGCTCGTCGACGATCCGTTCGACCCCCGGGGGGTGCCGCGATCGTTCGACCTCGAGGGCCAGCCGTCCGAGCGCATCACGCTCGTCGAGCGCGGCGTCGCGAAGGCCGTGGTCTACGACTCGCAGACCGCGCATCGCACCGGGCAGAAGAACACCGGTCACGCACTGCCGCCGAATCCGTTCCAGCCCGCGGCGCCGATGCATCTGCGCCTTGAACCCGGCACGAAGACGCGCGAGCAGCTCATCGCCGACACGAAGAACGGCGTGCTCGTCACGCGCTTCTGGTACACGCGCTGGGTCCACCAGCTGCGCACGATCGTGACCGGCATGACGCGCGACGGCACGTTCGCGATCGTGGACGGCGAGATCGCGTATCCGGTGAAGAACTTCCGGTTCACGCAGTCGTACCACGAGGCCCTCGGCGGGACGCTCGGCGTCGGGTCGGAGCTCGCGCTCCTCGTGCCCGGCGAGCAGTTCGGTCTCCAGGTCAGCTCGTATCGCGTCCCGGCGCTGCGCCTCGCGGCATTCGCGTTCACGGGTGCGACGCAGTACTGAGATGGGGACGCCCGGCGTGAGCTCCGATCCGAAGACCGGGGCCGCAGCCGGTCTCGCTCGCGAGACGGTCGCGGTCCTCGATTACGGCGGGCAGTACGTCCAGCTCATCGCGCGGCGCGTGCGCGAGTCGCGGGTCTACTGCGAGATCTTCTCGCACGACGTGACCGCGGAGGAGCTCGCGGCGCGCGGTGTCGTCGGGGTGATCCTCTCCGGCGGCCCCGCGAGCGTCTACGAGCCGGACGCCCCGCTCGTCGACCCCGCGATCCTCGACGGCCGCTTCCCCGTGCTCGGCATCTGCTACGGGATGCACCTCATGGCCCACGTCCTTCCGGGCGGCCTGGTCGTCGCCGAGGGGAAGCGCGAGTTCGGCCCGGCGACGGTCGCGCTCCGGGACCGGTCGGGGATCTTCGACGGCCTGGCCGAGGCCGAGCGCGCGTGGATGAGCCACGGCGACTCGGTGCGCACGCTCCCCGACGGGTTCCACGCGGCCGCGAGCACCGACCGGCTCGCCGCCGCCGCGATGAGCGACGGCGCGCGGCGGTTCGGCGTGCAGTTCCACCCCGAGGTCGCGCACACGCCGCACGGCGCGGACATCCTGCGCAATTTCGTGCTCCACGTCTGCGGCGCCAGGGGCGACTGGACGCCGGCGGCGTTCGTCGAGGAGTCGGTGGCCGAGCTGCGGCGGGTCATCGGCGAGCGCCACGCGATCCTGGCACTCTCCGGCGGCGTCGACTCGGCCGTCGCCGCGGCGCTCGTCGCGCGCGCGATCGGCGATCGGCTCACCTGCGTGTTCATCGACACCGGCATGCTCCGGGAGCGCGAGGCCGAGCAGGTGGTCGCGACGTTCGGGGCGCGCCTGCGCCTGGTGCCGGTCGACGCGGAGGCGCGTTTCCTCGCGAAGCTCGCCGGGGTCACCGATCCCGAGCGCAAGCGCGCGATCATCGGCGAGGAGTTCATCCGCTGCTTCGAGGCGGAGGCCAAGCGGATCGGGCAGGTCGACCTCCTCGTGCAGGGCACGATCTACCCCGACGTCATCGAGTCGCGCGCGAAGGACAGCAAGACCAGCGCGCGCATCAAGACCCACCACAACGTCGGGGGCCTGCCGGACGTCATGTCGCTCGAGGTCGTCGAGCCGCTCCGCCGGCTGTTCAAGGACGAGGTGCGGCGGGTCGGAGCGGAGCTCGGGATCCCCGAGGACATCCTGTGGCGCCACCCGTTCCCCGGCCCGGGCCTCGCGGTCCGGGTCATCGGCGAGCTCACCAAGGAGCGGCTCGACATCCTGCGCCGGGCCGACGCGATCTTCCTCGAGGAGCTCCGCGCCGCCGACCTGTACCGGACGATCGCGCAGGCCTTCGCCGTCCTCACGCCGGTGCAGAGCGTCGGCGTGATGGGCGACTTCCGCACCTACGGCTTCCTCGTCGCGCTGCGCGCGGTCACGACCGAGGACTTCATGACCGCCGACTGGGCGCGCATCCCGTACGACGTCCTGGCCCGCATCTCGGCGCGCATCGTGAACGAGGTGAGCGCCGTCAACCGGGTCGTCTACGACATCTCGTCGAAGCCGCCGGCCACGATCGAATGGGAGTGAGCGAGAGGCGGCGTTGCCGCACCGAGCGAACACCACCGGTCTGGAGTGTGTCTCGTCGTGTCAGCCACGAGATTGACCAGGAGTGGGAGTGAGCCGGATGCGCGCATGAAGTGGCTCAACGACGGTGAGCGGATGCGCAAGCTCATCGCCGAGCAGCGCGCCGGCCGGAGCGCGATCCGGATGCCCGGTGGGACCGGCATCAACGCGCTCGTCCTCGGGGGCGGCGGCCGCGAGTACGCGATCGCCTGGCGGCTCGCGCGGTGCGACAGCGTCACGACGATCGACGTCATCCCCGGCAATCCGGCGATGTCGCTGTTCGCCCGCACGCTCGATATCCCGATCGACCGGGACGGCCGGCTCGAGCAGCACATCGCGGCCTCGTTCATCGACCTCGTGATCGTCGGGCCCGACGAGCTCATCGCGTCGGGCGTCGGCGCCACGCTGCGCCGGACCGGCGTCACGGTCGTGTGCCCGTCGCGCGAGGCAGCGAAGCTCGAATGGAGCAAGTCGTTCGCGAAGGACGTGCTCAACGAGGCGGGGGTGCCGACCGCCTCGTACCGCACGTTCCCCGACGCGCCGGCCGCCCGCGCCGGACTGGTCGACGGTCCGGTGGTCGTGAAGGCCGACGGGCTCGCGGCGGGGAAGGGCGTCGTCGTCGCGCGCGATCGCGCGGAGGCCGACGCGGCGCTGTCGCGCGGCGCGATCGCCGCCGGTCCGGTGCTCCTGGAGGAGGTCCTGTTCGGCCAGGAGGCCTCGCTGCACGCGCTCGTCGACGGCGAGACGGTGGTCGCGCTGCCGCCCGCGCGCGACCACAAGCGCGCCGGCGACGGCGATACCGGGCCGAACACCGGCGGCATGGGCGCGTGCTCGCCGACGATCGTGCTCCCCGACGACGAAGCGCAGCCGCTCGCCGACCGGCTCATCGCGCCGGTCGCGCGGCTCCTCGTCGCGCGGGGCACGCCGTACCAGGGCGTGCTCTACGCGGGGCTCATGAAGACCGCCGCCGGCTGGAGGGTCATCGAGTTCAACGCGCGGTTCGGCGACCCCGAGGCGCAGGTGATCCTGCCGCGGATCGGCGGCGACTTCGCCCGGCTCATGCAGGCGCTCGGCGACGGCCGCCTCGCCGCCTACACCCACACCCATCCGGTGCGGTTCAGCCAGCGCGCGTACGTCGACGTCGCCCTCTGCGCCGAGGGCTACCCGGGCCGGCCCCGCGTCGGCGACCAGATCACCATCGGCGATCTCCCGGATGACGTGTGGACGTTCCACGCCGGCACGCGGTCCTCGCCGAGCGGCGGGTTCGTGACCGGCGGGGGTCGGGTCATGCACGTCGTCGCGCAGGGCGACACGCCCGCGCACGCACGGGAGCGGGCGTACCTGGCAGCCGAACGGATCAGCTGGAAGGGCAGGTTCTATCGTTCGGACATCGCCGCGTTGGAGGGCCCCGTGAAGATGGTGGGGAGCACCGCATGACCGCGCAGGTCGCGATCGTCATGGGCAGCACGAGCGATGCGCCGATCATGGCCGTCGCGGAAGAGACGCTGAACGGCCTCGGCGTCGAGCACGAGACGCGCGTGCTCTCCGCCCATCGCACGCCGGACGAGGTGCGCGACTGGGCCAAGGGCCTCGCCGCGCGCGGCGTGAAGGTGATCATCGCGGCCGCGGGCGGCGCGGCGCATCTCGCGGGCGCCGTCGCGGCGCATCAGACGCTCCCGGTCATCGGGGTGCCGCTCGTCTCACCGAACGCGATCGGCGGCGGGCTCGACGCGCTCCTGTCGACGGTCCAGATGCCGCGCGGCGTGCCGGTCGCGACCGTCGCGATCGGCG
>DASYXA010000076.1:0-2789 GCA_035935465.1 Candidatus Limnocylindria bacterium | reverse complement strand
CGGCCTCGGTCATGCCCGCACCGCCGCTGCGAGCCGCTCGCGACGCGGCGCGTCGACGACCGCGCCGCCGCAGCCGCGCTCGAACGTGACGAGGACCGGGCCGCCCGCGATCGCCTTGATGACCGCATCGGGGAGCGGTCCGCTGCCGCTGAGCAGCATGGACCACCCGAGGTCGTGCGCGTCGAAGTCGTCGACGTGCGCCCGGACGAGCGGCGTGTCGGTTGCCACCTAGCGCTTCGCTCCCGCGGGCTTCAGCAGCTCGGCCTGCTCGGCGACGCTGCGGGCGGGCTGGCCGTTCGCCGGGGCCACCGGCTCCGGCTGCGGCGTCAACTGGTCGATGAGCACCTGGGCGTCGTCGGCCCCGTACTGGATGAAGTCGCCCCAGCTCGCGTAGCCCTTCTGGGCGAGGAACGCCTGGGTGATCGCGCGGGCCGTCCCGTTCGCGCGCTTGGCCAGATCGGTGATCACCGCCTGGGTCAGGCCGTCGACCTCGTTCGGTGTGCGCACGGGTGCGGGGGCCGGAGGGTCCGCGCCCTCGTCGAGGGCCGCGATGATGAGCGCCACCAGGTCGGCGCCGGGCTTGGCGAACCGGGCGCCCTGGGTGATCCCGACGTACCGGGACTTCGCGATCGTCGCGATGTTGCCGTCGCGCTCGAACGTGAGGATGAGATCGAATTCGTACTCAGCGCCCTCGCGCTGGACCGCCTCGGTCCCGATGAGGCGCGGGGCGCTCTTGCCCTTCGCGTTCTGCTCCACCACGTAGGCCTTCTTCTGGCGCATCGACGCGACGATGTGGATCGGCGCGTTCACGACCCCGGCGAAGACCTTGTTGTGCTCGGGCGTGACCTTGCCCCACGCCCGGAACCCGTCGCTGTCCGGTCCGACCGACAGCCGATCCTTCATCTCCAGCGCCCCGCCGGACCCGATCCACTCGTGGCTCATCGAGTCGTAGAACAGCGCACCGAACCCGGCCGTGACCGCGGTGTCCAGCGCGTTGCGGTAGCTCTCCGGCGAGTGGTCGGAGAGGCGGCCGTGGGCGAAGTCGAAGCGGTCGGCGTAGATCTTGGCTGAGTCGCCTTCGCTATCGGCGAGCAGGAGCCGCTTGCCGTCATGGGCCGCGAGCGCGGTCCCGATGACCAGGCCGGTGTAGGTCTTGCCGGAGCCCTCGTAGCCCACGAGCGCGATCCGGGCCTTGCGCTTGGTCTTGCTGGCCTTCTCCTCGAACTGGAACGGTGTCGCGGTCTGCACGGTCATGTCGCTCTCCCCCTATGCCTTGATGCGCAGCTTGGCGTCGCCGGTGACGCGGTGGCGGAGCGTGTCGATCGCGGGGATTCGCTTGACGAGCACGTTCAACACAGAGTGGTTGAAGCGGTACGAGACGACCTGCGTGGTCGCCTTCGCGAACTCGGCCTCGGTGATCTCCTCGCGGACCGCCGCGGCGTGGAGCAGCGCCCACAGGGCGCCCTCGTCGTCGATGACCCACGCGGTCTCGAGTTTCCGCTCGAACAACTGGTCGGCGATCCGCTTCTCGGTCTGGCCCTCGACGAACGAGGCCCCGATGACCTCCAGCAGGAACGCCTCGAACCGCCGCAGCTCGCGGATCGCCCGCTGGACGACGGGCAGCTTCGCGGCGGCGTCCTCGGCCGAGATCGGGGCCAGGTCGATCGGGACGATCTCGCCCGAGGCCGGGTCGATGAGCGAGAGGGCCTTCGGCGCGACGAGCGAATCCATCGGCTGGCTCATCCCGCGTCCCCCGGGCGGTCGTCGTCCGCGGGCTTGCCCTCGATCCGGTTGGCCACCGCGTGGAGCGCCTCGGCCAGGGCGTGGGCGGCGGCCGGGGTGACGGAGAAGGCGTGCTGGATGCTGGCGGTCTCGTCGTGCGTCGACACGAACACCGTGTCGGTCCCGTGGACGGCGGCGTGGATGATCGGCGCGGACTCCTCGGAGCGCCACGGGTACGGGTCGCGCAGCGGCAGCGTGAGGACGTAGCTGCCATCCGCGTCCACGCGCACGGTCGGCCGTGCGAGCCGCGGCGTGGGCTCGGTCGCTCGGATTCGGGTCATCTGTGCTGCTGTCTCTGTGGTCACTTGCTGCCTCCCATACCTGCGTCTGCGTGGGCCCGCGCGCGGGGCTAGGTCGCGACGAGCGCGAGCAGGACCGCGATGAGCGCGAAGCACGCGAGCATCGCGATGAACGCCAGGACGTCGTTATCGTTGAGCGCCTTCCAGGTCACGCCGTCACCGTTTCGGGCTTCGATGAGCCCAGCGGTAGGAGCGCGCGGCAGTTCGTGCAGAACGGCGCGATCGTCGAATTCGCGACTCCGCACCGAGAACACGTCCAGCAGTCGCCCTCGGTGAGGAACAGCGAGCCGCTCGGGAAGATCTCGCCACGGAAGACCCGGCCGACCGGCCACACGTAGCGCCCGTCCGCCAGCACCGGGAGCGTCGGCGCGATCGGAATCAGGTCGGCGTCGACCGTCTTGCTCACGCGCTCAGATCCAGGTGCTTGCGATCGACGATCGCGCCAAAGATCAACGCGATAGCCACGGCGATGAGGAATGCCCATTGCCAGCGCTCGTCCTGCGGCATCGCGGTCAGCGTGCAGACGCACCACGTGGTCATCGCGCCTGCGACCCCTCGAGCCCGCCGGTGAGGTCGTGCAGCGTGCCATCGAGCCGCCGGTGGAGCTCGCACGCGCGCTTGAGGTCGGCACAGGCGCGGCAGAGCAGCCGCTCCTCGTCACGGGCGAGCACCTGGGCCTCGATCCCGAGCTCGACGTTGCGGGCATGG